>JBOHSY010000505.1:0-11555 GCA_050733355.1 Gemmatimonadales bacterium | reverse complement strand
GGCCCGCGTCGCGCCGCGGCCGTCCAGGCGGCCGTGCCGGAGCCGGCCGCGACCGTCATCGAGGTATACCGAGGTGGTCAGCGCACGCTGCAGAAGTTCTAGAGCCGGGCAGGATCGACGATCACTCCAACTCTGGGAGCGCCGTGAGCCACGCTTTTTGTCCGCGGGTTCGGTCGTGGGCTGGCCGGCTGCTGTCGGGTCTTCTCGTGCTGACCGGCCTGGCGGCGACGCCGGCGGCAGCGCAGCGTGTGGTGAGCCAGGCCGAGCGGGTGATCTCGGTCTCCCGGGGCGCGTCGGCGCTCTTCATCAGCCCGGTGCCGCTTCAACGCTTTTCCGTCGGCGATCCCAACATCGCCGAAGTGACCATCGTCTCCCCCACCGAGGTGGTCATCAACGGCCGGACGCTCGGCTCGACGACGCTCCTGATCTGGGACAACACGTCCGAGGTGAAGGTCTATTCGGTTGAGGTGACGGCAGATGCGCCTGCGCTGGAACGCTACCTCCGCTCGCTGCTGCCCAACGAGGAGATTACCGTGTCGGCGAGCGGCAGCTCGATCACCCTGAGCGGCTCGGTCAAGGACCCGGTTGCCGCGCAGCGCGCGGTGGATATCGCGCGCACGACCGGCGCCACCATCATCGACAACCTGGTGACGCCGCCGCAGGTGCAGGTGCTGCTCAAGGTGCGGTTCGCCGAGATCAACCGGAGCGCGCTCAAGGACTGGAGCGCGAACCTCCAGGTGCTCAACCCGCAAGACCTGAGCGACAACGGCAACTGGAGCGGGTCGACCAGTGCTGACGGGACCATCACCTTCCTGCTCGACAATGGGATCGCGAACCTGCAGGCGTTCATCCAGGCAGCGGAGGGCCGCGGCGACTTCCGCAGCCTCGCCGAGCCCAACCTGATGGTGCTCCCCGGCCGGGAGGGCTACTTCCTGGCCGGCGGCCGGTTCCCCTTCCCCGCCGTGCAGGGGGGAGGCGTGCAGGGCGCGATCGGCATTCAGTTCGAGGAGTTCGGCGTCCGGCTCCGGTTCACCCCCACGATCACCCGGAGCGGCTCGATCCGGCTCAAGCTGGAGCCGGAGGTGTCCTCGCTCGACTTCGCCAACGGCCTGGTCATCAGCGGATTCGTCATTCCCTCGATCCTCACGCGGAAGGCGCAGACCGAGGTGGAGCTGCGGGAGGGGCAGTACCTCGCCATCGCGGGGATGCTGGACAACTCCACCATCGACAACGTCTCGAAGATCCCGGTGCTGGGCGACATTCCGATTCTGGGCGAGTTGTTCCGCTCCAAGAATCTGCGCCAGCGCCGCACGGAATTGCTGGTCCTGATCACCCCGCAGCTGGTGACCGCGGCCGATCAGCCCACGCCCATGCCCACGGGCGAGCCGGACCACTGGAACTGGCAGCGGCCGCTGGAGCGGCCGGCGCCGGGCACTCCGGGCGCTCAGGAGCAGGGAGGGACCGGCGGGCGGTGACGTGATGAATGACAACGCTTCTCGACGGAAGACGCGAATTCGGCGGGGCAGAGGAGACGGTATGCGGATACGGGACGTGTGGTCGAACGAGCGGGGCGCGTCGGTGGCCATCATGGCGGTGTCGCTGTTCGCGCTGCTCGGCATGGCCGCGTTAGCGGTGGACCTCGGTATGCTGCTCAAGGTACGGAGCGACGCCCAGCGGGCCGCGGATGCCGCGGCGCTGGGCGGGGCGGCGGAGTTCCTGAACGGCGATCCGCTGCTGATGCGGGAGGAGGCCGGCGACTCGGCCTATGTCTATGCCGGGCGAAACTACGTCGGCTGGCAGTCGATCGACACCACCGGACCGTTCGTCTCCGACTCCGGGGTCCGGCGCGTGATCAACAGCCCGGAGGCCTACATCCAGGTGATTCCGGACAGCCAGAAGGTCCGGGTCTGGATCCGCCGGGCAGCCACCGCCACGTGGTTCGGGAACCTGCTCGGGCTCGACTTCGTCCCGATCGCCGCCCGCGCCGCGGCGCAGGCGGTGAACGCCGGCACCGGCAAGTGCGTGAAGCCGTTTGCGGTGCCCGACATCTGGCACGATGTCGACCAGGACACCGATCCGGGAAACCCGCAGAACCGGCTCTACGACATCGCGGGACAGCAGGGCGGTGGCAATAAGGGCGAGGGGTGGGAGTTCGACGAGACTGCCGGCGATACCTACGCCCGGTACCAGGATCCGGACAATCCCAACGCGGCCCAATGGACCGGCTATGGCAGCTCCTGGCGGAACAACGCCAACAACTGGTACGCCGACGACACGTTCACCCCGCACAAGCTCTACTGGGACGATTATGGTCGCCCCATGCCGATCAAGATGTCCAATCCCCAGGACGCGCCCTCTCCAGGGTTCTTCTACCCCTGGGTGATGCCGTACGACAGCAGCAATCCGGGCGCCTACGGCGGCCAGGAACCCAACAACGGCGCCAACTGGTACGAGTGGAACATCGCGAACTGCAACCCTGCGCCCGTGGCGATCACGAACGAGCCGCAGGACCTCGATTCGACCTACCTGAACAAGCCGGGCAACATGATTGGCCCGACGAATCAGGGGATGCAGGCGCTGATGGACCTGGATCCGGGCGCGTGCTGGCAGGAGTTCGCCCATCCCGATCACGTGGGGTTCGTGTCCGGTGCCGTCATGAAGAAGGATGCAGGCGGCGCGTGCAACCAACCGTACCCGAACTGGGAGAACAGCCCGCGGGTGATGATGGTGCCGCTGTTCGATCCGACGCAGATCCAGAGCGGCCGTACGGATATGGTGTTCAACAACCTGGCGGTGATCTTCCTGGAGGGTCAGGAGAACGCGCACGCGACCGTGTACGGGCGGTTCATGTACTTCGCCCGCGCCACCGGGCCGCTGAGTCCTTACCAGGGATCGCTCATCAAGAAGCTCCAGCTCGTCGAGTGACGGGCCCGGGCTGGAAAGGCTGAGGGGTGGCTCATTCGCACGTGCGGCTCGCGCTGGTTTCGACGGAGGCGCGATTTCGCGACCGGGTGCGGGAGGTGCTGGTCGAGGGTGGCTGGGGTTTCAAGATGGCCCTCGAGCTCTCGCAGCGGTTCGAGGACTTCGGTGAGGAGCAGGTCCGGGCGCTGAGGCAGGCGAGCCCGGACCTGCTCGTCATCGACCTCGAGGACGACCCGGACCTCGGACTCAAGTTGATGCAGTTCCTCGCCGACGCGCATCCCCACCAGCGGGTGCTCGCGGCCGGGCCGACGCTGACATCGCACCAGCTGCTGGCCGCGATGCGGGCCGGCGTTTCCGACTATCTCCCCAAGCCGGTCTCCAGCGATCAGCTCAAGGAGTCGTTGAATCGGCTCGCCGCCCAGCTCGGCGGTGGCGCCGCGGGCGGCTCGCGGAAGCCGGGACAGGTCTTCGCCATCTTCGGCGCGAAGGGCGGCTCGGGCTCCACCACGCTGGCGGCCAATCTCGCGGTGGTCCTGCACCGACTCACCGGCAAGAAGACCCTCCTGGTGGATCTGGACCTCGAGCTGGGCGAGGTGGCCCTGCTGCTCGGGGTGCAGCCGCGGTTCAACTTCGTCGACATGGTGCAGAACTTTCATCGGATGGACGCCGGCCTGCTCGCCTCCTACATCGAGCAGCACCCGTCCGGTGTGCACCTGCTCTCCGCACCCTTCCATCCCGACCGGGCCGAGGTCGCCTCGCCGGACGATGTCCGGAAGATCCTGCACTATCTCCGGGGGCATTACGAGTACGTCATCATCGACACGTCCAAGTCCTTCTCTCCAGCGACGTTGGCCGCGTTCGACCAGTCGGACCACGTCTATGTGGTCGTCAACCTCGACCTTCCATCGCTCCGGAACGTTCAGCGGGGTCTCCCGATGCTGAAGCGAGTGCTCCCGCGAGGTCTGGAGCAGATGCGGCTGGTGGTGAACCGCTTCCAGCCGGACGACGAGATCGGCCTCAAGGAGGTGGAGCAGACCCTCGGCGTGAAGGTGTTCTGCACCCTCAGCAATGACTACGAATCGGTGATCCGGTCCATCAACGCGGGGAAGCCGATCGTGCTCAACGGGAACTCCCGGTACACGCGGGATGTGAAGGCACTCGGCGCGCAGATTGCGGGGCTGGGGGCGGAGAACGGCCGTTCGGGCCGCGGCGCCAGGCTGGTGGCTCAGTTCCTCGGGAAGATCAAGCCGAAGAAGTCGGGGGGTGAGACATGAGCAGTCCGGCAGCGAACAGTCCAGCCCCGAACCCGGGATCGTCCGATCCCCGTCCGCGCATGCCCTGGGAGCGGTCGGCCGACACCAGCTCCGGTCCGCCGGTCAGGCGAGATGCGAACGGAGGGGGGCCGGGTGCCCCGCCCGGCGCCAGCCGCCAGTTCTTCCAGGACATCAAGTCCCGGGTACACCGCCGGTTGATCGAGCGGCTCAACCTGTCCAGCCTCGACAAGCTCTCGCGCGATCAGGTGGTCGACGCGATCCGCAAGGTGGTCCACGACCTCCTGGCCCAGGAATCGGCCCCGCTCAACTTCGAGGAGCGGGAAGAGCTGGTCCGCCAGGTGCTGGACGAGATCTTCGGCCTGGGCCCGATCGAGCCGCTGATGCAGGACCCGGAGGTCTCGGACATCCTGGTCAACACCTACAAGCAGGTGTACATCGAGCGGTACGGCAAGCTCGAGACCACCGACGTGCGGTTCCAGGACGACCGCCACTTGCTCCAGGTGATCGACCGGATCGTCTCGGCGGTGGGCCGCCGGATCGACGACAGCTCGCCGATGGTGGACGCACGCCTGCCCGACGGGTCGCGCGTCAACGCCATCATCCGGCCGCTCGCGCTCGACGGGCCGCACCTCTCGATCCGAAAGTTCAAGCGCGACGCGCTCAGCGGCGAGGACCTGCTCGGCAAGGAGAGCCTCACCGAGCCGATGCTCGAGTTGCTCAAGGGTATCGTCCGCGCGCGGCTCAACATCCTGATCTCGGGCGGCACCGGCGCGGGCAAGACGACGCTGCTCAACATCCTCTCGTCCTACATCCCGCCCACCGAGCGGATCGTCACGATCGAGGACAGCGCCGAGCTCCAGCTCAAGCAGCCGCACGTGGTGCGGCTGGAGACCCGGCCGGCCAACGTCGAGGGCTCGGGGGAGGTGCCGCAGCGGCTGCTGCTGATCAACGCCCTCCGTATGCGGCCCGACCGGATCATCATGGGTGAGTGCCGCGGCGGCGAAGCGGTGGACATGCTCCAGGCCATGAACACCGGCCACGACGGCTCGATCACCACGCTCCACGCCAACGGGCCGCGCGACGCCCTGAGCCGCCTCGAGACCATGATCTCGATGTCGAGCCTGGACCTGCCGGACAAGGCGATGCGCCAGCAGATCGCCAGCGCCATTCAGGTGGTCATCCAGGTGAGTCGCCTCAGCGACGGCGCCCGGAAGATCACCCAGATCGCCGAGATCTCCGGCATGGAAGGCGACGTCATCACCATGCAGGACATCTACACCTTCGAGCGGCAGGGCATCGGCGAGGACGATCGCGTGGTCGGCCGCTTCATGGCGACCGGCATCCGGCCCAAGTTCACCGAGCGGCTCAAGGCGTACGGCGTCGATCTCTCGGCGCTGCTCTTCCTCAACCGGGACGGCCGCGGCCACGGCCGGGAACGCTGGTGAACATTCCCGCCAGCTCGTGGATCGCCGCGGCACTGGTCTTCCTCGCGGTAACGTTCGGCGCGGTGGGCGTCGCGCTGCTGATCGAGTTCTTCCAGGAGACGAAGCGACGCCGATCGGTCGTGCACCAGCTGCAGGGGATCGGCGCGCTCGACGCCGTGGAGGGGGGTCCCGGGCTGCTCCGGCGCGCGGACCGCGACCAGCCGGCGTGGCTGCAGCAGCTTTCGGCGACCACGCCGCGCATCCGGGACCTCGGGGTCCTGGTCCAGCAGGCCGGGTCCGCAACGAGCGTGGAAGCGCTGCTCTTCATGTGCGCCGGTCTCGGCATCGGAACCGGCGCGGCGGTGCTCACCCTGTCCCGGTTCTGGCCTTTCGCGCTCGTCGCGGCGGCCGTGGCTGCCTACGTGCCCATCTGGTTTCTCAAGCGGAAGCGGCAAAAGCGGGTTGATGCCTTCGAGGGCTCGCTGCCGGAAGCCATCGACCTGCTCGGCCGGGCCATCCGGGCCGGGCACCCGCTGTCCGCCGGGTTCAAAATGGTGGCCGAGGAGCTGAAGGACCCGATCTCGACCGAATTCCAGCGCACCTTCGAGGAACAGCGGTTCGGCCTGCCGTTCGACGACGCCATCATCGCGATGGCCGATCGCGTCGCGCTGGTCGACGTCCGGATCCTCGTCACCGCCATCCTCATTCAGCGTGAGGTGGGCGGCAACCTGGCGGAGGTGCTGGACAACCTCGCCACCGTGATCCGCGCCCGCTTCACCATCCGGCGTCAGCTCCGCGTATACACGGCGCAGGGCCGTTTCAGCGGCTACACGCTCGCGGTGCTCCCCATCATCGTGGGCTTCCTGATCTACCTGCTGAACCCGCCCTACATGAAGCTCCTCTTCACCCACCCGATCGGGAAGCTGCTCGTCTTCCTGGCGGTGGTCATGCAGATCGTGGGCTTCCTGTGGATCCGCAAGATCATCGACATCGAGATCTGAGGGCGCCGTGCTCCTGATTCTGGCCGTCGTATTTGTCGCGCTCTCGGTCGCCTGCGCCTTCCTCTTTCTCGCCGACGTGGCGCCGAGCCGGCAGCCCACCCTGGCCACGCGGCTGTCGGAGTTCGACCCGCTCGATCCCCACGCGCGGGAGACGCTCGGCCGCCGGCGCCGGCAGGCGCGGGCCGAAAAGGTCGCGGCGCTGCTCCAGTCGCTGGGCGAGCAGGTGCAGGACCGGCACGCCGACGTTTCCGGGCTCCGCCTCCAGCTGATCCAGGCGGGCTATCCCGGCCGCACCGCGGTCCCCATCTATCTCGGCTCGCGCATCGCCCTGCCGATCGGGCTCGGGGCCACGTCGGTGTTCTTTCTGTCGGTGCTCGGAATGACGTCGATGGCGGGCGTTCTCGCCACGACGTGGTTTGCGTCGCTCGGCTACATCTTCCCCTCGTTTTTTCTCAAGTCCCGGATCACCCGGCGGCAGAAGGAGATGCAGCGGGCGCTGCCCGACGCGCTCGACCTCCTGGTGGTGTGCGTTGAGGCGGGGCTGGGCCTCAACCAGGCCCTGGTCCGCGTGTCCGAGGAAATCGAACGGCTGAGCCCGGTGCTGAGCGAGCAACTCGCCCTGGTGAACCTCGAGATCCGCGCCGGCACGCCGCGCGACGAGGCCTTCCGCAACATGGGCGACCGCACCGGCATGGAGGACATCCGGTCGCTCATGGCGATGCTGATCCAGACCGACCGCTTCGGCACCTCGGTGGCGACTGCGCTCCGGGTTCACGCCGACACCATGCGCACGAAGCGCCGGCAGCGCGCCGAGGAAGCGGCGGCCAAGACCACGATCAAGCTGGTCTTTCCGCTCGTGCTGTTCATCTTTCCGGCCATGTTCGTGGTGATCCTCGGGTCCGCGATCATCCAGATCTACGAAGCCCTGGGAAAGACCGGCTGATGCGGCGGGTGCGGGCGGCGAACGGGCGCGGCCGCCTGCTCGGCGAGCGGATCGGGGTCGCCGACCGCTGGTGGCTCCGCTTGCGCGGCCTGCTGGGCCGGCCCGCGCTGCCCGCGGGCGAAGGGCTCCTGCTCGACCCCTGCCGGGCGGTCCACATGCTCGGCATGCGGTTCCCGCTCGACGTGGCCTTTCTGGACGCCGGCGGCGCCGTGGTGGCGGTCTACCACGCGCTGGCGCCCGGCGCGCGCACGAACTGGCACCGGGCGGCGGCCACGGCGCTCGAGCTCCCCGCGGGCACGCTCCAGGCGAGCGGCACCGGGGTGGGCGATACGATCGTCTGCACCCCGGAGGGATTCCGATGACCACCGCCGCCCCGCAGCGCCTCGAGTCCTGGGGCCGGTCCGATCGGCCGCCGATGCCCGAAACGCTGGCGGCCACCGGGCTCGGGGCCGAATACGTGATCGACCTTCTGCTCAAAACCCTGTACGTGCAGGGTGTCCGGACCGGGCAGCAGCTCGTCGAGACGATCCGCCTGCCGTTCACCTTCGTGGACGACCAGCTCCTGACGCTCCAGCAGCGCCGGTTCGTGGAAGTGCGGGGCACTACCGGGCACAGCCGCGGCGGCTATCTGTTCGACCTCACCGGGGCAGGGCGGGACCGTGCCCGCGAGGCGCTGGCTTCCAGTCAGTACGTGGGCCCGGCACCGGTACCGCTCGATCAGTACCGCGAGTGGACGATGCGGCAGTCGATCTCGCGGGTGCACATCGCGCGAGAAGGCGTGCGCGCCGGGTTCCAGGGCATGGTGATCACGAATTCGACGCTGGAGATGCTCGGTCCTGCGATCAATTCCGCCAAGTCGCTGTTCCTGTACGGGGCCCCCGGCAACGGCAAGACGATGATCGCCGAGACCATCGCCAGGTTGCTGGGGGGAACGCTCTATATACCATACGCCACCGAGGTGGATGGGCAGATCATCGTGCTCTACGACCCGGTGTACCACCACGAAGTGCCGCAGGAGGACACCAGCGCCGGCGACGGTCCCGAGTGGCTCAAGACCGCGCCGGAGTACGACCGCCGCTACGTACAGGTGGCCCGGCCCGTCGTTATCACGGGCGGCGAGCTCACGCTCGACCAGCTCGATCTCCAGTACGATCGGCATACCAAGATGTACCAGGCCCCGTTCCAGTTGAAGGCGAACGGCGGCGTGCTCATCCTCGACGACTTCGGACGCCAGCGGATCCCGCCGCGCGACCTGCTGAACCGGTGGATCGTGCCGCTCGAGAAGCGGATCGACTTCCTCACGCTCCACACCGGTGGACGGTTCCCGGTGCCGTTCGATACGCTGCTGGTCTTCTCGACGAACCTGAAGCCCTCGGACCTCGTCGAGGAGGCGTTCATGCGTCGGATCCACTACAAGCTGCACGTGCATGGCCCCACGCCGGAGGAGTACACCGAGATCTTCCGGCGCTGCTGTGCCGAGCGGAACATTCCCTTCGAGGACTGGGCGGTGCCGCACATGTACGCCGAGTATTACGGGCGGCGCGGCATCGCCCCGCGGAATTGTCATCCGCGTGACGTGCTGGACCATTTCATCGACATGACCCGGTATCTGGAGACGGATCGGCGACTTACCCGCGACCTGCTCGACCGGGCCTCGCTGTCGTACTTCCTGGACGAGCCGCCGGAGGACAAGTGACGTCGGACGCCGAGGACTACGGCACGAACGCTCGGCTGGAAGCGCTGGAGCGCGACAACCGGCGCCTCCGCCGGTACGGGGCCCTGCTCGTGGTCGGCATGGCCATGCTGCTCGGCCTGGTCGTGGTGCTCGTGTACACCAGAAGGACCGTCACGCCCGAGATCGCGGCGCAGCGGTTCATCCTCCGCGACGCAAGCGGGGCGGTGCGGGGCGCGTGGGGCGTGGCCGAGGACAGCTCGCTGCGACTCGTCTTCCAGGACCAGGGGGGGCGCCCGCGCATCAAGGTCAGCCTGCTGACCGACGGCTCCGCCGGGATCTCGCTGGCCGACTCGGGGGGGAAACCCCGCGCCGTGTTTGCCCTGGAAGCGAGCGAGGGTGGCTCCCTTGTGTTTGCCGATCCCGCCGGACGTCCCCGAACCGTGCTGGGCGTTTCGGCCGACGGCGCGGCCAACGTCGTCTTCGCGGATCGGAACGGCGCCACCCGGGCCGGCCTGGGCGTGGACACTCGGGGCCTCGGCACGTTCACGCTGGACGAGCCCGGGCGCCGGGGCGCGGCCCCGGTCGAGGAAGACAGCGCGCCAACCGACACGGCTCCCGCTCCGCGCCGCCGGTAATCACACCGCCACGAAGGAACAGTTAAGACACGAAGTACAAACGACTTGTACTTCGTGTCCTCGGTGTTGCGCCGGGCACTGTGGTCGATCGCGACGGCGATCACAGCCACGCCGGCTGATCGCCCCTACATTTGACGCGTCACCCACAGGGGTTTCCGCCATGCTCAGACGGCTCGGGTTCGCCCCCCTTGCGCTCGCCGCTGCGTGCGCCACCAACCCGGTCACCGGCAAGAGCGAGCTGTCGCTCGTGTCGGAGTCGCAGGAGATCCAGATCGGACGCGAGGAGGCGCAGAAGGTCGGGCAGTCGATCGGATACTACGACGATCCGGCGGTGCAGGCGTACGTGTCCCGCATCGGCAAGGGCATGGCCGCCGAGTCGGAGCGGCCGCAGCTTCCCTGGGAGTTCCACGTCGTGGACGACGCGTCGGTGAACGCCTTCGCGCTCCCCGGCGGCTTCATCTTCGTGACTCGCGGACTGATGACCTCGATCGTGAACGAGGCCGAGCTCGCCTCGGTGATGGGGCACGAGATCGCGCACGTCACGCACCGGCATTCGGTCCAGCAGATCAGCCGGGCCCAGGTGGCCCAGCTGGGCCTCGTCGCGGGCTCCATTCTGAGCTCGACGGTCGCCCAGTACGGCGGGCTCCTGGGCCAGGGGCTGGGAATCCTGTTCCTCAAGTACGGCCGCGACGCGGAGCTCGAGGCGGACCAGTCCGGCTTCCGCTACGCGCTGAACGAGAACTACGACGTCCGGCAGATGGTCGGGATGTTCGAGGTGCTCGAGGGCGTGAGCCAACTGAGCGGCGCGGGCAAGCTGCCGGAATGGCTCAGCACGCACCCGAACCCCGGCAATCGCATCGCGGCGACCGAGGCGCGACTCGACACGCTGAAGCGGGACCTCGCCAACGCCACCGTGAACCGGGAGGGGTACCTCCAGCGCATCAAGGGAATGCCCTATGGCGACGACCCCCGCCAGGGCTTCTTCCGGGGGAACGCGTTTCTGCACCCGGGGCTCCGTTTCCAGCTGGAGATTCCGCGGGGCTGGAAGGCCCAGAACACGCCGGCGGCGGTGGTGGCCGTGAGCCCCGATCAGGACGCCATCGTGCAGCTCGGGCTGGCGGGCAAGGTGGAGCCGACCCAGGCCGCGCGGCAGTTCCTGTCGCAGCAGGGCATCCGCCCGGGTGAGAGCTCCACCCAGAGCGTGAACGGCAACCCGGCCGCGACGAGCTACTTCGCCGCGCAGACCGAGCAGGGCGAGATCCGCGGCATCGTGTCGTTCGTCTCCTACGGGGGCACGACGTACGGGATCATGGGATACACCCCCGCGCAGTCGCTGGGCACGTACGACGGCACGTTCAAGCGGGTGATCGGCAGCTTCCGCTCGCTCAGCGATCCGTCGGCGCTCAACGTGCAGCCGGCGCGGCTGGAGCTGGTGCAGCTGGACCAGCCGATGACGGTGGCCGAGTTCCACCGGCGCTACCCGTCGCCGATCCGGGTAGAGGAGGTCGCGCTGATCAACGGCCTCGCCGGGCCCGACGACACGATGCGGCCGGGTCGGCTCTTCAAGCGGGTGACGGGCCAGATGATCGCGACGTCGACGAACCAGCCACAACAGTGAGACGTGAGAGGTGAGAGGTGAGACGTGAGAGGGGGCTCCTTTCCCAGCGGAGCCCCCTCTCAC
>JBOHSY010000504.1:0-2396 GCA_050733355.1 Gemmatimonadales bacterium | reverse complement strand
GCCCACTCCCGCGCCCGCACCCGGCGTCCCGGCGGCGGGCGGGGTCGTGCTACTCGACGGCGCCTTCGCGCTCGGCAGCGCACGGCTCCGGGCCGGTGCCCTTCCAGCGCTCGATTCGGTCGCCGCGGCGCTGGCTGCGGCGCCTACCCAGCGCATCGAGATCGGCGCGCACACCGCCGGCTCGCGCTCCGCGACCGACAGTCGCCAGCTCGCCAACCTCCGCATCGAGGCCGTCCGGTCGTACCTGATCGGCAAGGGCGTCCGCCCGCAACGGCTCGTGCCCAAGTTTTATGGCTCCACCGCTCCCGTCACCCGCGACACCACGGCCGCCGGCCGCGCGGCCAACCGCCGCATCGAGATCAAGCCGCTTCCCTCCGGCCCCTGATTTGCTGCCCTGACGGACATCCTGTTCCAGCACACGGTTGTCGGTCCGGCGCCAATTCATAGTGGCGTCTTGCGTTAGCGCATGCCGGCAACCGGGACCTTCGCCCGGGGCCACGGATGTTCCGATCCGCCTTCTGCACGGTCGTCGCGGCGTTCCTCGCCGTGCCCGCTGGCGCGCAGGTTTCGGCACCGGCCAATCGCTGGGGCGATGAGCTGGGCGACGTTCCGCTTCCCGCCGTGCGTTCGTTGCCCGCCTCCGCGGCGCAGGCGCTCCGCTGGCCCGCGCCTCCGCTCATCGAACCACCCGGAGAGATCCGCGCGATCTACCTGAATGCCTGGGCGTTCGGCGGAAAGCGCTTTCACGACCTGGTCCGCCTGGCGGATACCACCGAGATCAACGCGTTCGTCGTCGATGTGAAGGACGACACGGGTTACCTCACCTACCGCTCCGCCGTGCCCACGGCGATCGCCATCGGCGGGAACGACCAGCGCCGCGCGCGTGACACCGAGGAGCGCCTCCGCCTGCTCCAGGAGCGCGGGATCTATACCATCGCCCGGATCGTCGTGGCGAAGGATCCGCTTCTGGCGGTCGGGAAGCCGGCGTGGGCCGTGCGGCACGTGAACGGCGGCCTCTGGCGGGACCGGCTGGGCTTCGCGTGGGTGGACGCGTTCAACGACTCGGTCTGGGTGTACGCC
Organism: Gemmatimonadales bacterium; assembly: GCA_050733355.1. Lineage (GTDB taxonomy): Bacteria > Gemmatimonadota > Gemmatimonadetes > Gemmatimonadales > GWC2-71-9 > DASQPE01. The sequence continues at coordinate 1,316 of JBOHSY010000504.1, read as the reverse complement.
GCGCAACTCGCCGAAGAGGCGGTGCGGATGGGCTTCGCGGAGGTGCAGTACGACTACGTGCGCTTCCCGGACGAGCCCCGGTCGCGGCTGGCCTCGGCGGTGTTCGCGGCGCGCGACTCCGGCGAGACCAAGCGTCAGGCGGTAGCCCGCGGCCTCGCGATCCTGCGCGAGCGCACCAGGCGGCTGGGAGTGCCGTTCACGATCGACGTCTTTGGCCTCACCACCACGGCGACCGGCGATCTCGGCATCGGGCAGCTGTGGGAGGACCTGGTGACTTCGGCTGACGTCGTCCTGCCGATGGTCTATCCGAGCCACTACCATCGCGGCATGTACGCCAGCCGCCATCCGAATGGCGAACCCTACCGGATCGTGCGCCGCGCGCTCGAAGACGGCCTCAGGCGGTCGGCCTCGCTGGGCAAGACGGCGGAGATCCGCCCTTATCTGCAGGCGTTCACTCTCGGACCGCCGCGCTATACCCCCGCTGAGGTGCGGGCGCAGATCCGGGCCGTCAACGACCTCGGGCTCGCCTCGTGGGTGCTCTGGAACCCGCGGAGTGCCTATGACCCGGGGATCTTCCGGAAGGAGCCGACCGCGACCGCGATGCGTGGAGTGTCCCCGGCGGCGGCCGGTCCGGCGCAGTAGCGGCGACCCGGGGGACAGCTCCGCCGCCCGGCGGTGGGTGATGCTCTCAACCAACTGTCCAGTAACGACTTAGACAGCAGCCATACGCCGGCCAATCGGGTCCGATAGTTGCGCTATCCGGACCCCGGTTGACCGGGTGCGATGCCGGCTTATTCTAAAGAGCCTTGTCCCGACAACCAGAAACACTTCGCGGCCCAGGGGCCGGGGCGGCCGGCGTCCAGCAATCGCAGAGGAGCTACGATGGACATCCGCATTCGTCTGGGCTTGCTCGTCCTACTCGGGATCGCCGTGCCGAGCGTGTCCGCGCATGCGCAGGGCAAGCTGCCGAGCGGGGTGACGCAGGATATGGTCGACAAGGGTAAGGTGATTTTCACCGGCGCGGGAAACTGTTACGCGTGTCATGGCCAGAACGCCCAGGGCATGCTCGGGCCGACGACGAACCTGACCGACGCCCAGTGGGTGCACAGCGACGGCTCATACCCCAGGATCGCCGAGTACATCAAGAGCGGCGTCACCAAGGAGCAGTCGAAGAGCGGCATCCCGATGCCGGCCCGCGGGGGCTCCAAGATCAGCGACGAGGAAGTGAACCTGGTGGCGGCCTACGTCTACTGGGTGAGTCATAAGTAGGTCATCAGTCATCAGTCATCAGTCATCAGTCATCAGTCATCAGTCAT
>JBOHSY010000503.1:0-1649 GCA_050733355.1 Gemmatimonadales bacterium | reverse complement strand
GGCGCTGGCGCGACGGATCCTCACGACGTTCGCCCCGCACTTCAGCCTCGGCGTCCACGAAGTCTTCGTCACGCCGAGCATCGGGATTGCCGTCTTTCCGGATGACGGCGACGACGTGGAGACGCTGCTGACGCACGCGGACACGGCGATGTACGAGGCGAAAGATCAAGGCGGCAACGGCTACCAGCTCTACTCGCGGTCCATGAACGAGACCGCCCTCCAGCGTCTCACCCTGGAGAACGATCTGCGCCGGGCGCTCGAGCGTGACGAGTTCGTGCTGCATTACCAGCCGATCCTGGACACGGTCAGCGGCGCCATCGTCGGCGCCGAGGCGCTGGTCCGCTGGCGCCACCCCACCCTCGGGCTGCTGATGCCGGGGGAGTTCATCGCCATCGCCGAGGAGAACGGACTCATCATCTCGGTGGGCGACTGGGTACTCCGAGCCGCGTGCGCGCAGAACCGCGCCTGGCAGCGCGCGGGCCTCCCGCCGATCCGCGTGATGGTGAACCTCTCCGGCCGCCAGCTCCGGCAGGGCACCCTGACCGAAACGGTGTGCGCGGCGCTCGAGGCCGGCGAGCTACAGCCGAGGTGGCTCGGGCTCGAGCTCACCGAGAGCCTGCTCATGGAGCGGCAGCATGAATCCGCCGCGGCGCTCCACGCCCTGCGTTCGATGGGGCTTCAGCTCTCGATCGACGACTTCGGCACCGGCTACTCGTCGCTCAGCTACCTCAAGCACTTTCCGGTGGACACGCTCAAGATCGACCGCTGTTTCCTGCGCGATCTGAACACCGTGCCGGACGACGCCGCGATCACGTCGGCGATCATCGCGATGGCCCACGCGCTCGACTTGAAGGTCGTCGCAGAAGGGGTCGAGACCGAGGAGCACCTGACGTTCCTCCGGTCGCAGGGCTGCGACGAAGTGCAGGGGCACCTGCTGGGCCGCCCGGTGCCGGCCGAGCGCTTTGCCGAATGGCTGGCCAGGCCCCGCGCCGCATCGCGTTCGGCCCGCCGGGCCGCCGCGGGCCGACTCGCCTGACCAGCGCCACTCAGCCCGACCGCGCGCTCAGCAGCTCCCCCAGCCGGTCCACTTCCTCCACCCCAAGCACCAGCACCGGCATCCCCGCCGGCAGCACCCCGGCGAAGCACGCGTCGGTCAGCCCCCCGGCCGGCCCGCCGACCGGTTTCACGAGCACCAGCAACTCGGCGTCGAGCGCGCCGGCGAGGAACGCCGCGACGCTGTCGCTGGTCGCGGCCCACTCGCGGGGCAGCACATCGGCGGCGAGCATCCATCTATACGGGGCGAGCACTGCCAGCCGGCCGGCGGCGTGCGCGGCGCGAATGGCGTCCGTGTCGGAGGCCAGGATCGCCTCCGGCATCCGGTCGGCCAGCGCGTACGCGTACTGGTCCTGCGCCAGGATGGCCATCCAGTGCGCCGCCGCCGGCGAGAGCCCGTGCACCGCGTCGAACCGGCGCACGGCGTCGGCAAAGGGTCCGCCGCCGGGCACGACCACGAAACGATACCCCCTCGCGGCCGCCGCGAGCGCCCGGGCCACCCGTTCGAGGGCGCCGGGCGCCGCGAGCAGCCCGCCGCCGACCTTGACCACGATCGGTCCACCGCGTCCGCCGCTCATGCCTGCGCGGTCCGGAGC
>JBOHSY010000502.1:0-8869 GCA_050733355.1 Gemmatimonadales bacterium | reverse complement strand
GCGGCTGAGGCCTTGGTCGCCACCGGTCCCTCCCCCGAGGGTAGTGTGGTGGCGCGAGCACGGAGGTCTCCTGGCTTCGGGCCCTCGCTCGCCTTCCCGGTTTCCCAGTGGCGTGCCTGAGCGAGGTGGGTGTTGCCCGTTACAGTGGCGGGGCCGCGCCGGAGTTGCACCGGCTTCCGAGGATCTGCGCTCGCGTACAGCGTTTGTAGGGAGCGACTATACAGGGTGGTCCCAGGCAGCGCAAGTTACCGGCGATGCGACGACCATCCCCTTATGTGTGGACGGTGCTGGCCGTGGTCTGTGTCAGCTGCCGGGCGCCCGAGGCGCGCAGCGCTCGCGCGGCCGTCAGTGTCGTGGACGACCTCGGGCGCGCGGTCACCCTCGCCGCCCCTGCCCGCCGCATCGTCTCGCTCGTGCCCGCGACCACCGAGCTGCTGTTCGCGATCGGCGCAGGGAGCGCGGTCGTCGGCCGTACCGACTGGTGCGACTATCCGGCTGCCGCGCTCGAGGTGCCCAGCGTGGGTGACGGGATCGGTCCCAACCTCGAGCTGGTCGTTGGCCGGCGGCCTGATCTCGTGCTCCTGTACGCCTCCGCTGATCGCGGAAGCGTCGCCGGGCACCTCGGGCGGCTGGGCATCCCGGCGATGAGCCTCAGCACCGACCAGCTCGCCGACGTTGCGAGGCTCGCCCGCCTGCTCGGCCGGGTGACGGGCCGGGAACGCTCCGCCGATTCGCTCGCCGAGGCATTCGAGAAGGGGCTGGCGGACGCGGCGGCGCCCGAAGGCCGTGCGCGGAGCGCCTTCCTTCTGGTGTGGGATCAGCCGCCGATGACGGTGGGGCGGGGCAGCTTCCTGACCGAGCTGATGGCACGGGCGGGGCTCAGGAACATCTTCGACGACGTCGGCGCCTCGTCGGCCGTGATCAGCATCGAGGGCGTCGTCGCACGCGACCCCGACCTGATCCTCACGCTCGGCACTGCCAGTCCGAAAGTCGCCGGGCGGCCCGAGTGGGAGGCCGTGCCCGCGGTGCGCGACCGTCGCTTCGTGCATGCGGAGGGCTCGGAGTTCAGCCACCCCGGCCCGCGCTCGCCCCAGGCGATCCGTGAGCTGCGTCAGGCGGTCGAGGCGGCCACGTCGCGCTGACCGTCGGCGCCTACCATGTCGCGGCCCACTGTCCGCATCGCGCCGAGCATCACGAGCCCGCCCAGCACCGCCACGCTCGGCAGCACGAACACCGCGCGGTCGATCCCGAAGTTGTCCGACAGGAAACCCACCAGCGGAAACGCGATCGCGTCGCCCGCGAGGTGGATGAACAGCAGATAGGTGCCGGCCACCGTCGCGCCGACGCGCGCGGGTACCACGTCGAAGATCACCGCCGTGAGCGGACCGTTGTACCACGAGAGGAAGAAGAAGGCCGTGAAGAAGAGGGGCGTGAACAGCGCGGGATCCCGGACCGTGAGCAGCCAGATCGCGAGCGGGCCCCCGATCAGGAGCCCGAGCGACACCGCGATCACCCGCCCGCGCTCGGTATGGCGCCGGAGCCAGTCCGCGAGCGCGCCGCCGGCGAGCGTGCCCGCGGTGCCCGACACCAGCCCCCACTTGCCCAGCAGCGTGGCCGCCTCGGAGGACGAGAGCCCGAGCTCGCGCGCGATGAACGTCGGCCCCCAGCCCACGATGCCGTTCATCCCGAACGAGATCATCGCCCCGGCCACGAACACGAAGCTGAGCGTCGGCGTGCTCAGGACCCGGCGGCCCGCGGCCACGATGTCGTCGAACGCGCTGCTCACCCCCTCGCCGAACGGCGTCTTCCGGAATTCTCCCCGGCGGCCGAGCCGCACCCAGCGCGCAATGTCCAGTGCCAGCCCCAGCCCGGCCGCGGCGCCGAACGCGGCGACGTCGAGCCGCGAGGTGGCGCCGTACACGCTGTCGAGCACGTACGCGATGACGACGCCGGCGACGACCCCAAGGATCGTGAACCCGAACTCCTTGAACAGCGCCGAGATCCCGCCCTCGACGTTCCGGAGATACCCCCGGAAGGTGAGCCGGGTCGGGACCCGTGTCGGATCGATGAGCCGAGTCGCGAGAAACGCGCAGAGGAGGCCCGGCATGCCGACCACCATGAACGCGATCCGCCAGCCGTAGTACTGCTCGAGCACGCCGCCGAGCCCGATGCCGAGCACGCCGCCCAGCGCGATGCCCGAGGCGAGCACGCCCATCGCGCCGGCGCGTCCCTTGCCCGGGAAGTAGTCCGCGACCAGCGACGAGGCGGCGGGCCCGAACGCCGCCTCGCCGATTCCCACGGCCGCCCGGCAGGTGAAGAGCTGCCAGTAGCTCCGTACCAGCCCGCCGAGAAAGGTGAACACGCTCCAGATCGCGACGCCGCCCCCGATCACCGCCCGCCGCGACCGCAGGTCGCTGATCACACCGAACGGCAGTGCCGCGACCGAGAACACCAGGATATACGCGGAGCCGAGCCAGCCAAGCTGGGTGTCGGTCAGGGCGAGGTCGCGCTTGATCGGCTCGAACAGCGCGAAGATGACGTTGCGGTCGAGATAGTTGAGGAGATTGATGAACGCGAGCAGTCCGAGGGCGTACCCGCGGTAAGCGCGTGAGATCGTCACCGGCGCGCGATGGTCTCCGTCCCGCCGGCGGCCGGATGCATGTGCGCGAGCGACTCCTCGGCCCGGCGGTCGCGGAACTCGAGCGCGGCCCTGTACTCCTCGAGCAATCGATCCATCATCGCCGTGCGCCGTTCATACAGCCGCCGGAGCGGCCGCGGCGCGTGGCGCGCGCGCGCGTAGGCGGTGAGCAGCGGGAGGGCCACGGAGTTGTCCAGGTAGACCACGACGGTGCCGGGCAGCTGATCGGGGTCGATCTTGCCCCAGCTCACCGCCTCCGCCGGCGTTGCGCCCGAGAGGCCGCCCGTGTCCGGCCTGGCATCGGTCATCTGGAGGAAATAGTCGTGGCCCCGCTCGTCGATCCCCAGCACCTCCTGGATCTGCGGCTCGGTCTGCAGCATGAAGTTCTTGGGGCTGCCGCCGCCCACGATCAGGCAGGCGCTCTTGCCGCCGCTCCGCTTGGCCTCGAGCACGATCGCCGCCGTCTCGTTGACGTCGGCGCTAACGTCGAACCGCAGCTGCGACCCGGCGAGCGCCTGCTCCGCCACGTTCATTCCGATCGAGCTGTCGCCCGGCGAGCTGGTGTAGATCGGGACGGCGAGCTGGTGCGCCGAGGCGAGCACGGACTTGCGGGTGAGCCCGAGCGCCCGCGCACGCTCCCCCAGATATCCGCCCAGGCGCCAGTGATACTCGGCCGAGCTCATCGGGCGCTGGAATTCGTCGCGCGCGCTCACCTCGCGCACGAACTTGTCGGTGGAGAGCAGCACCGAGTAGTCGAAGAAGATGTCGTAGATCCGCACCACGCCCTTGTCGCGGAGCTCGACGTCGTCGGCGTGCGGCGTGCCCCGGTGCATCGCCAGGCCGAGGCCGAAATGGGCGTCGTGGTAGAGGTTCGCGCCGGTGGAGATGATCCAGTCCACGAACCCCGCCTCCATGAGCGGGATGATCGAGCTCATCCCGAGCCCGGCGGGCGTCATCGCGCCGGTGAGGGTCATGCCCACGGTCACGTCCGCCTCGAGCATCCGCCGGGTGAAGAGGTGACAGCCCTCGCGCAGCCGGCCCGCGTTGTACGCGAGGAAGGCGTTGTCGATCAGGTCGGCGGCGGTCTCGCGCCCGTCGATCGGCGACGGGTCGATCCGCTGGCCGCGGAGATGGTCGTGCGAGGGGCGGGTCATCCCTTCAGTCGCTCCTTGTCGGCCGGCTTCTTCCGCCGCGTCTTCACCACGATGCGTACCGCCTCGGCCGGATCATCGGTGACGCAGAACAGGTCGAGATCGGCCAGGTTGATCTTCCGCTCCCCCGCGACCGTGGAGCGCAACCAGTCGACCATCGGCCCCCAGTACGCGCTGCCGAACAGGATCACGGGGAAATGGCGAACCTTGCCGGTCTGGATGAGCGTGAGCGCCTCGAACAGCTCATCGAGCGTGCCGTAGCCGCCCGGGAAGACGATGAACGCGGTAGCGTACTTGACGAACATCGTCTTCCGCACGAAGAAAAACTTGAAGTTGAGGCTGCGGCTCACGTACGCGTTCGTGCCCTGTTCGAACGGAAGCTCGATATTGCAGCCCACCGACAGGCCGTTCGCCTCGCGCGCGCCCTTGTTGGCCGCCTCCATGATCCCCGGCCCGCCGCCGGTAATCACACAGATGCCCGCCTCCGCGAGCAGCCGGCCGGTCTCCACCGCCGCCTCGTACTCCGGATCGCCCGGCGGCGTGCGCGCCGACCCGAAGATCGACACGCCGTCGCAGACGTCCGACAGGTTATCGAAGCCCCACACGAACTCGCCCAGGATCCGGAGGACCCGCCACGAGTCCGAGGCCTTGTACATCTCCCGCGCGTCGCGGGGCGGGGGGCTCTCGAACAGAGCTTCGTCTTCCGTCGGCGGCTTCGCGTCACCGGGGATGCGATGCGGCTTGGTGTGCTGGGCGCTCACGCTTTGAGCAGCTCCACGAGCGCGCGGGTATCGTCGCGCTCGTTGTAGAAGTAGGGAGAGACGCGCACGTGTCGGGGTCGCGCGTCGGTGACGATGCCCGCGTCGGCGAGCCGGCGTACCTCCCGCGTGGGATCATCGCTCGGCAGCATCACGATGCCCGAGCGCCGCGCCGGATCCGGCGCCACGCGGGGCTCGAGCCCGGCGGCCCGCGCCGACTCGATCAAATCCTCCACCAGCTCCATCGTGACCGCGCGCACGTCCGCCGGCCCCACCTGGTCGAGCACGTCGAGCCCGCCGAGCTGGGCGTAGACCGCGGCCATCCCGGGCGTGCCGGCCTCGAAGCGACGGGCATCGGCGTGCGGGTCCAGCTCGCGGGAGTCGAACCGGAACTGCTCCCGGTGCGCGAACCAACCGGTGGCGCGCGGCGACAGCGAGGCCTGGAGCTCGGGCCGTGCGTAAAGGAACGCGATGCCCGAGCCGCCCAGCAGCCACTTGAGCCCGCCCGCGCAGTAGAAGTCGGCCTCGAGCGCCCGCACGTCCACCGGGAGCTGCCCCGCCGCCTGATAGCCGTCCACCAGACAGAGCGCGCCGCGCCGGTGCGCGATGTCCGCGACCGCCCGCACGTCCTGGATCGCCCCCGAGGTGAAGAACACGTGGCTCGTCGCGACGAGCGCCGTGCGGTCGTCCACCGCCCGCTCGAGCCGGTCCAGCGGCACCTCGACGCCGTCGGGGCTCTCGACCACGACCACCTCCACGCCCTCGCCGCGCTTGGCCAGCCACTGGTACGCGAGAGTCGGAAAGTCGAGACTCGTGACCACGACGCGCGGACGGCGGCGGTACGCCAGTGACTCGCCCACCGCGGTCAGCGCGGCCGAGATGCTGGGCGCGAGCGCGACATCGGAGGCGCCGACGCCGATCACCCGGCCGTAGCGCTGGCGGAGTTCGGCGAGGGCGGTCCACCACACGTCGTACCAGGCCGACGCGCCACGCGCGTCCCACAGATCCAGATACTCGTTGATCCGCGCCCGCGACCGGCGTGACAGCGCCCCGAGCGAGCAGCTGTTGAGATAGCGGGCATGGCGAAAGACGGGGAACTCGTCCCGGAGCTGGGCGGCGCGCGGCGCGCGTACCGGAGCGGCGGTCATCGCCTCGGCAATATACCCCTCCCGGTCGGTTATAATACGCGTATGGGTGCTGCGTCCTGGCCCTCGCTTGCGATTCGCCTCGCCGCGCGCGCGGCGCTCAACCCCAGACTCGCACTCGACTTGCTGCGCGCGCTCTGGGCGTTCCGGCGCCGGGAGTGGTGGCGCCGCCCGCCCTTCCTTCCGGTGCCGGACCGCGACTACCTCCGCTGGCGCATGTACACGGCCTACGCCGACGAGAGCGCCGTGCCGCCGGCCGACGACGTGGTCCGCTTCGCGCGATGGCGGCGGGAGACGATGGGACTCTGAGGGATGACCGGAAGAGAGCGGGGGAGCTGAGGGCAGATGACCGGTCGGGCGAAGATGCTCGCGACGGGAGTGGTTGACCCCCGTCCCCGCGTCGTGATCGTCGGGGGCGGCTTCGCCGGCCTGTATGCCGCGAAGCGGCTCAAGCGCGCCCCGGTGCAGGTGACCCTGGTCGATCGGCGGAATCATCACCTCTTCCAGCCGATGCTCTACCAGGTCGCGACAGCCGCGCTGAACCCCAGCGACATCGCGAACCCGATCCGCTCCATTCTCCGCCGCCAGAAGAACACCGAGGTGCTGCTCGGCGACGCCGTGTCGGTCGACCTGGCCGCGCGCGAGCTGCTGCTCGCGGACGGTGTGAGCCTTCCATACGACTATCTGATCGTCGCCACCGGCGCCCGTCATTCTTACTTCGGGCACGACGAGTGGGAACCGCTCGCGCCCGGGCTCAAGAGTATCGAGGACGCCGTGGAGATCCGGAGCCGCGTCCTCCTGGCCTTCGAGCTGGCCGAGCGCGAAATCCGGCCGGAGCGCCGTCAGGCGTTCCTGACGTTCGTGGTCGTGGGCGGCGGGCCGACCGGCGTGGAGCTCGCCGGCGCCCTGGCTGAAATCCGCAACTTCGCGCTCAAGCGCGATTTCCGGCAGATCAACCCGCGCGACGCCACCGTGATGCTCGTCGAGGCGGGACCACGGATCCTGGGGAACTATCCGGCCGAGCTCAGCGAGCGCGCGGTGAGCGCGCTGCGCCGGCTCGGCGTGGAGGTCCACATCAACACCATGGTCACCAACATCCGCGCGTGGTCGGTGCAGGCGGGCGAGTGGTCCATCCCCACGCGGACCGTGCTCTGGGCCGCCGGAAACGTGGCCAGCCCGCTCCTCAAGTCGCTCGGCACGCCGCTCGACCGGCAGGGTCGCGCCGTCGTGGAGCCGGACTGCTCTCTGCCGGGCCACCCGGAGGTGTTCGTCCTCGGCGATGCGGCGCACTACGCACAGAACGGCGGCACTTTGCCGGGGGTGTGCCCCGCGGCTATCCAGATGGGGCAGTACGCCGCCGAGCGCATCCGCGAGGAGGTGGGCCGGCGGGCGGGCGAGCGGGCGGACGACCCTGATCCGGACCCGCCGGCCGCCAGATCGCCCGATCGCCCGCCGTTCCGGTACTGGGACAAGGGACAGCTCGCCGTGATCGGACGGGGGCACGCGGTGGCCGACATCGGCCGGCTGCACTTCGGCGGGTTCGTCGCGTGGCTCGCGTGGATCTTCGTCCACATCTTCTTCCTGATCGGCTTCAGGAATCGACTGCTCGTGCTCATCCAATGGGCGTACTCGTACGTCACCTACCGGCGCGGCGCCCGCCTGATCACCGGCGAGGTCGGGCCCGAGGCGCCGACCCGGCCGGTGCGGGAGTTCCCCACCCACCTCCTCGATGAGGACGCGGCGCCCATGCCGGCAGCGGCGGCCCGCCCCTTCGGGCCATGACGGTCACGGCCGAGCGCGTGAAGGCATTCGCGCTCGAGCTCGGCTTCATCGCCTGCGGCATCACCGATCTGGCTCCGACCGCCCATGCCGAGGCACTGGATGCGTGGCTCGCGAAGGGCTATGCCGGCACGATGCGCTATCTCCACCGCCAAGCGCGGAAACGCAAACAGCCCCAACTCATCGATGCTCGCCCCGTGCGTGCCGTCATGGCGCTCGACAACTACTATTCCGCCGACCGCGGCCTCGATACGGCGGCACCCAGGGTCGCCAGGTATGCACGGGGCGAGGACTACCACCGGGTTACCACGGATCGACTGGACAGGCTGGCCGCGTTTCTCCGGCGCAATGGCGCCGCCTACGCCCGGAGTTTCTCCGATGCCGGGCCGGTTCCCGAACGCGAGCTCGCGCAGCGGGCCGGCCTGGGGTGGATCGGGAAGAATACGATGCTCGTGCGGCCGGGCGTCGGATCGTTCTTCTTCATCGGCTCGGTCTTCACCGATCTGCCGCTTGCGCTCGACGCCCCGTTCGAGACCGATCACTGCGGCTCGTGCACCAGATGCCTGGAGGCCTGCCCCACCGGCGCCTTCGTGAAGCCGAGGCTGCTCGACGCCACTCGCTGCATCTCGTATCTCACGATCGAGCACAAGGGGCCCATCCCCGAGGAGCTCGTTCCGCGGTTCGAGGGGTGGGCGTTCGGTTGCGACGTGTGCAACGATGCCTGCCCCTGGAATCAGCGCTTCGCGGAGGAGACCGGGGTGGCCGCGTTCCGGCCGCGCCGCGACCTGCGAGGCGGAGAGCCCGATCAGTTCGAGCGGATGAGCGAGGAGGAGTTCCTGGGGACGTTCGGGGACACGCCGCTCACGAGGCCCGGGCTCGCGAGGATGCGCCGGAACACGCGAGCGGCATTCGCTTCTCTCAGGTCGGCGCCGGTGGTGGAGGCGGGGCCGACCGCTGCTCCGGGCGGATCAGATTGAAGCGCACGACGTGCCCCAACGCGGCCACGCCGTCCCGCCATCCGATCTTCTTGCCTTCCGCATAGGTTCGACCCGAGTACGAGATCGCGATCTCCCAGATGCGCGCCCTCGCCTGCGCGAGCCGCGCCGTGAGCTCGGGCTCGAACCCGAACCGGTCGCTCGTCAGCACGAGCGACTTCATGAGCGGCGCGCGCACCATCTTGTAGCACGTCTCCATGTCGGTCAGGTTCAGGTCCGTCAGGACATTGGAAAGCAGGGTGAGGAACCTGTTCCCCATCGAATGCCAGAAGTACAGCACCCGGTGCGGACCGCCGAGAAACCGCGAGCCGTAGACGGCGTCGGCCAACCCCCTCGCGATGGGCTCGAGCAGCACGGGCAGCTCCCCCGGGTTGTACTCGAGGTCCGCATCCTGGATCACGAT
>JBOHSY010000501.1:0-4006 GCA_050733355.1 Gemmatimonadales bacterium | reverse complement strand
GCCCGCCCCGGCCCCCGCGCCGGCACCGGCGCCCAAGCCCGCCGCCGCGCCGGCGAGCCTCGCGTCCGGCACGGTGATCAAGGCCACGATGAACGACTCGATCAGCTCGCGGCGCAACAAGGCGGGTGAGACGGTGACCGCCAAGACGCTCGCGGACCTGAAGGACGCGCGCGGCCGCACGGTCATCCCGGCGGGCTCCACGATCTCGATGACGATCACGGCGATCAAGGAGTCGGAGAACAAGAGCGACAAGACCGGCACGCTCACGCTGAACGTGGCCGACATCACGGTCAACGGGAAGAGCTACGCCATCAACGCGTCGATCGACTCGGTCTCCCGCTCGCTCCGGGGCCGCGGCACCAACGAGGGCGACATCGCCAAGGTCGGCGCCGGCACCGCGATCGGCGCCGTGGTCGGCCGGGTCATCGGCGGCAGCACCAAGGGCGCGGTCATCGGCGGTGTGATCGGCGGCGCGGTCGGCACCCAGCGCGCGGTGGAGACGAAGGACCGCGACGTGGTGGTCCCCGCCGGCTCACGGATCGTCTTCACGCTGACGGAGCAGTTCACGCCTACCACCTGAGTGGCTAGTGCTAGTGGTAGTGCCAGGGTCGGCGAGGGGCTCCGGTCGAGGCCGGGGCCTCTTCGCTTTCACTCACTAGCACCTAGCACTGGCACTGGCACCAGCACCAGCACCAGCTATTCCGTCCAGTCCCGCGCGGAGACGGTTGCTCCCCGACCGCGAGCGCGCTTCATTTTCGCCATGCCCGACGACTTCCAGGACGCGCGCCTCACCGAGCGGCGGAATCCGCGCACCGCCGCCATCGACGTCGCGTCGCCGCTCGAGATCGTAGACCTCATCGCCGCGGAAGACGGGGGCGTTCCCGCCGCCGTGGCCATTGCCCGCGAGCCCATCGCGGCCATCGTCGAGATGGTGGAGCGTGCGTTCCGGGCCGGCGGGCGGCTGGTGTACGTCGGCGCCGGCACCAGCGGGCGGCTCGGCGTGCTCGACGCGGCCGAGTGCCCGCCCACGTTCGGGACGCCGCCGGCGATGGTCGTCGCGGTCATCGCGGGCGGCGCGCCGGCGCTGATGCGCTCCATCGAGGGCGCGGAGGACGACGTGAACGCCGGCATCTCCGCCATGGACGAGCGGCGGGTGAGCGCCAACGACGTGGTCGTGGGCATCGCCGCCAGCGGCACGACACCGTACGTGCGCGCGGCACTCGGTCGCGCCCAGGCGCTCGGCGCGCGCACCGCGCTCGTCACCTGCTCGGAGCCGCCGGCGCTGCTCCGCGACACCTGCGATGCCGTGGCATTCGTCCCGGTCGGCCCCGAGGTCGTCACCGGCTCCACCCGTATGAAGGCGGGCACCGCCACGAAGCTCGTGCTCAACACCATCACCACCGGCGCCATGATCCGCCTCGGCAAGACCTACGGCAACCTGATGGTCGACCTTCGCGCCTGGAACGACAAGCTGGTGGACCGGAGCCGCCGCATCATCATGGAGACCACCGGGCTCGACCGCACCGAGGCCGGCGAGGTCATCGCGCGCGCGGACGGCCACGTGAAGCGCGCCATCGTGATGGCGCGGCGGGGCGTATCGCGCGACGAGGCCGACCGCCTGCTCGCCGAGCATCGCGGCCGGCTCCGCAGCATCGTGGGCGACCCGCCGCCGGTCCAGGGGCCGTGACCGAGCGTCCGTCGCTCGCGGTGGGACTCATGTCCGGCACGTCGCTGGACGGCATGGACGCGGCGCTGGTCCGCCTCAGGGGGCCCAGGCGGGCCGAGCTGCTCGGGTTCGTCACCCGGCCGTACAGCGGGGCGGAGCGCCGGCTCATCACCGGAGCGCTCACCGGCGGCCCGCCGCGGGAGTTCGCCGCGCTCCACGTGCGGCTGGGCGAGTGGGCGGCCGACGCGGTGCTCGCGGTGCTCGCCACCGGGCACACCCGGGCCTCGGATCTCGCGTTCATCGCGTTTCCCGGCCAGACGGTATGGCACGAGCCGCCGCTCGTCACCTGGCAGCTGGGCGAGCCGGCCGTGCTCGCCGAGCGGTTCGGGGTGCGCGTAGTGAGCAACTTCCGCGCGCGCGACGTGGCCGCGGGCGGGCAGGGCGCCCCGCTCGTGCCGATCGCCGACGTGCTGCTCTTCGGCGCGGCCGACGGGCCGCGCGTGCTGCTCAACATCGGGGGCATGGCCAACTTCACGTACGTCACCCGCCGGGGGGAGGACGCCGGCGCGCTCGCGCTCGATACCGGCCCCGGCATGGCGGTGATCGACGCGGTAGCCCGCCTGGTCGAGCCCGGGCGGAGCTTCGACCGGGACGGCGCCATTGCCGCGCGCGGCCGTCCCGACGAGACCGTGCTCGGCGAGCTGCTGGCCGACCCGTTCTTCGCAGCGGCGCCGCCCAGGAGCACCGGTCGGGAGCGCTTCGGCGACGGGTTCGCGCGTCGGCTCCACGAGCGCGTGCCCGGGCCGGACGGCGTGGCCACCGCGGTCGAGCTGACCGCGCGCTCCATCGCGCGCGCGGTGCGGGATTGGGTGCCCGGCACGCCCGAGGTGGTCGTGTCCGGAGGCGGCGCGCATCACCCGGGGCTGATGCGCGCGCTCGGCGCCGGGCTCGGCGACAGCGGGGATCCCGCCCGGCTCCGCCGGTTCGACGATCTCTTCTTCCCCGGCGATGCGAAGGAAGCGGTCGCGTTCGCGCTGCTCGGCTACCTCACCATCCACGGCCAGCCCGGCAATCTCGTCGCCGCCACCGGCGCGGCGGGGCCGCGGGTGCTCGGCGCCGTCACGCCCGCATGAGCGCGACGGACGTCGGCCGGCTCGTCATGCCCGCGCTCCGCTGGCGGGACCCGGGTGGATACGGGCACGAAGACGGGGCGATCCGCGCGGCGCTGGAGCAGGGCGCCGGCGGCTTCATCATCTTCGGCGGCCCCGCGTTCATGGCGCAGGCGCTCGGCACCGATCTCGTGCGCCGGGCGGGGCGGCCGCTCCTCATCGCGGCGGATCTCGAGCGCGGCGCGGGCCAGCAGTTCGAGGGGCTCACCGAGCTGCCGCCGCCCGCCGCGCTCGCCTCGCTCGGCGACCTCGACGTCGTGCGCTGGGCCGGCGCGCTCACGGGGAGCGAAGCGCGCTCCATCGGCGTCAACTGGGTGTTCGCGCCGGTGGCCGATCTCGATCTGCTGCCGGAGAACCCGATCGTGCAGAGCCGCGCGTTCGGCGCCGATCCGGGCGCCGTGGCCGAGTGCGTGCGCGCGTGGGTCGAGGGGTGCGGCTCGGTGCACGCTCTGTCGTGCGTGAAGCACTGGCCGGGGCACGGCCGGACCACCACCGATTCGCACGCGGGCCTGCCGGTGGTGCAGACGCCGGCGGCCGAACTGCGCGAGACCGACGTCAGGCCGTTCGCCGCCGGCATCGCGGCCGGCGCGAGCGCGGTGATGACCGCGCACGTCGCCTATCCGGCGCTGGACCCGTCGGGCCTCCCCGCCACCCGCTCGCCTGCGGTGATGTCGCTGCTCCGGCGGGAGCTTGGCTTCGACGGCCTGGTGATCACCGACGCGCTCATCATGGACGGCGCCACGGCGGGCGCCAGCGAAGGGCAGGCGGTCGTCGAGGCGGTGCGGGCGGGCGTGGATCTGTTGCTCTATCCGTCCGATCCGCGGGCGGTGCGCGAGGCGCTGGAGAAGGCGCTCGCCGACGGATCGCTCTCGCGGGCGCGCGTCGAAAAGGCGCTCGGCCGCTACGCGCAGGCGCTCGAGCGCACCGGCCGAGGCTACATCGCCGCGCCGCGCGGGCCGTACCAGTCGGCCGCGCACGTCGCCGACGCGCTGCTCGACCGCGGGCTCGCGCGGGGATCGGTGCGGCGGCTCCCGGCGCCGCTCGAGCTCGCGGTCGTGGACGACGACCTCGGCGGGCCGTACCCGCCGAGCCCGAGCGGCTACACCGCCGACGAGCTGGGCGCGCGCGGGCTGCTCGGCGCTGGCGGCGCGAAGGTCGTGCTGGCGTTCGC
>JBOHSY010000500.1:0-6881 GCA_050733355.1 Gemmatimonadales bacterium | reverse complement strand
GCCCCATCGTCCGCCAGGCGGCGGCGCCGCCGCCAGCCAGGACGCGCTCGGTCTGCGACGCGGTCTGCCACTCGAGCAAGCCGCGGTGGCTGACGAAGAGCCGCCAGAGCGTGCGCAGGATCGCGTCGGCCGCGACCCACGCCTGGTGCGGGAGGAACGTGATCGCCAGCGCGACCTGCTGCGCGCTGGTCACGGCGTCCTGCCCCACGCTGGTGTAGTAGGCGCGCCACGACTTGTCGATCGGGGGGCGAAGCACGGCGAGCAGGAGCGAGACGATCCACGGTGCGGCCACCGCCGCAAGGCCGAGCGCCGTCCACCGGAGCGGCGCTCCGGGCAGGACGGTCCAACCCGCCACCAGGAAGGCAAGCTGCGCGATCTCGACCGTGCTGCGCCGCAGGTTGTCGAGGATCTTCCAGCGCGACAGCACCGAGAGGCGGTTCCGCTCCGGGCCGTCGGGCCCGGGCACCGTCGGCGTCAGCCAGTCGAGCAGCTGCCAGTCACCGCGGATCCAGCGATGCCTGCGTCGGCTGTACGTGAGATAGCGGGTCGGATAGTCATCGTAGACGATGATGTCCGTGGCGAGCCCCGCCCGGGCGTAGCTGCCCTCGATCAGGTCGTGCGAGAGCAGCGTGTTTTCCGGGAACCTGCCGTGCGTCGCCTGCTCGAACGCGTCGACGTCGTAGATCCCCTTGCCGGTAAAGCTCCCCTCGCCGAACAGATCCTGGTACACATCGGACACGGCGGTGGTGTACGGGTCCACCCCGGGGTGCCCCGAGTGGATGGCCGCGAAGCGGGAGCGGTGCGCGCTCGGCAGCGCGACGCCCACCCGCGGCTGGAGGATGCCGTACCCGTGCACCACCCGTCTGCGCACCGGGTCGTACTCGGCGCGATTCAGCGGGTGCGCGAGTGCCCCGATGAGGAGCGGCGCCGCGTCGGGCGGGAGCACCGTGTCGTCGTCGAGGGTGATGACGTACCGGATCCGCCGGAGGGCAGCGGCGTCACCGACGATGGTCGAGAACGCGTCCGGCGCGCCGCCCCGCACGAAGCGGTTGAACTCGGCGAGCTTTCCCCGCTTCCGCTCCCATCCCATCCACACGCCCTGGCGCGGGTTCCAGCGCCGCGGCCGGTGGAAGAGGTAGAAGGCGTCGTCGCCGCCCTCCCCGTATCGCTGGTTGAGTGCCCGGACCCCGGCCGCCGCCGTTTCGACGATGGCGGCGTCGCCCTCCAGCGTCGCGCTCGGTGCGTCGGTGAAATCGCTGAGGATGGCGAAATGGAGGTGCACCTCGCGGTTGGCGAGATACTGCACCTCCAGGTTCTCCAGCGCCGCGTGCACCGCTTCCACGCTCCCGAAGAGCGTGGGCATCACGACCGCCGTCCGGAACTCGGGTGGCACCCCGCCGGCCTTCTCCAGGTCAAGCTTCGGAAGCGCGCGGGGCGGCAGGAACGCCGTGACGAGCTGGTTCAGCACGTTCACGGCAATGTCGTGCGCCGGCAGCAGCGCGAAGAGGACGACGGCCAGCCACGCCGTCCGCGCCTCAGCGCCGGCGAGCCAGAGCGCCGCGGCAACCGCCACCACCGTCCCGACGATGACCCCGCCGACGAACGCCACGTTCGGATGCCGGAGGATCCACCGGTGCAGCGCCTCAGCCGGGGGCGAGCGGTAGCCGGCCTTCCGCTCGAGCTCGGCGAGCCCGCGATCGACCAGATAGAAGCCCACGTGGCTCCGTCGCGGATCCGCCCCGCCGTCCGCGGCGGCGCGCGCGAAACCGACGGCGGTGCGCGCCACGCCGGCCTCGTCCCCGCCGGTGCGTTTGGCGATCCGCTCGACGACATGGCGATAGTTGTCGCGGGTGGCGAACGTCATGCGGGGGTACGCTCCCGACGGGTCCTCGCGCAGCGCCGCATCCATCACGCTCTGCCGTTCCACGAAGACCCGCCAATCCATCCGCCCGATGGCGCGAAGGCTGGTGATGCTGTTCGCCATCATGATCTGCGTCAGCGCGACCCGCTGGGTGGACCGGAGCGCGGCATCCTCGGCGCTCAGCGCCTCGTCGGTGATCCACTCGGCGAGCCACGCCAGCGTCGCGGCGCCGCCGCGCGCGGATCGGAGCTGGCGCAGGAGACGGGCGACGAATGTCGACGTGAGCGGCGGGTGCTGGGCGACGAACTCGTTGCATGCGGCGGCGAGCGCCGCGGGGCTCTCCTCGGCGGCGGCCACGACGCGCGCGCCCCAGCGGTCGGCTTCCTCCAGCTCCCCGAGACGCTGGACGGTGCGAAGCGTCATGCGCCGGACGCTCTCGATCAGGCCGAGGCGGAGCATCGCCGGGATCGCCCACAGCTCGCCGATCGATAGGGGAGCGACCTCCTGGAACGCGGCCACGAACAGGTCGACGTTGTCGAGATCGACCCGCCCTTCGCTGTGGGAGATCAGCGTGGTGGCCAGCTCGTAGATCCGCGGATAGCCGGCCAGGGACCCCGCGGTCAGCTCGGGCAGTTCGCGGTAGTAGCTCCGCGGCAGGCTCTCGCGGACTTCGCGGATGTGCTCCCGCACCACGTGGAAGTTGTCGAGCAGCCAATCGCCCGCCGGGCCGACGTCGATCTCGCGCTCGGCGGCCGCGGCGAGCTTGGCGTGCGCGTCCTCGAGGATGTCACGGGTGCGGTCCAGCCGCTCGAGCAGGCGCGGCCGCCGTTGGATCGGGCCGCGGGCGACGACGCGCTGGCTCGACGCGACGGCGCGCGCTCGCTCGGCGAGGTGCTCGGCGCCGAGGAGCTCGCCGCGGATCGGTCCGGCAAGCAGCTCCTCGCGCGCAGCGGCGGGCCGGTCGAGGAGCTGCAAGAGGGAGCGGGGGGTTAAGCGATCGATCACGAGCCTCGGATGACAGCCGCCGAGCAGTGGAAGCGCGGTGAAGGTGAGAGTTGCCTGGTGCAACGTAATCGGGGTGTCGCGAGCCGCGCGCCCGGTGGCGCGGCCATCCAGGGAGACATACCTTTTTCGGTCCGCCCCGCTTCCCGGCGATCAAAATGAGCCACGCCGCCCCAGCCGCCGACCTCCCGCTCATCGCCCGCGCCCGCGATCGCCCTGACCGGATCGCGCTGGTGGACCGGGACGCCGGCTGCACCTACGGCGACCTGCTCGCCGCCTCGGCCCGCGTCGCGGCCACACTGCTGGACGGCCGACCGGATCTGGCCGAGGCCCGCGTCGCATTCCTCACGCCGGCGGATTTCTCCTACGTCGCCACGCAGTGGGGGATCTGGCGGGCCGGCGGCATCGCCGTCCCCGTCGCGACCAGCCATCCGCCGGCCGAATGGGCGTACGTCCTCCGCGATTCGGGGGCCGCGCTCGTAATCGCCGGCGAGGGCTTTGCCGACGCGCTCCGCCCGGTAGCGAGGGCAGCCGGCATCCCGATGCTCACCTCCGCGCGTGCGCTCGAGACCCCCCCAACGACCGGGTTACCCGCGGTCGCGGCCGGACGGCGCGCGATGATGGTGTACACCAGCGGCACCACCGGCCGCCCCAAGGGCGTGGTGAGCACTCACGCGAACCTCGCGTCGCAGGTGACCTGCCTGATCGAAGCGTGGCACTGGACGCCCGACGACCGGATCCTGCTGGCGCTGCCGATGCACCACGTGCACGGGATCGTGAACGTGCTCACCTGCGCCCTCTGGGCCGGGGCGGCCTGCGAGATGCTCCCCGCGTTCGATGCGGACATCGTTTGGGACCGGCTCGCCTCGGGCGACCTGACCCTGTTCATGGCGGTGCCGACGATTTACCGGAAACTCATCGCCGCCTGGGAGGCGGCGCCCCCGGAACGGCGACTCGCCTTGAGCGCCGGCGCCGCGCGGGTTCGGCTCATGGTATCGGGGTCGGCCGCGCTGCCGGTGCAGACGCTCGAGCGCTGGCGGGAGATCACCGGGCACACACTGCTCGAGCGGTACGGCATGACCGAGATCGGTATGGCGCTCTCCAATCCGCTCGAGGGCGAGCGCCGCCCGGGATTCGTGGGAACGCCGCTGCCCGGGGTCCAGGTGCGACTGGTCGACGAAAGCGGCCGTCCCGCGCCGGCCGACGCACCGGGCGAGATCGAGGTCCGGGGCGGCAACGTCTTCCTCGAGTACTGGGGCCGGCCGGAGGCGACCCGCGACGCGTTCCGCGACGGCTGGTTCCGCACCGGCGACGTCGCCGCGGTGGAACGGGGCGCCTACCGGATTCTCGGCCGCACCAGCGTCGACATCATCAAGACCGGCGGCTACAAGGTCTCGGCGCTGGAGATCGAGGAGATCCTCCGCCACCATCCCGCGATCCTGGAGTGCGCGGTGGTGGGCGTGGCCGATCCGGAGTGGGGCGAGCGGGTGGCGGCGGCGGTGGAGCTTCGGCCGGGCGCGTCGCTTGAGCTGGAGGCGCTCGAGCGCTGGGCGAGAGAACAGCTGGCGCCGTACAAGATCCCGCGCGCGCTCCGGATCGTTCCGTCGCTGCCGCGGAACGCGATGGGGAAGGTCACGAAGCCCGACGTGGCAGCGCTGTTTCGCGACGGCTGACCGCGCGGCCCGGTTGCCCTGATTGTCGCATCGGTGTCCGTTACCTGCGGGAGTCGCGTCCCGATGATGATTCGTCATGGCGGCAGCATGGTCCGTCCGGCGAAGGCGGCCCGGTTGGCCGAATGGTCATTGGTGGCGCGATTTTTCCTTTTGACGCCGACACGAGCTCGACGAGGAGCCTGATGGCAGTCTCAGTGCGAGGGCGACAGAAGGCAGCCGAGGCGGGCGGCACGCTATCCAGCGTGGCCGGTCCGCGGCCGAAGCGTCACGCCTCCGCCACGCCCAGCTGATGGTTCCGCGAGGCCTGCACCGGACCCGGGTGTCCGAGATGCGCGGCCCATGCCGGCTCCTGGAGCGCATCCTGGCCGCGAGGCTGTCCCCCCCGCTGTAGCCCGACACCGGCCACACCGGCGAGGATCCCGTCGCCCCACCCGCGCTCCGTGCGAGGTGGGGCGAGGTGTTTCTGGCGACCGACAATGGAGGCGCGA
Source organism: Gemmatimonadales bacterium (assembly GCA_050733355.1). Taxonomy (GTDB): domain Bacteria; phylum Gemmatimonadota; class Gemmatimonadetes; order Gemmatimonadales; family GWC2-71-9; genus DASQPE01. The sequence goes on along the minus strand of JBOHSY010000500.1, from coordinate 1,857 downwards.
TGGCAGCGCAGGACGATCAGGCGACGGCAACGCGACTCCCGCGCCTGGGATTCCGGGTCTGCCATCGCGCCACTCGAACCGAACGGAGGAGAGATGCAAGCACGGCGAGGAGCGAACCCGGCCGAATTTCAGCTGTTCGACGACGGAGAGGAGATCGGCTACGTCCGGGGTGCCGCGGTCGGATTCGTCGGCTTCAAGAGCCGGATGGACGCCGCGCAAGCCGCGTACGCCGCGCATCGTGCGCTCGCGCGCCGGCGTTCGGAGTCCACCTGGACGGCGGGCGTGACCGAGGAGTTCGTGCTGGGAGAGCGTGGGGAGGCGCAGTACGTGATCGCGCGGCGAGGGCTGCTGGCGCGCCTGTGTCCGCCGGACCCGCAGGCCGAACGCGACGCCTGGGGCTTCGAGGTTGCGTTGCGCCCGGAGGAGGGCGTCAGCGTCGTCGCCGTGTCACGGGCCCGAACCATGTGGAGAGAGCTTGGGGCGAATGGATTCGCGCGACACATGCGACAGTTCAGCGCGAGGCAGGTCCCGTTCGATGCAACCGAAGCCGCGCCCATCGGTGCGGGTACGTGAACTCGGGGTACCCACATACGCCAGGCTGGAGGAGGACCAATGAGCCCGGCCATTGCGGAGCACCCGGCACCTGCGCGCCCGACCCAAGCGCAGCACGACGAGCTGAAAACCGGGATGGCGCACGGTCTCCGCCGGCTGCTGCTGGGGCGGCGGCCAGTCAGGCCGAACCTGGCACCGGACCCCGGCCTCGAGGCTGCGATCGGAGGGCTCGACTCTCAATCGCGCCGCGTCGTGAGGCAGGCGCGGGCGTGCGCGTGCACCGTTCGCTGGCCGTGGCGCAGGATTCCGAGCCCATCGTATCGACGGTGGGCCATTCGACACGGCCTCTCGCCGAGTTCATTGCTTTGCTGAAGGCCCACTCGGTGGCCCGGCTCATCGACGTGCGCACCGTACCACGCTCTCGCCACAACCCGCAGTTCGATCGGGATACCCTGCCGGCCGCGCTCACCGCCGAGGGCATCGGCTATGAACACGTTGCTGGCCTGGGAGGATTCCGCCGCACGCAACCGGGGTCCGTGAATGGCGGATGGCGAAACGTGTCCTTCCGCGGTTACGCCGACTACATGCAGACCACCGAATTTGCGGCGCACCTGGCAGAGCTCATCGCAAGGGCCACACGCGAGCGCATCGTGCTGATGTGCGCCGAGGCCGTGCCATGGCGCTGCCATCGCTCGCTGATCGCCGACGCGCTGGTGGTCCACGGCCTGGGCGTCGAGGAAATCATCAGCGGGACCCGTCGCCAGGCACACGCGCTGACGCCGTTCGCGAGGGTGGGCGGCACGGTGATTACTTATCCGCCCGAAGCGCCACTGTCCCTGATCTGATGATCATCCTCGGTATGGCTCGAGCAGTCAAAGCGGGCTTTTCAGGCGGAGCAAGCCTACCGCTCGGTCTCTCGAATGAGAAGGTGAAGATGACAAGACGATTGCGGGAGCCCATCGCAATTTCTCTCCCGAGAAACGGTCCCGGTGCCGCGATACGCTCCATGACTGTGGAATCCATACGCCAGCAAGTGGCGGGCGCGATCGACCTCAAGCTGCACCCGAGACAGCCGCACTGGAACGTCAAAGGCGCGGGCTTCCTCGCGCTTCATAGGCTGTGGGATAGGGTCGTCGCGATAGTGGTACAGCGGCTAGGCACCCAGATCATTTCGGAGCTGTCGCTTGGCCTGCTTCAGCCGGCACCCTAACAATCGACTGGCGAGGAACGCCAGCACAGTTCACTGCGCACCCGGCAAACGGCACTGCTCCTGAGCGGCCTGCTGGTCGGCCTCAGCGCCGGAGC
>JBOHSY010000499.1:0-2041 GCA_050733355.1 Gemmatimonadales bacterium | reverse complement strand
CGCGCTGGCGCTGTCCGCCCGACAGCTCGCCGGGCCGGCGGTCGCCGAACCGGGTGGGCTCGAGCCCCACCAGCGCGAGCGCCTCCGCCGCGCGCTCGTCGGCCGCGGGATCGCCGAGCAGCCAGGGAACCAGCGACACGTTCCGGGCCACCCGCCAGTGCGGCAGCAGCCCGCCCTCCTGGGGGACGTAGCCGGTCCGCCGCCGGAGCGCGATCGGGTCCAGCTCCCGCGCGTCCGCGCCGCCGATCGTGATGCGTCCAGCGTCCGGGTCCACCAGTCGGTTGAAGCAACGGAGCAGGGTGCTCTTGCCCGCGCCGCTCTCGCCCACGAGCGCGAGACATCCGCCCGCCGGCACGGCGACCGCCACGTCGTCAAGCGCGACGACCGACCCGTAGCGCTTCGACACGCCCTCGGCGGCGAGCCCCGGCTGCGCGGAGATGTGATGATGGTCGGACACGGTGGTGCGGGGTAAGATGCCGGCGGACGGGCCCCCCAGCTACCCCCGGACCGACGTGAGAAGCCGCGAATGAACGCGCAGACACGCGACTGAACAATCGCGTCATTCGCGTGTAGTCGCGGCCTGGTCGAAACGATCTAGGGCCGGTCGTCGTCCAGCGGCCGGTCGTCGTCCAGCTTCCGCTCGGCCTTGCCCAGGGCGTCCTGCAGCTTGCCCTTGGCCTGGTCCCATTTGCCCTCGGCCTGGAGATCGGCGTCGGCCGTGAGGGCACCCGCCGCATCCTTGACGCGGCCCTTGGCCTGATTCGCCTTCCCCCGAACCGACCGCTTGGCACCGCGCGTGTCGTTGTCGTGATGATCCATGAGGCTCCTCCTGGATGTGGCTCCGGGCACGCCGGAGCGGGCGCAATGTCGCCCCCGACCGCCTTCAACGCCGCGACGTGGTCGACCCGGAGAGCGTGAGCGCCGGCACCGACAGCGGAGGAACTCCGCGGCGCCGCAGCGGGTTACGTTTCATGCCCCCTTCCGCGAGATTCGCTCGCGCATGACCGTTCCCGATCCCCTCCGGACGGCGCTGGCCGACCGATACCGGCTCGACAGCGAGCTCGGCCGCGGGGGAATGGCCACGGTCTACATCGCCGAGGACCTGAAGCACGGCCGGCAGGTCGCCATCAAGGTGCTGCGTCAGGAAGTGGCCGGGGGCTCCCTGCCCGAGCGATTCCTCCGCGAGATCCGCATCTCCGCCCGGCTGGTCCACCCGCAGATCGTCCCGCTTCACGATTCCGGCCAGTCCGGCGGATTCCTGTATTACGTCATGCCGTATCTGGGCTGCGAGTCGCTCCGCGCCCGGCTCGACCGCGAGCGGCGCCTGCCCGTGGCCGACGCCGTTCGCTTTGGCCGCGCGGTGGCCGGCGCGCTCGACTACGCGCACCGCAACGGCGTGCTCCACCGCGACATCAAGCCGGAGAACATCCTCATGCACGAGGGCGAGGCGGTAGTGGCGGACTTCGGCGTGGCGCGGGCGCTTTCCGCGGTGGTGAGCGAGGACCACGCAGTGTCGGAGCCCGGCTTCGCCATCGGCACGCCGTCGTACATGAGCCCCGAGCAGGCCAGCGCCGACGCGGAGCTGGACGGGCGCACCGACATCTACAGCCTGGCCTGCGTGATCTACGAGATGCTCGCCGGGCAGCCGCCGTTCGCGGGCACGTCCGCGCGCGCGACGATGACGCGCCACGTGGTCGAGCCGGCGCCGCCGGTGCGGGCGCTCCGAGGCGAGGTGCCGGTGGCGCTGGAACAAGCGCTCGCCCGCGCGCTCGCCAAGACCCCCGCCGACCGCTTCGCCACCGCCGCGGACTTCGGGCGCGCGCTGGAGGAGTCCACGGCGGGGGTCACCACGCCAACGCGCGAGCCGGCGGCGGGTCCGGCCGATCGCCACGCCATCGCGGTGCTCCCGTTCGTGAACGCGAGCCCCGACCCCGACACCGAGTACTTCAGCGACGGCATGACCGACGAACTGATCGACGCGCTCACCAAGGTGGAAGGCCTTCGCGTCGCCTCCCGGACCTCGGTATTCGCGCTCAAGCGC
>JBOHSY010000498.1:0-4077 GCA_050733355.1 Gemmatimonadales bacterium | reverse complement strand
GGTGAGAGGTGAGAGGTGAGAGGTGAGAGGAATTCGGAGCCCCTCTCACTTCTGACCTCTCACCTCTCACTTCCTACCTCTCACCTCTCACCGGATTTCTAGCCCGTCGCCCGCGTCGGCACCGCCGGCAACGTGAACGCCGCTCCCTGCTCCCGCAGCTTCTCCGCCCGCCAGGGCTCGAGCCGTACCGTCACCTCCTGGAACTCGCCCGCCGGCGTCACGCCGAGCACGTCGCCGTCACGATACAGGGCTGCGAGCGCCGCGCCGTCGGCCACCGGCACTCGCACGACGACCGTGACGCGCCCCGCGCGGTACAGCTCGCGGAGCCGGGCTTTCAGCCCGCTCAGTCCGTCGGCGCGCATGGTCGTGCCGAGCAGCGCGTCGGGGTAGAGCTGCCGGACCCGTGCCGCGAAGCTCGTCGGATCGGCCAGACGGTCGATCTTGTTGAACACGGGCAGGAGCGGCCGGTCCGCGAGATCCAGCTCCGCGAGCACGCCCTCGACGACCTGCATCTGCCCTTCCCAGTCGGGGTGGCTCGCGTCCACTACGTGCAGCAGCACCTCCGCCGTGCGGGCTTCCTCCAGCGTGGCGCGGAAGCTGGCCACGAGGTGGTGGGGGAGCTTGCGGATGAACCCGACGGTATCGGTGAGGCGCGCGCGGATGCCATCGCCCAGCTCCACCTCGCGGGTCAGAGTATCGAGCGTCGCGAAGAGGCGGTTCTCGACGACGATGTCGTGTGCGCCGGAGAGTGCCCGCAGGATGCTCGACTTCCCCGCGTTGGTATAGCCGACGAGCGCCGCGCTGAGCATCGGGTCGCGCCCGGCGCGCAGATTCTCGCGATGCCGCTCCACGTCCTTCAGCTTGCCCTGGAGCGCCCCGATCTTCCGGCGAATGATCCGGCGGTCCGTCTCGAGCTGGGTCTCGCCGGGCCCGCGCAGGCCGATGCCGCCGCGGATGCGGGACAGGTGCGTCCACATCCGGGTCAGCCGGGGCAGCAGATACTCCAGCTGCGCCAGCTCGACCTGGAGCCGGGCTTCGTGACTGCGCGCGCGGGTGGCGAAGATGTCGAGGATGACTTCCGAGCGATCCATGACGCGCACCTTGAGCTCGCGCTCCAGGTTCGCGCCCTGCACCGGAGAAAGCTCCTCGTCGAAGATGACGAGCGTGGCCTCACTGTTGGCGACTTCCGCCGCCAGCTCCTCCACCTTGCCTTCGCCGATCAGCGTGGCGGGATTGGGGGCCACCACGTGCTGCGAGAGCCGGCCCGCGACGTCGGCGCCGGCCGTGTCCACCAGCTGCGCGAGCTCGTCGAGATGCTCCGTCAGGTAGCGCGCATCGGGCGACCCCTTGCGAGGAGCTGCGACCAGCACGGCCCGCTCGACCGGGTCGCGGACGTCTATGGGTGCTCGGATGGGGAAGCCGTCCTCATGGAGAGACGCCGGGCAGGGTACCACGCCGGAGCGGCAGCGTCACGATGGTGGAATCGCCCGTGGGCACCAGGTAGTCGTCGTCATATGTGATCGTACCGACGTGAGACCCCCCCGACGTCGGACCCGGCCTCGAGCCGGGTGCCGCGCAGGTCGAACCGGTTGGGATTGGCGACGTTCACCACCAGATCGAAATATAGCTCCCGCGCCTGACCGCGATCACCCGTCGTCCCGCCGGAGCCGGGCCCACCACTCCAGCCGCTCGGCGATCTTCTTCTCAAAACCCATGCCGCCCGGCTGGTACAGCGCGGAGCCGCGCAGTCCCTCGGGCAGATATTCCTGCGCGACGTAGTGGGCCGGGGCGTCGTGGGCGTACCGGTACCCCGCCCCGTATCCCAGCGCCTTCATCAAGCTGGTCGGGGCGTTCCGGAGATGGAGAGGCACCGGGGCGGCGGGGGTCTCGCGCGCGGCATCCAGCGCCGCCTCCAGCGCGGCCTTGGCGCTGTTCGATTTCGGCGCCGTGGCCAGGTAGATCGTCATCTCGGCGAGCGGGAGGTACCCCTCGGGTGGGCCCAGCATGTGGAACGCGTCGCGGGCAGCCACCGCCAGGACGAGCGCGTTGGGATCCGCCAGGCCCACATCCTCTGCCGCCATGGCGATGGCGCGGCGGAAGATGGTCATCGGGTCCTCCCCGCCCTCGAGCATGCGCGCCATCCAGTAGAGCGCGCCGTCGGGGTCGCTGCCACGAAGCGACTTGTGGTAGGCGGAGAGCAGGTTGAAGTGCTCCTCGCCGGCCTTGTCGTAGCGGGCGAAGCGCCGCTGCATCGCATCGTGCGCGACCGCCGTCGTGACCGTTCCGCGAGGCCCGACCTGTCCGGCGGCGGCCTCGAGCACGTTGAGCGCGCGCCGCGCGTCCCCATCGGCCTCGGCCGCGATGGCCGAAAGCGCCTCTTGATCCACCTCCAGCTCCATCGCGGCGAGCCCCCGCTCGGCGTCGGTCAGGGCGCGGCGGAGCAGGACGAGCAGGTCGTCCGCCGCGAGCGGCTCGAGCACGAACACACGCGTGCGCGACAAGAGCGCCCCGTTCACCTCGAAGCTGGGGTTCTCCGTCGTGGCGCCGATCAGCGTGAACGTTCCGTCCTCCGTGGGCGGTAGCAGGCTGTCCTGCTGTGCCTTGTTCAGCCGGTGGATCTCGTCCACGAACAGGACGGTTTGCGGCCCCCCGGCCGCGAGCTGCTCCCGCGCCGCGAGAAGGATCTCGCGGATTCGGGGCACGCCCTCGCTGACCGCGCTGAAGGGCACGACGATACGTCCGGCCGCTCCCGCGATCAGGTGAGCCAGAGTGGTCTTGCCGCTGCCCGGGGGTCCCCAGAAGACGAGCGAACCCGGCACGCCTCGCTCCACCAGGAGCCGGAGGGGCCGGTCCGGGCCGAGCAAATGGGTCTGGCCGACGAATTCGTCGAGGGTGCGCGGCCGCATTCGCGCGGCGAGCGGCTCGGCGCTCCCGATCCCGGCGAACAGCGAGCGTTCCTCGGTGGCGGCGCGCTTGCGGGCCATGGAAGGCAAGATAGGCGCGGCGCGGTTGCCTTGCCGCTCGTCAAGGCGCAATATCGAGGTTCCGATGACCTCCCTGCTGGAGCGGGTACGTGACGCGCTGGCTCCCCACTACGCCGTCGAGCGAGAGCTCGGCGCGGGGGGCATGGGCGTGGTGGGCGTGGTGTTCCTGGCCCGCGACACCCGGCTCGACCGGATGGTGGCGATCAAGGTGCTCCGGCCGGAGAAGGCCACCGCGGTGGCCGTGGAGAGGTTCCAGCGCGAGGCCCGGCTCCAGGCGCGGCTCGATCACCCGAACATCGTCCGGGTCCACGCGGTGGCCGCGGCGGACCGGACGCTGCGTTTCGGCGAGGCCTGGGACACGCACGAATGGCCGCAGCGGGAGGCGCAATCGGGTGAGGTGGATGTCGCGGCGGGTGCGTTGGCCCGGCTCCGGCGTGCCGAGCTGGCTGCCGCCACCGGCCGCGTGAACGACGCCTGCACGTTGGCCCGCCGGGTGCGCGAGCTGTGGGCCGACGCCGAGCCCGGCTACGCCGCGTTGCGGCGCCAGGCCGGTACGCTCGTCCGGGAATGTCGATGATCCGCTGCCGGGCGCTCGGACCGGTCGCCATCGATGTGGACGGAGGTCCGCCGCCACCCGAGCTTCTCTGGCGGAAGCACCTTGCGTTGTTGATCTACCTGGCGCGGTCTCCCCGGCGGACGCGGACGCGCGAGCACCTCGTCGGACTCCTGTGGCCGGAGAAGGACGAGCGGGCCGCCCGGCACTCGCTCAACGAGGCGCTCCGCCTGCTGCGCCGGACGCTCGGCGGCGCGGCCATTGATACGGCGTCGGGCCAGGTTCGACTCGCGGCGGGCGATCCCTGGCTGGATCTGGAGGAGATCGAGGCCCGCCTGGCCTCGCGCGACTGGGCGGGCGCGAGCGCGCTCGCGGGTGGCGAGTTCCTCGAGGGATTCGCTCTGCCGGATGCGTCCGGGTTCGAGGACTGGCTGGCGGCCGAGCGGTCCCACTGGCGTGCGCGGTCGCTCGATGCCTTGCTCGCGCGGGCGGACGAGCTGGAGCGGGGCGGCCGGGTGCGCGAGGCGGTGGAGCCCGCCG
>JBOHSY010000497.1:0-1335 GCA_050733355.1 Gemmatimonadales bacterium | reverse complement strand
GGGCCGCCCAGCGCGCCGATGGACACCCCGAACGCGGTCTGGACCACGGACTACAAGGGGCAGTTCCAGCTGGGCAATGGCCGATACTGCTATCCGCTCACCATCGCCGACGGCTACAGCCGGATGCTCCTCGGCTGCGCGGCGCTGACCAGCACCCAGCTGGTCGAGGCGCGGCCCGTCTTCGAGCGCCTCTTCCGCGAGCAGGGCCTGCCCGAGCGGATCCGCTCCGACAACGGGGTGCCCTTCGCCACCCAGGCGCTCGGCCGACTCTCCAGCCTCGCGGTCTGGTGGGTCCGCCTGGGGATCCTCCCCGATCTCACCGAGCCCGCGTCACCGCATCAGAATGGCCGGCACGAGCGCATGCATCGCACGCTCAAACGGGAGTGCACTCGCCCGCCCGAGCGCACCCATCCGGCCCAGCAGCGACGCTTCGACCCCTGGCGTGCGGAGTACAACACCGTCCGCCCCCACGAGGCCCTGGGGGATGAGTCGCCGGCCAGTGTATACGCTCCGTCCCCTCGGCCGCTGCCCCGTCGGCTTCCTCCGCTGGAGTATCCGGGGCACTATGAAGTGCGCCGCGTGAGCCGCAACGGCGGCATCCGCTGGCACAAGCAGTGGGTCAACGTCAGCCAGACGCTCGGGGAGGAGTATGTCGGTCTCACCGAGATCGATGATGGTGAATGGGATCTCTACTTCGGGCCGTTGCGCTTGGGGCGGCTCCACGAACGCACCCTCCAGGTGGAGGATGCCCTGGGCCGCTCCTACCGCCGGCCCTACTAAGTACTGTCACCTATGTCCTGTGACTTAACTGTCACCCATGTCTTGGACTGTTCGGGTCCCGCTATTTCACCTGAAAGCTTGCTACCATGCCGAGCGCGACGTGCGGCGGCTGATCGGGAGCGTCTTGGAAGTTGCAGATCATGCCATAGGTGCGACCGGGGCTCAGCTCCACCACCAGTCGACCGAAGCTTGAGTCGCCGGGCGTGGCGATCAGGACCCCGCCCATGCCGTCGAGCAACTCATCGGGCTCGGCGCCTTGCCGCATCCGCTCCAGCACCTGATCGAGCGTGACCCCCGCCTTGAGCCGGGCAAGAACCAATTCATGGGGGACCTTGCCCTGGTTTACGAAGTGGATCACGGCCCTACCAGCTCGCACCGTATCTGGCATCTGAAACGCGTAGTCGGTGCCGGTGATAATGAGAATCTGCTCGGGGGGCTGCGGGGTGCACGCACCGCTCGCCAGCATGCAGACGCTTGCCCAGCCGCCGATCCTATGGCAACAGCGCGTCTTTGTTGCTTTCATCATGGCTGCCTCCCTGCGGCACGACCTCTACG
>JBOHSY010000496.1:0-3354 GCA_050733355.1 Gemmatimonadales bacterium | reverse complement strand
GGCCAGTCCTGCTGCTGGATCGCCGTCTGCGCCAGCTCGGCCGCCAGCGCGTCGGGGCGCCCGAGCCGATCCCGCCCGGTGAGAAACGCGCGGCGCGCCTCGACCACGTCCCGCCGCGCCAGCGCCGCCAGCCCCCATTCGCGGTAGGGCGTCTCGTCCCGCGGGTCCACGGCCGACCAGCGCTCGGCCACCGCGCGCACGCTGTCGGCCTCGTCCCGGGCAGCCCAGGCCCGCAGCAGAATGCCATGCACGGGACCACTTGCCGGGTTGGCAGCGAGGGCGGCACGCGCTTGCGGCAGGATGTCACCCAGGCGGTTCATCGCCACCAGCGTGCGCTCCAGGCCGAAGAGCGCCGCGGGATCCGCCGGCTTGGCGGCCAGCACGGTGCGATACGCCTCCGCCGCCTGCACGTAGCTGCCTCGGCGCTCGAGCTCGAACGCACGCCGCGCCGCTTCGCTTTGCTGTGCCGACCCGCCCGACGCAAGGCCAAGGAGCAACATCCCGGCGATGGGCCACTCGCGACTGGTAACTCGCAACGCGTAACTCATTGCGCCAGCCGCCGGAAATAATCCACCACGAGGCGGCGCTCCTCGGGTGAGAGTCGCTGGAGCTCCTCCCAGCTCGGTACCCGCGGCCGATCGTCGTCTTCGCCGGGTTTCGCGCGGAGTGCGGGCGGCAGCCGGGGGTCGTCGTCCTTGGCGGTGGTGCTCTCGCGCTCCTTCTGCTCGTCCTCCTGCTGCCCCTGAAGCGTGCGGCCCGCGTCGAGCATCCGGCGAAAGAGCCGTTCCTGGCGCTGCACGGTCTCCCGGTCGAGTCGCTGCGCCTCCAGGCGGCGGGCGAGGTCGCGGGCTTCGTCCGCCATCGCGCCCGCACCGGGAACCTGGCCGCCGCCGCGCAGCTTCTCGAGCTCTTCGGCCAGGGCTCGCTGCCGCGCACCGAGCTGCCGGAGCTGCTCCTGCACGGCGCCGCCCCCGCCCAGCTTCGGGAGGAGGCCGGCGCTCTGCTGCCCGATCTGGCCCTCCTGGGCGGCGAGTGCAGTCATCCGCTCCATCGCTTCGGCCAGTCCCGACCCCGACGCCGCGCTGTTGACGCTCTCCCGTGCGCGCAGGAGCTGGTAGGCGACCGCGTTGAGCGCGTCCACCGCGTCGCCGGCGCGCTCGGCGGCCTCGCGCGCGTTGGGGGTGGCGGACGATACCGACTCGCGGGAGCGGCGCATCTGAAGCTGGGCGATCGCGAGCGCCTCCGCGATCGCGGGTGACACCAGCGCGTTCTTTCCCGCGACGGATCGGAGCTGCTGACCGAGCCGCTGCACGCCCTCCTCCAGGGCGCCCTGATCGCCGCGGGTGAGCGCGGGCGGTGCGCCGCGCTGGAGCGCGCGCTCGATCCCGAGCTGTCGCTCACCCAGCCGCGTGGCTTCAGCCAGCGCGCGGTCCAGCGCCTTGGTCACCTCGTCACGCCACTCTTGCTGGAGCTCCTGCCTCTCCTGCGCGATCTGGTCGCCAAGCTGGCGGAGCTGCTCGGCGGCTCGCAGGCCGCGGCGCCGGGCGGTCTCCCGTCCGCCCTTCCGCATGGCGTCCGCGGCCATTCGCATCTCGCCGCCCGCCCGTTGCGCCCGCGCGGCGGCATCGTCCAGCTTCTCCTGCCGCCCCTTGGGCAGCTCCGGCCGGAGCTGGTGCAGCGCCGACGCGAGCGAGTCCGCCCGTGCGGCCATCCGGCGCTCCGCCTCGGCGGCCGCCGCGCTGTCCGCGGCGGCCGCGGCCTTGTTCCACGCCTGCTGATCCGCCGCCAGATCGCGCGCCTCCTGCGTGAGGTTGGCGAGGTCGCCTTCGAGGGCCGCCCGCCGGAACAGCTCCCGGCTCTGCTCCAGCGCCTCGCGCAGCCGGCGCTGTCGCTCGGCCAGGTCCTCCAGGGCCTGCTTGGTCTCGTCCGCATCGAGGTCCCTCAGCGCGTCGCGCAGCGCCTGCAGCTTTTCGCGGAGCTCGGGTGTGAGGGCGCGATCGAGCTGTCGGCGGATCTCCTCGAGCTGCCGCTGGAACGTGGAGTCGGTGATGCCGGCGGCCTCGGCGCTCTTCTGGAGCTCGCGGATCGCGTCCTTCAGCGCCTCGGCCTCCCGGACCAGCTCTTCCTGCTTCGCGGCCACCGCTTCCGCACGGCGCGCGTCCTCGAAGCGAAGCTCGTTGACCCGACCCTGCTGCGGCGAGGCGCGCGGCCGCTCGCGCGCGAGGTCCTCGGTCTGGCGCTCGAGCGCGCGACTGGCTTCGGCGAGACTGTCGAGCCGGCCGGCGACAGCCCGCCCGGACTCGCGCTGCGCCGCGCGTACCTCGCTCATTGTTGGAAGGCGAAGGACGAACTCGCGCGACCGGCCGGCCTGGGCGCCCGGCGAGTTGTCCGTCGCCACAGCGAAGTAGCGCACCGTGTCGCCGGGCAGCAGACCGCGGGCGTTGAGATCCAGCAGGAACGACAGAATGGCGTGGTCGCCCGCGCCCTCGGGCAACGGGATGGGCTCGCGCCTGGGCGGGTCCGCCCCGCCGAGACGTCCGATGCGGCGGCTTTCCACCATTACACCACGGAAGCCGTGGTCGTCGCGGGCGTCGATCACCAGCGGGACGCGGAGGCTCAGCGGCGCGATGGTATCGGCGCCCGGCACCGGAATCTCCACCCGCGGCACGCTGTCGGCGACGAGCCGCACCGCGATCCGGACGCTGTCCCCGCCGAGCGGCGCGCCGGACGCCGTCACCAGGGCGAGCTGGTAGCTGCCCGACCGACGCGGCACGAACGCGCCGGAGAAGCCCGCGCCCGCGACGCGCAGGGTCTCGGCACGCTCGCCCGTCCACACCGCCGATGCGAGCGGAGCGGTGGCCGTGCCCTTCGTCTCCAGCCGCGTCCCGGCCGGCAGCAGCACGGTATCGCCGGTGACCGGAATCGGCTCGTCGTCGAGGCTCAGATAGCGGGGATATCGCGCCGTGACGGCCAGCGATCCGAGGAACACCGGCAGGCGCACCCGCACCGCCACGGTGTCCGACGAGCGGCGCCCGCTCGTCACCCGCGCAAAGAGATCACCCAGGAGCGGCGCGGTGACATAGCGCGCCTGGCCGAGTGAATCGAGTGCCACCGGCGTGGGGCGCCAGCGCTCGCCGGGAGCCCGAAGCCAGAGGATCGCATGGCGCCGTCCGATCGCGTCGATGTTCAGGGCCACGGTTCCGCCGCGATCCACCACGTCGGCCGCCGCCTCGAGCCGCACCGGCGCGATGGTCATCTGCCACGCACGCCGGGGATGCCAGAGAGCCGACGCGGCGCCGCTCATCGGGCCCGCGGCCCCGAGCGTCGCGAGGCCGAGCGCGAGCAGCCCGAGCC
>JBOHSY010000495.1:0-1537 GCA_050733355.1 Gemmatimonadales bacterium | reverse complement strand
TATACGGCGAGGGCGACGAGCGGGTTCCGCCCCGCGCGAGCGCCGCAAGGATCGCCGAGGCGTACCTCGGCTCCCGCGGCTCGCGGCTGGACGTGGTGGTCTTCCCGGGCGCCGACCATACCTTCCGCCTGCCGCCGAGCGCGCCGGGGAAGTTCCAGTGGCCCAGGACCGTGCCGAGTTACCCGGATCGAGTGATCGAATGGATTCTGCAAGTGTCAAATCCGTAAGCTCTGTCGCGTCCCCGGCCGTGCCGGCCTTGCGGAAGCGCAGTGACGACCGGCCGCTGGGCGGCTCACCCCAGGTGAGCCAGTAGTCCGGCATCGTCCGCTGGCGAGCCGAGCATCGCTCCGCGACCGATCTCAGCCTCCCTCATGCCCGCCCCCTTGACCAAACCACGCTGTCGAGTAGGGTGGACGGGTGTCTCCTGGCCTCCGGCCGGAGACGTCTCGTCCGTCATGCGCACCCCGAGACGGCGGCGTACACCGCAGTTCACTGCGCTGAGAATTGGAGACCCACCATGACTACCAAACCGACCATCATTCTCGTTCATGGGGCGTGGGGTGACGGCTCACACTGGCGCCACGTCATTCCGCGGCTACACGCCGACGGCCATCGGGTCTGCGCCGTGCAGAATCCGCTGACGTCGTTGGCCGACGATATTGAGCGGGCCAGCAAGTTGGCGGCCGCGCAGCCGGGACCGACTGTGCTGGTCGGTCATTCCTACGGCGGCGCGGTCATCACGGGAGCTGGGCATACGCCGAATGTCGTGGGTCTGGTCTATGTGGCCGCGTTCGCGCCTGACGAGGGGGACAGTCTCGCCAGCATTCTCGCGCGCCGTGCGCCGCCTCCGGGCGCAGGGAACATTCGGCCCGATCAGGAGGGGTTCCTCTGGATCGCTCCGGACAAGTTTCACGACAGTTTCTGCCAGGATCTCGACGCGACAGAGGCGCTGGTCATGGCGCTCACGCAGAAACCGATCGCCGCGCGCTGCTTCGAGGATAAGTCGGGCCCGCCGGCATGGAGAGCCAAACCGAGCTGGTATCAGGTATCGGCTGACGATCGTATGATCCCGCCGGAAACCCAGAAATGGATGGCGGAGCGCATGAGCCCGAGGGAGACAATCGTCCTGCAAGCAAGCCATGCGTCCCTGGCCTCGCACGCGGCCGAGATCGTCGCATTGATCGAGGAAGCGATGGGCTCACTAGCCTTGACACCGGTCGGAGCACATTAGGGGCCCGCGTGGCGGAGCCACGATCTGTGGCGGGGTTGCGACGCAGGGACGCCTAACCTGCGCATGCAGCTGACGGGCGCCTGCTTGGCGAGTGCTGGGCACAATCGGACAGAGTGGTACAGGTAGACCATAGAATTCGTATCAGCGGGCTCATCGCCCGCAGCTGATGCGCAAGCCGTTAGGGAAGCTCTGCGCAGGTGACTGCGCAGCGATGGTGCCGGGCCCGGGGCTGGAAATCAAGGGAACGCGGGACGTGGCTGGACTCCCCGGCGCTGGCTCGCGTCGTCGGAGCGCGCCGGGGCAGCG
>JBOHSY010000494.1:0-2189 GCA_050733355.1 Gemmatimonadales bacterium | reverse complement strand
GCGCGATGCACCGAGCGACCGCGACACGAGCGGATAGCGGATAGCGGATAGCGGATAGCCAATAGCCGATAGCGAATGTTCACCGAACTTCGCGCCCACACCGCCTTCTCCTTCGGCGACGGCGCCGTCACCCCCGAGGCGCTGGTCCGGCGCGCCGCAGAGTTGGGCTACCCCGCCGTCGGCATCACCGATGCCGCAGACCTGGGCGGCGTGGTGCGCTTCGTCTGCGAGACACGCCGTGTCGGCGTGCGGCCGATCGTCGGTGCCGAGCTCGTGGTGGATGGCCATCCGGCCGCATTCCTGGTCGAGAATGCCCAGGGGTACCGGAACCTCGCCGCGCTCGTCACGCTCGCCCGCGTGGGCGATCTCGAGACCTGGAATCGCGAGCGTCCGCACACCATGCGCGGCCAGGCCGGCGTCCGCTGGGCCGACGTGGCCGGGCGGAGCGCCGGACTCACCGCGCTCACCGGGCCGCCGTCGGGCCGGCTCGCACGGCTGGTGCGCGAAGGCCGCCGCGCCGAGGCCGCCCGGTTACTCGCCGAGTGGCGCGAATCGTTCGGCGATCGCCTCGCGGTCGAGGTGCAGCGGCACGAGGTGGGCCCCTGGGAGCGGGCGCTGGCCGACGAGCTGACCGCGCTCGCCGGGCGGGAGGGCGTGCCGTGGGTCGTGGTCAACGAGCCGCGCTACCTCGACCGGCGGAGCCGGCTCGTGCACGACATGCTCGTGGCACTCCGCGCCGATCTCACGCTCGACGCCGCGGCCGACGCCGGCGTGCTCCTGCCCAACGGCCGCTGGCGCCTCCTCCCGCCCGACGAGATGGCGCGCCAGTGGGCCGACCGGCCCGAAGGGATCCACGAGAGCGAGCGCATCGCCGCGCGCTGCGATTTCTCGCTCGCCTGGATGCGTCCTCCACTGCCGCACTTCCCCGTGCCCGACGGTCATACCGACGACTCGTTCCTCAAGCGCTGCGTGTACGCCGGCGCGCGCGAGCGCTGGGGCACGGTGACCCCCGAGCAGGAGCGGCAGCTCGAGCACGAGCTCGGCGTGATCACGCGGCTCGGCTTCGCGGGGTTCTTTCTGGTCATGTGGGGCGCCGTGCGGTGGGCGCGCGAGCAGGGCATCCTCTGCCAGGGGCGCGGCAGCGCCGCCAACTCCGCCGTCGCCTACTGTCTCGCGATTACTGCTGTAGACCCGGTGAAGCACGGGCTCCTGTTCGAGCGCTTCCTCTCCGATGTGCGGGTGGACGGCCAGACCGAGGCGCCCGACATCGACCTCGACGTGGAGCACGACCGGCGCGAGGAGCTGCTCGATCACGTCTACGGCAAGTGGAAGCGCTCGTCGGCCGCGATCGCCTGCATCGTGCAGCACTACCGGGCGCCCAACGCCCTGCTCGACGCCATGCGGGTGCTCGGCTACCCCGCGGAGCTCGCGTTCAAGTTCTCCAAGCGGCTCCACTACGAGGAGGCCGGCGACGGCGCCGACTACGTGCGCGACACCCTCGCGAAGCAGTTCGGGCTCGACCTGAGCGACGCGCGAGGAAAGACGGTGCTCGAGCTCATGCGCGGCTGCGATGCCCTGCCCCGGCTCCGCGCCACCCACGTCGGCGGCTTCGTGCTGTCGTCGGCGCCGCTCGGCGAGTGGCTGCCGGTGGAGCACACCACCATGGGCCGCACCATCGTCCAGTTCGACAAGGACGATCTCGACTCGCTCGGCGTCCCCAAGTTCGATTTTCTGGGCCTGGGCGGGCTCTCGCTGGTACGGCGCGCCTTCGACGTGATCGAGCGGCGGACGGGTAAACGTCCGGCGATGTACTCGCTGCCGACCGACGACAAGCCCACCTACGAGATGATCTCGCGCGGCGAGACGATCGGCACCTTCCAGATCGAGAGCCGGGCGCAGATCGCGTCCATCGTCAAGACCAGACCTGAGCTGCTCTACGACATCGTGGTGCAGGTGGCGCTCATCCGCCCCGGGCCGATCGAGGCGCGGTTCGTCAATCCCTATACGATGCGCCGGCGCGGACTCCAGCCGGTGAGCTATCGGCATCCGGCGCTCGAGCCGATCCTCAAGCGCACGCAGGGGCTCCCGATCTTCCAGGAGCAGGCGATGGCGGTGGCGATGGCGATGGCGCGGTACACCGCCGCCGAGGCCGATGCGCTCCGCCGCACGATGGGTCACAACCGGAAGCG
>JBOHSY010000493.1:0-23800 GCA_050733355.1 Gemmatimonadales bacterium | reverse complement strand
GCCGGACCCAGCTCCGGCACGGTCGTCATGCGGTGTCCCATCCCGGTGCCTCGCCGTCCAGTTCGGCGACGGCGAGCGCCGCGGGGCGGCCGGCGCGCGGCTCGTATCGCCGGACGAAGTCGATCAGCGCCTCCGCGGAGAACGCGGCCCGCGGCGGGCCGGTCGCGACGATGGCGGCCTCGATGGAGGGCGGTGGTCCCTCGACCTTGACGAGCACGTCCATCCGCGGGTACCACTCGAGGCGGAGCGCGGCGCCGGCGATCGACCACGTCTCCACCCAGCGGTCGATCATGTGTACGACGGAGTAGCCGAGCGCCTCGAGGATGGCGTCGGGCCTGTCCGGCGCCGGCTGCGCCTCGCAGGTGAGCTCGCCGCGCAGGTTGCAGCCCCCGCGCGCGCGCCGGGTCGGCCCCTTCCAGGCAATCTCCGACCGCACCTGACCCGCGACCGGCCGGCAGCTCCGGACGCGGAGCACCTGATCCCGTTCCACGAGCGTGCCGTCCCGGTCGTACCGCCGATCGCTCATGAGTCCGCGGAACCCGGGGACGGCGCCGACGAGCGCGACGCGGAGCACGACGGGATCCGGCACCACGGCCTTGAGCTCGAGCTCGGCGGCCATCGCTCAGGCGAGGATGGCCGCGATGGCGGCGTCGGTGTCGGCGAGATCGGCGAAGACGGCATGGGCCCCGCAAGCCTCCAGCTCCTCGACGCCGTAGGAGCCCGTCGCCACGGCGACGGTGCGCGCGCCGATGACGCTGGCGCAGGCGACGTCCGCGGGCGTGTCGCCGATGATCACGACTTCCTCGCCCCCGGGCATGCGGCCGAAGATCGGCGCGGCGCGCTCCGCCGCGATGGCGGGCAGATCAGGACGGTGTCCGGAATCGGAGCCGAACGCGCCGACCCGAAACCGCTCCGGGTCGAGGCCGGCCGCGCGCAGCTTGAGCCTGGCACCGCGGGCCAGGTTGCCGGTCAGCAGCCCGAGCACCACATCGGAGTTGGCTTCGAGCCGATCGAGGATGGCGGGAAATCCCGGCATGAGCCGCACGCCCGGCGCCGACGCGAGTTCGTCCTCCAGCAGCGAGACGTATCGCGTGCACAGGGCCCGCACCCGCTCGTCGCTGTGCGGTCCGGTGTGGCCGGCGGCCTCGAGCAGCTCGACGACGATCTGGGGATCGGTCTTGCCGTCGAAGCGCATGCGCTCGAACGCGGTGACGTCGCCGATCGCCTCGGCGAGCGCCGTGATGATCGCCCGCCGGCCGGCACCGGCTGACAAAAGAATGGTCCCGTCGATATCGAAGAGAACGAGCTTCCGCATGCCCACTGGGACCACCAGTCAACCTGTAGAGACGGCGGAAAGGTAGGCGGTAAGGGCGGTAGGGGCGGTAGGGGCGGTAGAGTGAAGAAGGCCGCAAGGGCGCATCCGCCAAGCAAGCCTTCGGTACCTTGCCGGCCAAGCCCTACCGCCCTTACCGTCCGTGCCGCCGTACCGCCTTTACCGTCTACTCCAGTCTCCTTACCGCCACCAGGCGTCGTTCCAGCCGAGCCCATGCTCCCGAGCCCGGATGCCAGTCCTCCTTCACGACGCCTCCACGGCTGATAGTGGCGTGGACAAGGAGTCTGCCAGAAGACAGGAACGCCACGTGGGTGATGCGGTCGGTGGTTTCGCCGCGGAAGAAGAGCAGGTCGCCCGGGCGCGCCTGGTCGAGAGGAACGGCCGTGCCGCCTGTTGCCTGGTCGTGGGCGTCGCGCGGCACGACGACGCCGCGAGCCGCGAACGTGGTCTGCACCAGCCCCGAACAGTCGGCGCCCCACGGTGTGACGCCACCCCACTGATACGGCGCGCCCGCGAAGTGCTCTGCCGCCCATTGCTCGGGCGGCACGGCGCGGGCGTCGGCGATCGCCGCGGCCCGTGCGGCCACGTGACCGCTCACGAGGCGGGCCGTGCGGCCGTCCGGAAGCAGCATGCGCCCGTTCTCCAACGCGACGCGCGCACGGAGCGGCAGGCGCACCCGCAGGCCGCCCGCGTCCAGCTCGGCGCCCTGGCTCCACCCGGCCGAGCGCCAGACCTCGAGCAACGGGGGGTCGACCTCACGCAGGTATCCCCGGTGCGCCCAGCCCTGGTACCCGTCATGGGTGGCCCGGAGGCGGCGCCACTCTCCGTCGACGTCCAGCAGCTCCGCCGTCTCGCCGAGCACGAGCTGCGAGACCTGCTCCGCGCGCACCGTGGGTCCGGCCAGGAGCGGCGTGATCGCCGCGACGCCGAGCAGGCCGGTGGGCGACGCGCTCGCGGTCAGCTCGCCTCCGGCGTCCGCGCGGCGCACTCGGCGCACCGGACGACCCCGCGGAAGGAGCAGATGAGACAGATGAAGGTGCCGCAGTCCACGCAGGGATAGCCTTCGCTGGCCCGCTCCTCGCGGCCGCAGGCTCGGCATCCCATCGCGTCCTTCTCCTTGAGTTCGCGGGCCATGCGGGCTGCTCAGGCGTTGATGACGTAGCGCTTGATCTTGTTGATCAACGTCGCGCGCGAGATGCCCAGCTCCTGCGCCGCGCGCGTGCGGTTGCCGCCGTGGTGTTTGAGCGTGCGCTCGATGTGCTGCCGCTCCAGATCGTCGAGGCTGAGCGGCGTGTGGCGGCGGTCGCCGATGCC
Organism: Gemmatimonadales bacterium; assembly: GCA_050733355.1. Classification (GTDB taxonomy): domain Bacteria; phylum Gemmatimonadota; class Gemmatimonadetes; order Gemmatimonadales; family GWC2-71-9; genus DASQPE01. Next base: position 21,153 of record JBOHSY010000493.1, on the reverse strand, counting down.
CGGCCGGGCCCGGAACTCGCCCGGGAGGTGCTCGACGCTCACCGCCGGTTGCCCCCGCCCGAGAATCATCGCACGCTCGAGCACGTTGCGCATCTCCCGCACGTTGCCCGGCCAGGCGTAGCCGACGAGCCGCTCGAGCGCTTCGCTGGTGAGCGTGCCCGGCGCCTCCGGCAGCTCTTTCCGCAGATCCGACAGAATGCGGGTGATGAGCGAGAGGCGGTCGTCCCGCGAGCGGTCGCGCACCGACGGCAGCATCAGGGGCATGACGCTGAGCCGGTAATAGAGATCCTCGCGGAACCGCCCGGCCTCGACCTCCGCCTGCAGCTGCCGGTTGGTGGCGGTGATGAGTCGGATGTCCACCGAGATCTCGCGCGTCCCGCCGAGCCGGCGGAAGGTCTTGGTCTCGAGCACCTTCAGCAGCTTGGGCTGGAGCTCGGGCGCGAGATCACCGATCTCGTCGAGGAAGATCGTCCCCCGGTCGGCGATCTCGAACAGCCCCTGCTTGCGGTCCTTGGCATCGGTGAACGCGCCCTTCTCGTGGCCGAACAGCTCCGAGTCGAGAAACGTGGCGTTGAGGCCGGCGCAGTTGACCTCGACGAACGGCGCCTTGGCGCGGGGCGAGAGGTCGTGGATCATCCACGCCACCCACCCCTTACCGGTGCCGCTTTCCCCGGTGAGCAGCACCGTGGTGCGCTCACTCTGCGCGAGCAGCGCGACCTGGTGCGCGAAGTCCTGCATCTGCGAGCTGCTGCCCAGCGAATCGAGGCCGTGGCCGGGGGCGTTGTGGCCGAGGAGCGCCTCGTTCACCCGGCGCAGCCGTACTTTGTCCGCCACCCGCGCGGTCGCTGCGGCGAGGTGGGCCATGTCGACCGGTTTCGTGAGAAAGTTCTCGGCGCCCATCTGCATCGCGCGTACCGCCGTGGGAACGTCGCTGTGGCCGGTGAGGAGGATGACGGCCGCGTCGCGCTGCCGCAGATGCTCCAGCACCTCCATCCCGTCCATGCCGGGAAGCCGGAGATCCAGGATGACGACGTCGGGATGAAGGCGGTCGTACGTCGCCAACCCCGCCTCGCCACTGAGCTCGCGGGTGACCTCGTAGCTCAGCCGCTCGAAATAGTTGCCGATGCCCCGCAGGACCTCGACGTCGTCGTCGATCAGCAGTACGGAATCCGCCATGACGCTCGGGTGTGCAGGCCCGTTCCCAAGGTAGTGCGGACTGTATAGAAAGCCAACAGCCCGCGGCACAGCCGCGGGTAGCTATCCGCTATCCGCTATCCGCTATCCGCCTCTCCTTGCGGCCCTTTGGGATGCATGCCCCGATTCGCCGCAAGCGGATAGCGGATAGCGGATAGCGGACAGCCCTAAGGCACCATGATCTTGATCGCTGCCGGGACGACCGTAGCCGTGAACGGCGTCTCCCCCGCCGACTCCCCGTCGAGCTGCACCGGCTCCGCACCCTCCGGGGTCGAGATCGTGATCTCCTCCCCCCGGGCATAGCCGACGAGCGTGCCGGGTCCGCCGTGCACCTGCGGTTCGCGCAGCAGGTCCCACACCGCCCGGACGCTCTGCCCGAAGCTGTCGGCTCGAAGCGCCACGACATCGAGCAGACCGTCATCGGGGCGGATCCCGGATTTGAGCCGGACGAACGGCGGAATCACCTCGCCGCAGTTCGCCACCAGGATCATGGCCGCGTTCGCGTCGTACTCCACGCCGTCCACCGTCACACCGTGCGGCGTGCTCCGCACCTGAGAGATGAGGCGGAGCGTCGTGGCGACGTACGCGCCCATTCCCCAGCGCCGCTTGTGCTCGGAGGCCGTACCCGCCATCACGCGGGCGTCCATTCCCACCCCGCACGCCACCGCGAAGTACTGCGTACCGCCGCCGCGCGACATGCGTCCGAGATCGAATCGCTGCGGCCGCCCGCGCACGAGCACCTCCGCGGCGCGGGCCGGGGACGGCGGGATCCGGAGGTTGCCGGCGAGAAGATTGCCCGTGCCGCCGGGAATGACGCCGAGAGCGACGTCCGTGCCGACCAGCGCGGCGGCCGCCTGCATCGTCGTGCCATCACCCCCGAACACGGCCACCACGTCCACGCCCTCGGCGACGCCGTACTCGGCGAGCCGCCGCGCGTCGCCCGGGCCGCCGGTCGCCAGCACCTCGACCTGCCAGCCGCGCGCGCGCAATCTATCCATCACCGTGTGCACCGCGAGTGGGTCGGTGCGCGCGGCCGCCGGATTGGTGATCAGCAGCGCGCGGGCCACTAGAACTCCCGCTCCCAGAAGACGTCGGCGCCGATCTGGTACCGGCTGCTGGTGATCGTATTGGCCAGCGGATTCGTGCTGCAGTAGCTCTGCGCCGGCTCGAAGCTCAGCTGCGCGCGCCAGGCGCGGCTGAAGCGATACTCGATGCTGCTGCCGAAGTTGCCCGCGTTGATCTCCTGATTGGGGCAGAAGCCGGCACTCAGCGTCACGAACGTCCGCGACCCGATGCGCTTGCCCACCGCGAGCCGGGTTTGGGCGGACCCGCCCAGGGCGCCCGGCGTGATCGCGCCCGGCTGGATCTCGATGAAGTCGAGCGGCACGCCCAGATCGGAGATGAGTGCCCGCTCGAATTCGCTGACGAAGGCGCTCGAGAAGATGGACACGGCGAGATCGAGCTCCTGGCCGCCGCCCAGGAATCGGACATCGCTCGCGGGACGGCCGAACACCAGATACGACACCAGCTCGCTCTCGGGAAGCGGTGGGCGGATCGTGGTCGTCAGCTCCACGCGGGGGGCCCGCAGCGTGCCGGTGATGTTGGCGACGACCGGGATCTCATCCCCGCGCGCCGCCTGCGCGTCGTGCTCGGCCGTGATGTCGAGCTCCGCGTTGAGGTCCGGCGTGCCGAAGTAGGTCACGGTGCCGCGCTGCACCTGGAATTCCCGGCTGCCCGCGAACGGGAACTTGAGCACGTACTCACCGCGAAGCGCCTCCAGCGTGCCGACGGGCCGATACTCCCGCCGCACCTTGTTGACGGTGATTTCGCCGTCGAGCTGGATGTTCGCCTCGGTGGACCGGAGGAAGACGCCTTCGCCCATCCGGAGCTGAAGATCGTTCACCCGGAGCGAGTCGAGAAACCGATTCTCGAAGCGCGACCCGAGGTTCGCGCGCCGGATGAGCGTGGTGTCCACGATATCCCGAATGGTCGGGTCCTCGAGGTTGATCACGTTCTTGCTGATGAGATCGGCGAAGTACAGAATGCCTTCGTTCACCGTGGCGCTGCCCGTGGCCGTTGCGTTCGTGACCGGGCCGCGGAGCTGGAGGTTCCCGGTCGCCGTGAGGCTCAGGAAGTTGCGGACGGCGAGGGCCTGGAACCGGTTGGCCTCGAGGTCCAGATTGAGCACCGGCGTGGACAGGTTCTCCAGCCGGATGCCACCGGTGATCTGCATGGTGCCGCCCCCGCTCGTCACCAGGGCGTAGGGAATCAGGAGCGAGTCGCCGCGAAACTCGGCCCGGCCCAGGATGGCGGCGTAGCGGACGCCGATCCCGGGAATGGTCATCGCGCCGCGGCTCACGTTCGCGAAGCCCGTCACCGCGGGCGCTTCCCACGTCCCTTCGATCTGGGCCTCCGCCACCACTTGCCCCTCGACGTCGCGCACGCTCGGCAGCACCGCTTCGATCAGTGCCAGGTCGGCGCTGTCCGCCCGCGCGCGGATGTGCAGCGGTCCGTCGATCTGCCGCCGCTCGACATCGCGCAGCGCGAGGTCGAGCGGCACCGACGCCTCCACCTCGAGCACTTGATAGCCGGTGCGCCAGAGGAACAGGTTGGTGGCGAGGCGGCGGTCGCGGTAGTCGATGAGCGCCTGCGCCAGTGGTCCGTGGAAGTCGCCGATGACCCCGTCGCCGAAGTAGGCGTTGCCGCCGATGGTCGGCGAGGCGGCTGTTCCCCCCAGCTCGAGCGTCAGGCCCAGCTGTCCGTCGAAGGTCAGCGAGTCCTGGAGCAGCGCGGCGACGTCGCCCAGCTCCACGCCGAACGCGTCGACGACCAGCTCTCCCGGTGTATCGCCCGGCAGGCGCCCGCGCGCCGCAATCCGTCCGGAGCCGTCTTCGGTGGACAGCACGAACGGGGTCACCGCGGGCGCCGAGTCGCTGAGCGTCACCGTCGCGGGCGACTCGAGCTGCCAGTCGTGCGCGGCGAGCCTCGCGCCGAGGCTGTCCACCGCCACCCGCCGGACGCCGCTTCGGTCCCACCACCGCCCGCGCGCGCCGAGCCGCGGCCCCGCGCTGTCCCCGAGGACCGTGCCCGCCCGCCAGCCGAGCGAATCGATCGGCCCCTCGAGCCCGATCGACAGATCCTGGAAGCGCCGCGCCCGCATCGTGACCGTGTCCGCCTCGGCGGCGACGTTGATCTGCGGCCGTTCGCCGCCGTCCCAGGCCAACAGGGCGGTCGCAGCCGGAGTGCGGAAGAGCTGCCACTCGAGGTTTCGGCCGCCCAGCTCCGCCGATACCCCGAGCGAATCGAGGCTTCGGGCCAGCCTGAGGCCCCCGGTGACCGAGCCGCCGAGCGGCCGCGCGTCGGTCGCGGTGTCGCGCTCCACACCGGTGACCGCGTGAAGCAGCGAATCGAAGACGCCGAGGCTGTCCGTGGCGACGGCGAGCCGGATCTCGCCACTGTGCGGGCGCGCCCAGCCGAGCGTACCGCCGCCGCGCGCGGTCACGCTGGCAATCCGACCGCCGGCGCTGTCGATCCGGATGAGGCTGTCGTGCACCGAGCCCGCGACCATCAGCGTGTCGAGGCGAAACTCGCGAATCCGGCCGCGGGACAGCTCCAGCGCGAAGTCGGCTTCCGGCGCACGCGCCGTGTCGGCGACACCGCTCACCGCCAGGCGCCCGGTGAGCGACGTGGCGGGGGCCGAGTCGGTGAGCACGGCCAGATCCAGGCCCCGGAAATCGAGCCGGAGATTCTCGGCGCCCCAGCGCGGCGGCAGCACCGTCGCCGTGCCGACCGCCTCGACAGTGCCGATCTCGCCGCTCACCAGCGCGTCCACCCGCAGCCGGGCCAGGGTGCCGTCCAGGCGCACGCGCCCGGTGAGCGAGCCGTCGGCCTCGAGCTTGGGGAACGTGCGGCGGATTCCCTCGAACGACAGCGGCTGGAGGGCGACGTCGGTGGTGAGACCGAGCGTGTCGGTCTGGGTGTCGAGCCGCACGGTGCCCTCGAGCTCGCTCGTGGGCCGGGGGCCGTCCCGGTGCCGCGCCAGCCCTTCGAACGTCACATCGCGAAGGGGGCCGTCCAGCCGGCCGACCGCCGTGAGGCGCCCCTCGAGGATCACCGCGGGCGCGAGCCGCCGCACGGTGCGGAGGTCCACGTCGGAGTCGCGCACGACCACATCCCGGAATACCATCGCCTGGGTACCGCCCAGCACCACGCGGCCGTCCGCTTCGATCCGGGTCACCGGCTGTCCGGGAACCGAATCGTCGGCGAAGTCCCACGTGACGTCGACCCCGAGGTCGTCGAGGAACCCGTCCGCGTCCGTCGTGCCCGTGATCGTGCCGAAGAACGGCAGGTCCGGCACGTAGGGCCTCACGGCGTCGAGGTCCAGCTCGCGGGTGCGGAGCTTGAGGTTCCGGACGCCGAGTCCGCGGGCCCGGTCCGTCACCGCGGTGAGCGAGCCGTCGACCCGTTGGCGGCCCCGCTCGAGGTGCAGCTCCGCGATCCGATACGCCGTACGCGTCCCCGACTCCGAGTGCGCCGCGAGCACGGCGCGGCCGGTCAGGTCCGGGAACTGGGGCGAGACCCAGCGCAGGTCGGCGAGGCTCGCCCGGGGCGCCACCACCTGGAAGTCGTAGAGGATCGTGTCCTGCGGCCAGGTGACCGCGCCGCCCCCGGCGAACCGGGTGTTCGGCAGCGCCCCGCGCTCGAGGCTGAAGACCAGACTGTCGCCGCCGACGCGGACGCGCCCGGCGGCGTCGCGCAGCTCGACCTGCGGGTCGCTGATGCCGGTGGCCAACGAATCGATGTCGATCATGAAGGGATCGCGTTCCGGCGTGCTGATTCGCATCCGCGGGAACCGCGCCGCGATCCGCTCGAACTCGATGAGGCGCTGGAGCCCTTCGGTGCTCGGCTCGATGACGCGTCCGGACCGGGCGCGCTCCGCCGCCAGCGCCGAGTCCCGCTGCCCCTCCGTCGTGAGCGAGGACGACGGCGACCACGGCAGCAGCAGCCGGACCGTGCCGCCCCGCACGCGAACGTCGCGGAACTCGATCAGCGGCGACGCTCCCGTGCCGTCGCCGCCGCCGAGCCGGAGCACGTCCTCGTAGTTCATGCGCCCGTTCCGATGCTTGATCAGCTGGATCACCGGCTCATCCACCTGCAGCCGGTTCAGCACGAATCGGCGGGCGAAGAAGTTCGGGACCTGATAGCCGACTCGCACCCGCGGGAGATCCGCCAGCAGGACGCCCGCGGTGTCCCGGACCACGAGTCGCTCGAGGGTGAGGTCATAGACGAACGAGCCCGTGATCGACCCGATGTCCACCGAGCCGTTGACGACCCGGCTGAGCTCGGCGGACACGGTGCGGGCGAGCAGATCGCGGCCGGGGGGCGACAGCGTCAGCGCCGTCGCGACGCCCGCGACCGTGGCGACGGCGGCCAGGAGCGTCACGAACACGAACCGCGCGATCCGCCGTCGCATCAGAACGGCTGCCCGACCGAGAACTGGAACGTGAGCGGGATCCCGAAGACCCGACCGCGCCGATCCACCTGGAATTCGCCCCGGATCTGCTCCAGCTCACCGGTGGTGCTGGCCCGGAACAGCGGGCCCGGCGGCAGCAGGTAGCCGTTGTACGCCAGGTCGAGCCGCGCCGGGCCGAGCGGCGTGCCGATCCGCAGACCGAATCCGGGCGTGAAGCGGATCCGCGCGCGCCCGAGATCGCCCGCACGCCCGCGCTCCCACAGCGTGCCCGCATCGAGGAATGCCGCGAGGCGGAGTCGCTCGGGAAAGATCGGCGAGGGCACCCGGAGCTCGACGTTGCCGACCAGCAGCGTATTGCCGCCGGTCGGCGCCACCTGCACCGAATCGGCCGGCAGGCTGTCCGGATTGCCGCCCGCGCTCCGGAGCGCGCTGTCGGTCACGACGTAGACGACCGGCCCGAGCTCGTTCCGGTTGAAGCCGCGCACGTCGTTCGGCCCGCCGGCATAGAAGCGCTGCTCCGGGGGCACGAAGCTGTTGAGCTCCGCGCCCACCGCCACCTCGGGTGAGAAGATGAGCCCGCCACGGATCCGCCAGCTCAGCACCACGTCGCGGGAGAGCGGCCGGTACCAGGCGGCGTCGGCGAAGACGCGGGTGAACTGCTGGAAGGAGGACGACCCGATCAGCTTCGAGGCGTAGGTGAGTTCGACGGCCGCGTTGTAGCCGCGGGTGGGATCGATCGGGCTGTTGGCCCGCGGAACGTTCAGCTTCGCGGTGAGCGCCGCGAGCAGCCGCCGCTGGCGGAGCTGCTCGATGACGTCCGGCGTGCAGGCGTTGAAGAAGGCGCAGAAGCTGACGGCCGTGGCCTCGGTCTCGCCATAGGACAGGGTGTAGCTCAGCGAGATCGGGAGGCGCGAGCGCGGCGTCTCGCGCTGGATCTCCACCGACCCGCCAACTTCCTCCCGGCGGTACACCTTGAACTCGGAGCGCCGCTCGGCGAACAGCGTCAGCGAGAGCGTATTGGGCGGGCCGAGGAACGCCGGTCGCCGCACCGTAGCGCCGAGCCGGTAGTTCACCTTCGAGGAGCCGATGGAGTCCTCGCGGGCCACGCTGCAGATGTTGTCCGCGAGCCCGAAGTCCACCGGATCGCCGACCCCGATGCGGGACAGCTGGCCGTTGAGCTCCAGGGTCCGCGCTTCCCCGAGAAAGTTCCTCGTCGTCCACGTCGCGGAGGTCCGGAAGCACTCGGTGTTGGCGTAGCCCAGGCCCGCGCGGATCCGGTACGGGCGGCTCTCGCTGAGCCGCACGAGCAGCGGCACCGAGTCGGCGCCCGGCTCCCACGCCGCCGAGTCGATGCCCACCGTGACCGACCGCACCAGGTCGGTCTTGTACAGGTTGCGCTGGCTCTGGAACAGATCCGCCTCGGAGTAGGGACGTCCGGGACGGGCGAAGAGCAGGTCGCGTACAACCCCCGTGTCCAGCCGCGCCGCACCGTCCACGCGGGTCCGCCCGAACACGGCCGGCGCGCCCGGCACGGCGTCGAACGTGATCGACGCGGTGTGGCCTTCGGTCCTGCTCTCGAATCCGGTGAAAACCGAGGCCGTCGGATGCCCCCGGTTCCGCAGCCGCTGCGCGATGGTGTCGGCCGTCACCTGCATCAGGTAGCGGTTGAAGACGTCCCCCTCGCGAATGGGCAGGTCCACCAGCACCTCCTCGCGGGCCTCGGCCGGCAGCGCGTCGAGCCCGGTCACCGTCTGCGAGGCAACCAGAATCGGGCGTCCCTCGGTGATGCGAACGGTGATCTGCGCGTTGCGCGGGTTGCGCCCAACGATCGTATCCACCTGCACGTCGGGATAGCCGCTGCGCTTGTAGAGCACCTCGAGCCGGAGCACGTCCCGGCGGAACTCGAGCTCGTCGAAATATCGCTTCTCGCCGAGACCCAGCCACCGGACCAGTCCGGCCCGCGCGAACCAGCTCGACGCGGTGGTGCTGATCGCGGCGGCGAGGGCGGCGTCCGGAATCGCGCTGTTCCCCTCGAACGTGAGACTGCGGATCACCCGCTCGGGCTCCTGTGCCGCGAGCGGCGGAAGGGCGACGCCGACCAGGATCAGGAGCGGGGCCGCGGCGCAGAGGGTCGGCCGGAACCGGCGCCAGCAGGGCTGACTCGAAATGCGGCACTCCGGGGGATGAGAACCGGCCCCCGCGGGTCCGGCCGGTGATTGACGCCTCGTCCTAACCCCGGTAGTTTGACGGCCTTACGCCGTAGTGTCAACGCCTTCAGAAGCGCCGAGGAGCGGAAGAGCAGTGTCATCTGGCGACTCCGGCTCGTCTGCTCTTCTGCTCCTCCGCGCGTCCCGGATGATCCGCTTCCTGCTGCCCGCCGTGGTGCTCGCCGCCGCCTGCGGCTCCGACGCCGGCTCCGACACGCCTGCCCGCTACTACTTCTCCGCCGATCCGCGATCGCTCGATCCCGCGCTCTCCACCGACGTTCCCACCGGCGAGGCGGTCTCGCTCCTGTTCGACAATCTCACGCGGTTCGATGTGGACGGCCGGCCGATCCGCGCCGAGGATGTCGGAGCCTCGTTTCTTCGCGTGCTCGCGCCGTCGTCCACGGGCGGGCGCGCCTGGCCGCTGCTGCCGATCGCGGGCGCCCGGGCCTACAATGGCGGCAAGGCCGACTCGGTGGCGGGCATCGCGGTGCCGGATGACTCGACGGTGGTGCTCACGCTCGAGGAGCCGCTCAACTTCTTCTCCAGGCTGCTGGCGATGCCGGTGGCCGCGATCGTCCCGACCCCGACCCTGCCCGACTTCGACCAGCAGCCCGTCGGCAGCGGTCCCTGGCGGTTCGTCTCGTGGGCGCACGACGACGAGCTGGTGCTGGCGAAGAACGCGTCCTACTGGGGCGGCCCGCCCCACATGGACACGATCCGCATCCGCATCATTCCCGAGCCGCTGACCCGGGCGGCGGAGTACGAGGCCGGGCAGCTCAGCGTGGTGGAGATTCCCTTTGGTGAGACGCGGCGCTGGGAGCAGGGCCGCCCGGATGAGCTTCAGCGCCGGCCGGCCTTCCGCGATCCCTACATCGCCATCAACACGACCCGCGGGCCGCTCCGGGATCCGCGGGTGCGCCGGGCGCTGAATCACGCCGTTGACGTCGGCACCATCCTGCGGACCGTGATGTCGGATCGGGGCCTGCGCTCCGCCGGCGCGATTCCCCGGTCTCGAGGGGCGCGACTCGTCGCGGTCGCCGTACGCGTACGACCAGGCGCGGGCCCGGCGGCTCCTGGCGGAGGCCGGCGTCGCGAGCGGGCTCGAGCTTCGGCTCTGGCGGTCCCAGCGCCCCGAGTACGCCCGGGTGGCGCAGGCGGTCCAGCAGAGCCTCGGGCAAGTCGGCGTGAAGCTGGAGATCGTCGAGCGCGCGCGCGGCGGCGCGAAGCGGCGAGGCCGACCTGTTCCTGACCGACTGGTACGCCGACTATCCCGATGCCGAGAACTTTACCTTCCCGCTGTTCCACTCCCGGAACAAGGGTCCCGGCGGCAACTACGCCTTCCTGGCCGACCCGGAGCTCGACCGCCTGCTGGAGCGGATGCGCACGACGCCGGGCTCCGGGGAGAAGGTCCGGCTGGCCCGGGACATTGATGCGCGCGTGTTCGAGGCCGCACCCTGGATCTTCCTCTGGTTCCGGTCGACCTGTGGGCCGTGCAGCGGCATCTCGAAGGCTGGCGGATTCCCGCGATCTTCACCGGCCAGCGATGGACCGATGTGCGGTGGGTCTCTTCGGCGTCCTCCTCGTCACCTTCCTCCTGCCCTACGTGGCCCCGGGCGACCCGGTGCAGGCCATGTCGGCGAGCGCTCGGACCCGGAGACGATCGCGCGGCTCCGCGCCGAGCTTCAGCTCGACGATCCGCTCCCCACGCGGTTCGCGCGCTACGCCGGCGGCATTCTGCGCGGCGATCTCGGCCGCTCCTGCATCACCCGCCGTCCGATCCTCGGCGATCTGCTCGACCGCTTCCCCGCCACGCTGCAGCTGGCGGGCGCCGCGATGCTCTTCGCCACGATCACCGGCGTGGGCATCGGGGTGTACGGCGCGTGGCGGCCGGGCGGGTGGGTGGACCGGTTCACGGCGCTCGGCGCGTACCTCGGCGTGTCGTTCCCGGTCTACTGGGTGGGCCTGCTGCTGATTCTCGTGTTCGCGGTGACGCTGCGCTGGCTCCCGCCGTCCGGTGCGGGCGGGGTCGCGTATCTCGTGCTGCCCGCCCTCACGCTGGGGATGCGCTCGGTCGCGTTTCTCTCCCGGGTGACCCGCGCGGCCATGCCGGAGGTGCTCCAGAGTGATTTCATCCGGACCGCGCGCGCGAAAGGATTCGGCGAGGCGCCGGTCGTGCTCAGTCACGGGCTCCGCAACGCGCTCCTGCCGGTGCTGACGGTGCTCGCCCTCGACTTCGGCAGCGACCTGCCCGCGGTGCAGGGCAGCATTCTCTTTCTCAGCCTCGTCTTCGTGATGGTGAACCTCGTGGCCGATCTGCTGTTTGCGAAGGCGGACCCCAGAGTCGCATACGACTGATGAGCGTAAGAGCAGAGGAGCAGAAGAGCCGATGAGCCGTCCGACGCGCGCGCCGCGTTTCTGCCGCGTGGGAGCAGTCACGGCTCTTCTGCTCTTCTGCTCTTCTGCCCTTCTGGTTGCGCAAACGGCGCTGGCCCGCACGCTCGACGCCCGCCTCGACCAGCCCCCCTTCAACCGCCAGCTCTGGGGCGTCGCCGTCGTGGACGATCGGGCCGGCCTGCTGTACGGGCGGAACGCCGACCGGCTCTTCGTCCCCGCGAGCACGGCGAAGCTCGCGGTGACCGCGGTGGCGTCGGCTCGGCTGCCCGCCGGGTGGACCGTGCGCACCAGTCTGTACGCCGCGGGACCGCTGCGGGACGGCGTGCTGCAGGGTGACCTCGTGCTCTACGGCCGCGGCGATCCGACCTGGAGCCGTCGCTGCTATGGGATGGACACGGCGCGCGCCGGCGTCTGCGAAGCGGATCCCATGTGGGCGCTCCGGCGGCTGGCCGACTCCCTCCGCGCGCGGGGCCTGCGCACCGTGGCGGGGAACGTCGTGGGCGACGGGAGCTGGCTGGAGCCGCCCCTCGTCCACGGCGCGTGGGAGAACTACGACCTGAACTGGTGGTATGCCGCGCCGGTAGCGGGGCTCGGCTTCAATGAAAACTCGGTCGACCTCACCTGGAGCGCCGGTCCCGCCGTGGGCGCGCCGCCTTCGATCTCGATTGCCCCCGCGGTGGCGCCGGTGACGCTCGAGAACCGGGCGGTCACGACGCCGGGCGACACCGGCACCACGATCGACTTCTTCCGCGACCCCGGGACCCTCCGTATCCGCGCCGAAGGACGTGTCGCGCTGACGGGCCGCGGCCGGACCGAGTACTTCGCGCTGCCCGATCCCGGCTACTACGCCGCGGTCGCCCTTCGAGCCGCGCTCGCCAATGCCGGCATTGCGGTCGAAGGGGGGGTCCGCTCCGCGGCCGATTCGCTGGCCTATGCGCCGGCGCGAACCGGCCCGCCCCTCGCCGAGGTCATGTCCCGCCCGCTGCGCGACTGGATCTTCCCGATCCTCAACACGAGTCAGAACTGGTTCGCCGAGATGCTGCTCAAGCAGCTCGGCCGGCAGTTCGGCCGGGCGGGCTCGTGGCGCGAGGGGATCGCAGTCGAGCGCCGATTCCTGATCGACTCGCTCGGCGTCGACTCCACGCACCTGGCGCTGGTGGACGGCTCCGGGCTCGCGAGCTCCAACCTGATCACGCCGCTCGCGCTGACGCGGATCCTTGGCCGCATGCGGCGCCACCCGCGTGGCGAGCGGTTCCTTGCGGCGCTTCCCCGCGCGGGGCAGCGCGGGTCGCTCGCGCGCCGCTTCGCCGGGACGCCGGCCGCGGGTCGCGTGGTGGCGAAGCCGGGAAGCATCGCGCGGGTGACCGGGCTGGCGGGGTTTCTGGAGGTCGACCAGGGGCGAACGGTTACCTTTGCGGTGCTCGCGAACCACCACGCGCTGGCCGGCACGGCGGTGATGGCCCAGATCGACAGCCTGATTGTGGACCTCGCGCGGGCACTCGCGCGACGATAGCTCCCGGAGAGACGCTATGTTCCTGCTCCTCGTGCGTCACGCGCACGCCGGCGACCGCGATCCGGCCCAGTGGCCGGACGACACCGAGCGGCCACTCACCGAGAAGGGCCGCAAGACCCACGCGAAGGTGTCGCGGGCGCTTCGCAACCTCGAGCTTGCCCCCGAGCTGGTGCTCACCAGCCCGTGGCTGCGGGCGGCGCAGACCGCCGGAATCATGCAGGACGTGATGCTGGTGCCGCAGCAGCCGGTTCCCTGCCCCGCCCTGGCGGACGAGCCCGATCTGGCTCGCATCGCGGCGGAGGTGGGGCAGCGCAGCAACCGCGCGGTGGTCGCGCTGGTCGGGCATTCGCCCTGGCTGGAGGAGCTGGCGGCGCTGCTGCTCGCCGGCAGCGACCGAGGCCTGAAGCTCGACTTTCCCAAGAGCGGTGTGCTGGCGCTCGACGCCGACCGGCTCGCGCCGGCCTCGGCGACCTTGTGGTTCTTCCTCCGGCCCAAGATGCTCTAGGCGATCAGGTCCTGCTGCTCGGGATGCGCGTCGATCCACCGACGCACGTACCAGCACGACGGGACGATCCGATACCCCCGTTCCCGCGCGTGCGCGAGCGCGGCCGCCACCAGTCGAGCGGCTACCCGCCGGCCCCGCTCGCCGGGCGGCACCCAGGTGCTGTAGAAATCGAGCACGGTGTCGCTCACCGGCACGTACGCGAGCTCGGCGGTCCCGCCCGGCAGCTCCATCAGAAACCGAAGCCCCCTGGCATCGTGCTCGACCGGTGCGGATTCGTGAGTCTGTTCCATCGGGGGAACGCTAGCCTGATACGCGTGCGTCTGCTAACTCTTCGGGATGCGACCCCAGGCGGTCCTCGAGACCATCATCTACTGTCCCGACCTCGCGGCCGGCGAGGCGTTCTATCGCGACGTGGTAGGTCTCGTCGCGCTCACGCGCATGCCGCCCAGGCATGTGTTCTTCCGCTGCGGCGAGGGCATGCTGCTGATGTTCAATCCGGACGTCACCAGCGCCGAGCGCGTGGAGGTCGGGGGAAGCGCAATCCCGCTGCACGGTGGCCGCGGTCCGGGCCACGTGGCGTTCCGCGTGCCGGCGGCCGAGCTGCCGGGATGGCGGAAGCGCCTGGCGTCCCTCGGTGTGCCGATCGAATCCGAGATACGGTGGCCGCAAGGCGGTGAGTCGATCTACGTCCGCGATCCCGCGGGAAACAGTGTCGAGTTCGTCACGGCGGCGGTGTGGGGCCTCGGCGAATGGTGACCGCACCGGTCCGCTGCGCGTGGGCGCGCAGCGAGCTTTCGGCCGCTTACCATGACTCGGAGTGGGGCGTCCCCGCGCATGACGACCGCGTGCTCTTCGAGTTCGTTACGCTCGAGGGTGCCCAGGCGGGGCTGAGCTGGGAGACCGTCTTGAAGAAGCGCACGCGGTATCGCGAGGTGTTCGCGGGCTTCGATCCAGCCAGGGTCGCACGCTTCACGCCGGCGCGCGTCGGGCGGCTCCTCGCCGATACCGGCCTCATCCGGCATCGCGGCAAGATCGAGAGCACGGTCTCGAATGCCCGGGCCGTGCTGGCGGTCCAGCGCGAATTCGGCAGCTTCGACCGATACGTATGGGACTTCGTTGGCGGGCGCCCCCGGGTCAACCGCCCGCGCGCCCTGGCCGACGTGCCGGCACGCACCCCGGAGTCCGACGCGCTGAGCCGCGATCTCAAGCGGCGCGGCTTCCGATTCGTCGGTTCCACGATCTGTTACGCGTTCATGCAGGCCGTCGGGATGGTGAACGACCACACGGCCGACTGCTTCCGCCTGCGCGAGCTCGGGTCGGGAGGAACGAGATGACCGGAGCCGCCGACCACCTGACGGCCTGACTGGCGGCATTCCGAGCATGTACCGGATCGTATGGACGTACGAGGTGAAGCCGGACAGCGCGGAAGCGTTCGAGCGGATCTACGGGCGGGATGGCGAGTGGGCCCGGCTCTTCCGCGCGGCGGATGGGTATCTCGGGACCGACCTGTTCCGGAGCACGGCGGCGCCAACCCGGTACGTCACGGTGGATGACTGGACGTCGCAGGCAGCCTATGAGGCCTTCCGCGCCCGGGCGGCCCAGGCATACGCGGAGCTGGATGCCCGCTGCGACGCCCTGACCCTGGCCGAGCGTCTCGTGTCGGCAGGCGCCGTGGACGCGGTGTAGATTCCCGACCATGCGCGACCGACCTCGAAGCCTGATCCATCGCCGTGAGTTCCTGCGCCTCGGCGCCGGGGCGGCCGCCCTGGCGCTCGCGCCGGAATCGCTGGCGGCCTGGGCGGGCGGCGCCGCCGACCTCCCGCTCATGACGATCTACAAGAGCGAGACCTGCGTCTGCTGCGAGAAATGGGTGAACCATGTGAGAGCGGCGGGATTCCGTACGACCGTCCATGACCGCGATCCGATCGACCCGATCAAGGATGAGCTGGGTATCCCCCGGCACGTGCGCTCCTGCCATACCGCCACGGTGGGCGGTTACCTGATCGAGGGGCACGTGCCCGCCGCCGACATCAAGCGCATGCTCAAGGAGAGGCCCAGGATCATGGGGCTCGCCGTCCCCGGGATGCCGGTCGGCACCCCGGGAATGGACCAGCCCGGCGTCCCCGCCGAGCCGTATCACGTAGTAGCATTTCAGAAGTCGGGCACCACGAGCGTGTACGCCAAGTACTGAGAAAGGGTCACGCGGAGGCACGGAGGACGCGGAGAACGACACTTGATGTGGTCTCATGAGCGAAGGTCAGAGCTTGAGTCAGAGACCACTACGAATGCTGTTCTCCGCGTCCTCCGCGCCTCCGTGTGAAATCCAGGTGCCGAAGCTCAGCCCGGCGGCCGGACTCGGTGGGTGGGCGTCGCGGTGAGCGGATCCTCCGGCCAGTAGTGTTTGGGATACCGGCCCTTCAGATCCTTCCGCACCGCGAAGTACGTCCCCCGCCAGAAACCCGCGAGATCCCGCGTCACCTGCACCGGCCGCCGGGCGGGTGACAACAGGTGCAGCGTGAGCGGCATCCGTCCGCCGGCGATCCGCGGGGTGCCCTCCCAGCCGAACACCTCCTGTATCCGCACCGGCAGCACCGGCGCCGACGGGTCGGCGTAGTCGATCGCGATCCGCGAGCCGCTCGGCACCTCCACGTGGATCGGCGCGAGCGCGTCCAGGTCGCGCCGGCGCTGCCAGTCGAGCAGCGTCAGCAGCGCCGCCTCGAGGTCCACCCGCTTGAGGTCGGACCGCTTCCGCGCACCGGCCAGTGCCGGACCCAGCCACTCCGCGAGCCGCTCGACCAGCGCGTCGTCCGACACGTCCGGCCATTGCAGATCCAGACCGCGCAGAAAGCGCAGTCGCGCCCGCAGCCGCACGGCGCCATCCGACCACGGCAGGACGTCCAGACCCGCACGCGCGATCCACGCCAGCAAAGCATCGCGCACGACCGTCGCGTCGGGGTCGCGCGCCGGTGCATCACGGAGCACCAGCGCGCCCAGGCGGTCCCGCCGCCGAGCCGTCACCATCTCGCTCGCGTCGTCCCAAACGACCGCCTCTTCGGTCACGATCTGGTCGGCGTAATGCTCCAGGATCTCGTCCAACGTGACGGGCGCGGCGAGGAAGATCCGGCTCTCCCGCGCCTCGCCGTCCAGCTCGGCCGCCACCGCGTAGGCGGCCCCACCGATCGCTTGCGGCTCGCCGAAATGAGCGCCCTGCCCGTTCCGGAGCAGGAACCGCTGACCGGCGCCAGCGCGACGCTGAGCGAGACGGTCCGGATACGCGAGCGCCAGCAGCATGCCCGCGGCCTCCGCGGGTTCCGGATCGGCGTTCGGCGATGGCGAGCCGACGGCATCGCGCAGCAGGTTCGACTCGGCGCGAAGGCGGCGCCGGATGGCGGGAGGGATCCGTGCATCCTCCCTGCCGAGCGCGTCGAGCCGGGTCCGGATGTCGGCGTCCACGCCGGACGCTCCCCGTAGTGGATCGCGATCGGCGAGCAAGGCGGCCAGATCCGCCGCGGTACGCGCGTGGCCCAGTTCGGCGCCGCGGATCAGCATGTGAGCGAGCCGCGGGTGAAGCCCGAGCGTCGCCATGCGCCGGCCGTGCGGTGTGGTCCGCCCGGCGCCATCGACGGCGCCGAGCTCCAGGAGGAGCTCCCGCGCCTGTGCGAGTGCCGCCGGCGGCGGTGCATCCAGCCAGCGGAGGTCGGCCGGGTCGCTGATCCCCGCAACCGCCAGCTCGAGCGCCAGCGGCGTCAGGTCGGCATCGACAATCTCGGGGCGGTCGTGGGGTCGCAGCGTGACGTCGAGCCGCTCCGGCCACAGCCGGTAGCAGACGCCCGGTGCCACGCGCCCCGCCCGGCCGCGGCGTTGCTCCGCCGACGCGAGCGATGCCCGCACCGTCACCAGTCGGGCCATCCCCGTCCTCGGCGAGAACCGCGGCACCCGCGAGAGTCCCGCGTCGATCACGACCCGCACACCCTCGATGGTGAGGCTGGTCTGGGCGATGGAGGTGGCGAGCACCACCTTGCGTCGCCCCGGTGGGCTGGGGCGGATCGCGGCGTCCTGCGCCTCGGGTGAGAGGTCACCGTAGAGGGGCACCACCGCGATATCGGGCCCGATCCCGGCCCCGCCCAGCCGCGCCTGAGCCCGGCGAATCTCGGCGGCGCCCGGGAGGAACACGAGTACGTCGCCGGGCTCGTCGTCCAGCGCGGCCAGCACGGCCCCGCTCACGCCGTCCTCGAGCCGCACGCCCTCCCGGGGCGGCCGGTATCGCGTCTCGACCGGAAACGCGCGTCCCTCCACCGAGATCACCGGGGCGGCGTCCAGGATTCGCGACACCGCCGCGCCGTCGACGGTGGCGGACATGACGAGGATCCGAAGATCGGTCCGCACGAGCGACCGCGTGTGCAGGGCGAGGGCGAGACCGAGATCGGCGTGGAGGCTGCGCTCGTGGAACTCGTCGAACACCACGAGCCCGATCCCTTCGAGCGCGGGGTCGGCCTGGATGACGCGGGTGAGCACGCCCTCGGTCACCACCTCGAGCCGGGTGCGCGGCCCGACGCGGGTATCACGGCGGACCCGGTAACCGACCGTGGCGCCCACCGGCTCGCCGAGAAGGCGCGCCATGTATCCGGCGGCCGCGCGCGCTGCCAGGCGCCGGGGCTCGAGCAGGACGACCCGGCGACCCGCCAGCCAGGGCTCGTCGAGCAGCGCGAGTGGGACGCGCGTGGTCTTGCCCGAGGCCGGGGGCGCCTGGAGCACCACGTTCCGGCGGTCGGCAAGCGCGGAGCGGAGCCGCGGCAGCGCGGATGCGATCGGAGGCCCGTCCATGGGTGGAATGTAGGTTGTGGCCCCGCCGGCCGGACGGTAACATTTGCCGATGGATGTCATACGGCACTTCCGTACGCTGTTCGCGTGGGATGCCTGGGCCAATCGCGAGACCGTGCGGTCGCTCCGCGCCGTCGGCGCCGCAGATCCGGTTCCCGTGCGGCTGCTGGCTCACATCGCCGCGGCTGAGCGGCTCTGGCTCTCTCGGATCATCGGTAGCACCGACCCCGTCGTGGTCTGGCCGGCGTACGCCCTCCCGGAAGCCGCCGCGGCGCTCGCCGACATGGAGGCGCAATGGGCGGGGTGGCTGGACCGACTGAGCCAGAGCGAGCTTGCGCGGGCAGTCCCGTACGTCAACTCCAAGGGTGAGAGTTGGACGAGCAGTGTCGAGGAGATCCTCACTCACGTCACCGCGCATTCGCACTACCATCGCGGGCAGATCGCCGCCCGGGTTCGTGCGCTGGGTGGCCAGCCCGCCTGCACCGATCTCATACACGCGGTCCGCACACACGCCTTGACCACCGAGGAGGTCCCGGGTGACTGACACGGTCGTGGAAATCCGTCGCCGCGCGGCCGAACGTGCCAGGCAGGTTCTCGAGGGCGCCGTCACCGCCCGCGATTTCTGTGAGGAGTTCGCCGACGTCGACGACCGTGCCATCGCCGAGCTCCTCGACCTGTTCGAGCACGAACCGCCGCACGGCGGCCTGTTCGACGGCGGCGAGGAGGCCTGGCGCAACTACCAGGACTCGATCCGCAATATCATCGACGCGCTCGAGGGCTGACCGTGTCGCTCCGCTTCACCGTCGAGCAGGGCCTCGGCCGGCTTCCCGGCCCGGGGGGAGAGCGGTCTGTCGAGCTGTTCCGCCACGGCACGCTCGAGGTGGAGCTGTACGCGCCGAGGGACCGTGATCCGCAGAGCCCGCACCGCCGCGACGAGGTGTACGTCGTCGTGCGGGGATCGGGCACCTTCCTCAACGGCGACGCCCGCGGCCCCTTCGGCCCCGGCGACCTGCTCTTCGTCCCCGCCGGCGTCGGCCACCGGTTCGAGGGCTTCACCGACGATCTCGTGGTGTGGGTGATCTTCTACGGCCCTGACGGGGGCGAGGCTCACGCCGCGGGCGCCCCGCGTGGTTGACGAGCGCCGGCGCGCCATGCGCCGCGAGCTGGCGGTGCTGGTCGGGCTGGTGATCGCGGTAGAGGTCCTCGCGGTAGCCGTGTGGCTGCTCGCAGGCATCCGCCACGCGGGGACCCGGGCGCAGTTCGTCTTCACCGTGGCCTGGACGGTGGCGACCCTCGCCGTCGTGGTCGTCAGCCTGCGGAAGATCCGATTGCTCCGCCGGCGCTGACCCGATGACCCCGGTCGCGCTCATCGGCCTTCCCTACGATGCCAGCTCGTCCTTCCAGCGGGGAGCCGCGGAGGCGCCGCCGGTCATCCGGCGCGCGTTCACCAGCCCGGCGTCCAACCTGACCACCCAGCTCGGCCTTGATCTGGAGCAGGTTGGTTCCGTGCACGACGCGGGCGATGCCAGCCTCCCCGACGGGCCGGGGGCGCGCGAGAAGATCGAGGCCGCGATCGTCCCGCTCCTCGACCGCGGCTTCCGGCCGCTCGCACTCGGTGGCGACCATTCCGTCACGTACCCGGTGCTCCGCGCGTTCCGCGGGCGCTACCCGCGGCTCACGGTGCTGCACGTCGATGCCCATCCCGACCTGTACGATGCATTCGAGGGCGACCGCTATTCCCACGCCTGCCCGTTCGCGCGGATCATGGAGGAACGGCTTGCCACCCGGCTGGTGCAGGTGGGCATCCGCTGCATGAACGCGGCGCAGCGGGCGCAGGCCGACCGGTTCGGCGTCGAGGTGCACGAGATCCGGTCGTGGCGCGGTCCGGCGGAGCTCCGACTCGAGCCACCCATCTACGTCTCGTTCGATCTCGACGGCATCGATCCCGCGTTCGCGCCCGGGGTGTCCCACCGCGAGCCGGGCGGTCTCACGACGCGGGAAGCGCTCGCCGTGCTGCACGCCGCCCCCCTGCCGATCGTTGGCGCGGACCTGGTCGAGCTGAATCCGCGCAACGATCCCTCGGGGATCACCGCCGCGCTCGCCGGAAAGCTGGTGAAGGAGCTGCTGGGCAGGATGCTGGAGGACTGATCAGGTCGGCTGCGCGACGGCCCCCGTGATCGCGGGCTGCTCGCCCGTCGGCGCGTCGACGGCGTCGATGCGCACCACGATGGCCGTGATGTTGTCGAGGCCGCCGCGGCGATTCGCTTCCGTGATCAGCCGATCCACCCAGTGCTGCGGATCCCCGTCCGAGGAGAGGATGCGGACGAGCTGCTCGTCCTCCAGCATGCCGGTGAGGCCGTCCGACGCGAGCAGCACGACGTCGCCGCTCTCGAGCGCGCCGAAGTAGAGGTCGGGCGCCACGTCCATGCTGGCGCCGACGCAGCGGGTAATCACGTTGCTGTAGGGATGCACCCGGGCCTGGTCGGGCGTGAGCAGGCCCGCGTCCACCTGCTCCTGCACGTAGGAGTGGTCCTTGGTGAGCTGCGCAAGCGCGCCGTTCCTGAGCAGATACGCGCGGCTGTCCCCCACCTGCCCGATCAGATACCGCCCCCGCATCAGCACCAGCACCGTCGCCGTCGTGCCCATGCCGCGCTTGTCGTGCTCCATCAGCGTGCGCTCGAAGATGGCGTCGTTCGCCAGCCGGATGGCGGCGCGCATCCGCTCTCCCACCTGCGGCTCCGTCAGGCCGCGCACCGAGCCGATCTCCCGCGAGGCGATGCGGACGGCCATCTCACTCGCCACCTCGCCCGCGGCGTGCCCGCCCATGCCGTCCGCGACGATGAAGATGCCGCGGTCGGACAGCATGAGATAGTTGTCCTCGTTGCCCGAGCGGACAACGCCGACGTCAGTGCGGGCGGCGCAGGTGAAGTGCACGGAACTCCGCTAGATCAGCAACAGGTAGGCGAGCACGGCGGCGAACGCGACGAGCAGCGCCGGCAGCGCCCACCGCGGCAGCCCCTCGCGCGGGGGCGGTGCGGTCCGGAGC
>JBOHSY010000492.1:0-4817 GCA_050733355.1 Gemmatimonadales bacterium | reverse complement strand
GCTGGGCGGCGGGGCGTCGGCGTCGGGTCCGGTGGCCGCGCCGGGGAAGGGCGGAAGCTCGGCCGATCGCGGCGCGGTCGAACGGGCCATCGCGGCGTATTCGGCGGCGCTCGAATCGCGAAGCGCCGCCGAGGCGCGGCGCGCCTTCCCGGCGATGCCCGAGGCGCAGCACGCGTACCTGGCGTCATTGTTCGGCGCGGGCGGGCGGATGCGGCCCAAGTGGAAGACGTCGGACATCGTCATTCGCGGCGACACCGGCACCGCGCGCGTGCGCGGTACCACCCGCGTGGTGTCCGGCGGCGGCAATCCGTATGACGAGACCGTGGACGCGCAGGTAACCCTGGAACGGACGGACGGGGAATGGCGGATCCGGAGCTTCCGGTCCCGATAGACGATCTCCGCTTTCCGATCGGCGGGTTCCGCCATGCCGGACCGCTCACGCCCAGCCAACGGCGTGACGCCATCAGCCGGATCGAGGCCACGCCGGCCCTGATGCGCGCCGCGGTGGCCGGGCTCTCCGACGCGCAGCTCGACACCCGCTACCGTCCGGGTGGTTGGACCGCCCGCCAGGTCGTGCACCACCTCTCGGACAGCCATCTCAACTCGTACATCCGGTTCAAGCTCGCCGTCACCGAGGACGGGCCGACCATCCGGCCGTACGACCAGGCACTGTGGGCCGAGCTGCCCGAGGCGCGCACCGCGCCGGTGGAGCTCTCGGTCGTGCTGCTCGAGGCGCTGCACGCGCGCTGGTTGCTGTTCCTGCGCAACCTCTCGGCTGAGGATTTTACCCGCACCTTCACGCACCCGGACCACGGCCTGGTGACGCTCGACTGGGCGGTCGACTTCTACGCCTGGCACGGGGACCACCACATCGCGCACGTCACCGGCCTCCGCCGCCGGATGGGGTGGTAGCCGAGCCCGACCCCTGGACGCGCCTCCGCGGCCTCACCCCCGCGCGAATCGGGTTGGGGCAGGCGGGCGGCAGTCTCACCACCGAAGCGCACCTGTCCTTCCAGCTGGCGCACGCGCGGGCCCGCGATGCCGTTCACGAGCGGCTCGATGCGCCCGCGCTGATCGCGCGGCTCGCCGCCGTCGGCCTCGAGGCAGTGCTCCTCCGGAGCGCCGCGCCGGATCGCATCACCTATCTCCAGCGGCCGGACCTGGGCCGGCGCCTCGATCCGGAGTCGCACGACCGGTTGGCGCGCGCGACGTCCCGGCGTTCCACGCCGTTCGACGTCTGCTTCGTCGTCGCCGACGGGCTCTCCGCGCCCGCCGCGGAGCGGCACGCGCCCGCAGTGCTCGCCGCGCTGGCGCCTGGGCTCGCGGCGGAGGATTGGCGGCTGGCGCCGGTGGTGGTGGTCGAGCAGGGGCGGGTCGGGATCGGCGATGAGATCGGGGCGGTGTGCGGCGCAGCGATGGTGGCGGTTCTCCTCGGCGAGCGGCCGGGGCTCAGCTCACCGGACAGCCTCGGCATCTACGTCACCTGGGCGCCGGCCGTGGGCCGCCGCGATGCCGATCGCAACTGCATCTCGAACGTGCGACCCGCAGGCCTTCCCCCGGAGCTCGCGGCGGACCGACTGCATTTCCTGCTGAGCGAGGCGCGCCGCCGGAAGCTCACCGGGATCGCGCTCAAGGACGAGTCGCGGCTGCTTCGTGAGTGAGCCGCCTCACAGGGCGCGACTGCGTCCGGCCTTAGGGTGGTGCGGGCCGAAAGGCCGGCACAACCCCAACCGCGGAGGACGCATGGCAACCGAGCTGAACTGGGATACCGAAGACACCTTCTGGCGCGACAACTTCCGTGGCCGTCCATACGTGCTCGGCGACGACTACGATCGCTATCGCCCCGCGTACCGCTACGGCTTCGAGTCGGCGCGGCACCACATGGGACGCAACTGGGACGACGCGGAGCCGGATATCAAGCAGGGCTGGGACCGTTATGAGCACCGTGGCGGGCTGCAGTCCACCTGGGAGGACATCAAGGGCGCGGTGCGGGACGCGTGGGATCGCGTCACCGGCCAGGTTCGGTCGGCCGAGGCGAGCCGCCGGCCCTAGCCGAGGGCGAGCCGGGCAGCCTGCCTCACGGCGGGTGAGAACGGTGCGTGTGGGTGGAGGATGCCCATACGCGCCGTTTTGCATGCCGGGCGCCGGTGACCTGCGTCACCTCCGGCCCGGCTCAGCTCCGCAGGAACTCGATGAGGTGGTGCACGACTTCGGAGCTCCGGAGCACGCCGCGATGGCCGAGGCCCTTCGTCACCACGAGCCGCGCTCCCGGCCACGCGCCGGTGATCGCGTACGCGTCCGCCACGGGGACGTCGCCGTCGTCGCGGTCGTGCACGATGAGCGCCGGCTGGGCGAGGAAGCGCACGATCCGGTCCGGGTGCACGTCCGCCCAGGCCAGCTCGAACCGGCGCTCCAGGTTTCGCTGCATTATTTCACGCACCGGCGGCGGCAGGGCGAAGAAGCTCGCGAAGCGGTGAGAGAACACCTCGACGTTGCTCGGGGCGGAGATGAGGACGGCGCGCTCGGCCACCAGGCCGTCGCGGAGCGCGAGCACCGCCGATGCGCCGCCCAGCGAATGCCCGACCACCGCCGCCGCGGGACCGAAGTGGGCGCCGACCGTGCGCAGGGCGCGGGCGAAGAGTGGCAGGGCGGCCTGGCTGCCCGACGACATGCCGTGCGCCGGGGCGTCGTGAGCGACCACGCGGAAGCCCGCGTCGACCAGCGCGGGGCCGATCGTGCTGAACCGGCCCGCGCGGCTGCCCCAGCCGTGCGCCAGGAGTACGAGCGGGCCTTCTCCCCACTCCCACGCCGCGATCTCCTGCTCGCCCTTGACCAGCGTGTACCGGCGCCCGCGGGCGATGAACTCCCGGTCGCGGGACCGGGGCTCGTGCTGCGGCGGGCGGCAGAACAGTGTCTCCGCCCAGCGCGCCGCAATCTCCGGCGCAACCCGTCCGATCGTGGCAAAGGCGGCCCGGATCGCCCACATCTGCGCCGCGGCAGCGGGGTGGTGCGCGGCGGTGCGCGCCGCGGTGTCGTCGTCCGGCGGGAGGATCGGCGAGGTGCTGGCCGTCGGCATGGTGGCAACTTACACTACGCCAACCCTCACGGACGAGCGCATGATCAGCTATCAGGCGTACAAGGTCATCCACCTCATCGGCATCTTCCTGGCGCTCGCCGCTCTGGCGGGTGTGGCCCTCGCCGCCGCCAACGGTGCCACCAAGCAGGCCAACCCGGCGCGACGGCTGCTCGCCGTCTCCCATGGACTCGGGCTGCTCGTCGTGCTGGTCGGCGGCTTCGGGCTGCTCGCGCGCCTCGGCGTGATGCACAGTGCGGCGTTCCCCGGGTGGGTCTGGGCCAAGCTCGCGATCTGGGTCGCGATCGGCGCGCTGGTGGCGGTGCCCTACCGCCGGCCGGAGCTGGCGCGGCTGGTGTTCGTCTCGGTGCCGGTGCTCGGCGGACTCGCCGCGTGGCTGGCGATCTACAAGCCGTTCTGACGCCCCCGGCCGATGGCTGACTCGATCCGCGAGCTCTTCTTCGGCGGGCCGTCGGCCCGGGCGCTGGTCGAGACGGTGGAGCCGCGCCGCACGTTCGACGACGTCGTCCTGCCGCCGCCGACGCTTGCCGCCCTCGATCACGCGCTCCAGCTCATCCGGAAGCACGATCTGATCTTCCGGGAGTGGGGGCTGGGGGAGCGGCACAGCACCGGACTGGGTCTCGCCTTTCATTTCGCCGGTCCGCCGGGCACCGGCAAGACCATCTGCGCCGAGGCCCTGGCGCAGGCGCTCGGACGCAACCTGCTGGTGGTGCGGTACGCCGAGATCGAGTCGCGCTGGGTGGGGCAGACCAGCAAGCACGTCGCGGCGGTCTTCCGCGTCGCCGAACGCCAGAACGCGGTGCTCTTCTTCGACGAGGCCGATGCCATCGCCGGCCGGCGATTCAGCTCCGCCACGGCCGGCTACGAGCGCGAGGCCAACGCCACGGTCAACGTGCTGCTCCAGGAACTGGAGCGGTTCAACGGGGTGATCATTTTCGCCACGAACCTCGCGGCCGCCCTCGATCCCGCATTCGAGCGGCGGATCCGCACCCACATCCTGTTCGGGTTGCCGGGGCCGGAGGAACGGGAGCGGATCTGGCGCTCGCAGCTCCACGACCGCACGCCGCTGGCCGAGGACGTCGATTTCCGGGCCCTGGCGGAGGAGTTCCCCCGGAGCGGGGGCGACATCAAGAACGCCGTGCTCAAGGCGGCGCAGCTCGCCACCCTCGAGCCGGAACCCGACCGCGCCAAACGGATCCACCAGCGGCACTTCGAGCGCGGGATGCGGGAGGTAATGGCGTCGGCCGAGGTGATGGCACAGTCGCTGTTCGACGAGCCCGGGATGGGAGCGGGGCTGGCATCGGGTGATCGGATCGAGGGCCTGCAAGGCGAGCTGGCGATGATGGCGGAGCGGATGGAGCGGATCGAGGGGGGGCAGGGCAAGGCGATCGAGCGGGTCACCGCCGAGCAGACGCAGGCCGCGGCCCACACAGCGGCGCTCACTGCCGCGGCCGCGAAGCTCGATCGCGAGCTGCGGCTCTTGCGCTGGCTCGCCGCCGGCGGGCTCGCGGCGGCGCTGGCCGCACTCGGGGCAGTGCTGCTTCGCTAGCCGGGGAACAGCAACGCCGCGAATGAACGCGGATAAGTTCGCGTTGCTCGCGGCTAAACGCTGTGACTCCGCGGCTTCCAGAGCGCCGCGTCGAGGATGGACCACAGGTGGATGATCCATCCCAGCAGGATCCACCACAGCACCGCCGCCATCACGAACATGATCCCGGCCATC
>JBOHSY010000491.1:0-5726 GCA_050733355.1 Gemmatimonadales bacterium | reverse complement strand
CGTCTGGGCCGTGCCGAACTGGCGGCTGTGCGGCCCCGCGGGGTAACGGGCTCACTGCTGCGCCGCCCCGTCTCCCCGGGCAGCCGGACCTTCAGTCCCATCCGCCGACACGCGCTCGCCGCCTTGTCCGGCTCAACTGGCTTGAGCCACGCCCCGAGCGGCAAGCGCCTCGTCTCGCGATAGTGCGCCTCGCGGATCCCGTGGATCCAGCTCAGCGACGCTGACTCCCACTCCTCCACTCGTCGCACGCTCACACCTCCTCCGGTGAGACGATCTCGATCAGCGGGTATCCCCGGCGAAGGTTCACGGCCTGAACCTCCCGGCGCGTTCTGAGATTGACCAGGTGCCGGAAGTTCCAAGACACGGGCGCGTCAACCCGCCCGATGGTGGCGACCGCCACATGACGGAGATCGTTTCGGTATCGCCTCGGCACAATCCTGGCTGCCTCATATTCTGCAAAGAAGCGAATACTCTCAGCGTCCTCGGTCACCAGCTCGAACTCGATCTCGCTGACCTCGTCGAGGATGGCGCGCTGTATTTCAGCCGGCGCCCTCTCCAGTTCCTCCTGCACGACGTTCGAGAGCACGGCTTCGCGCGTCCCTCGCCGAAGCTCATCGATGAGCCGATGTGTGACGACCGTGGACCGCCCGCCACCGGGGTCAGTCACCGCACCCAGGAGGGAGGTGTCATCCGCTACTATCGCGAGACCCGCTACGGCCGCAAAGATCGTCGTTGACACCTCGGTCCTCGTCGAACGGTTCAAGACACGCGATGAGCGTCTCCTGCAAGAGGCACGCGCCCTCCTGAAGGAGGTGGAGGCTCGGCCCCTCGACGTGCATGTCCCGGCCTTGCTGCTGTACGAGGTCGGCAACATACTGCTGCGGCTAGCCCTACTTTCGCACGGTAGAGGGGCAGAGCGCGGTTCGGGCCGCCATCTCAAGTCGGACGCGGTCGCGTGAGCATACATGAAAGAAGCGTGGGAAACCAGCGATCGAGCTCGAAGACCTTGACCGCACGGCGCTGGTCGGCCGTGAGCTCCGGCGCGAGCATGACGGTGGGCCGCCGGCCCGTGCCCCTGGTCGTCGTCCGCACGAGGGTCGCGCGAATGCTGGCCAAGCTCCGCATCATGGCGCGAGCCGAGGCGTCCGTGCCCAGCGCGATCTTCGCCAGGCTGACGAGGGTCAGGCCCAGGACCGTCGCGAAGGTATGCAGCCGCAGCGAGCCATCGGCCCACTGGTACGAGGGGCCCCAGGGCACGACGCCGCCTTTCTTCGCACGGCGGAACAGCTCCTCGACGTTCCACTGGCCGCGGAAGGCGTGCACGATGCGGCCCGTGCTCCAGACGTGCCGATCCGTGCAGAGCACCCGGCGCCCGAGCCGCGTGTGCTCCAACTGCCGCCGCCGGCCCGCATCGACGCGCCAGCTGAAGGTGGGCGCCTGCTCGCTGCCGCCGACGGTTGTCACGACGAAGCTGGACAGGTATTCGCGGGCCAGCGCCGTCTGGACTCGCCGCTCCAGGCGGCTGCGGGGGAGGCGCCCCGCCTGCGTCAGGCGCTCAAGCTTGCGCAACTCCGCCTTGGCCTTGCGCAGGGCGACCGCGATGCCGCGCTTCTGCCCCTGCAACAGCTCCTGGCTCTCGACCACCACGAGGGTCCGGTCCAACGGGCCGACCGGGGTCTGCATCCGCGCCGCCCGCACGTGGCGGAGCGGGCCGGGTAACGGTTTCATCGCCCCCCGCCGGGCCGCCATCTCCAACGCCTGCTCGGCGGCCCGGTGGCCAAGCGGCAACGAGATGAGGCTGTGGTAGCCGGCGACGTCCAGCTCCAACTCCAGCTGCGGGCTCCAGAAGCCACCATCGCGGACCAGCGTCCGCTGCGCCGGCGGGGGGCGGCCCTCGCCGGCGTCGAGCGCCTCGTGCAGCTCCCGCAGCCCCGCCAGACACGCCGCCAGCACCCCCTGGTCGGACCCGTTGCCCGCGTAGGTCCGGTACAACAAGGGCACATGGCCCGTCTCACTGACCAGCAGGCCGAGCCCCACCACCCGCAGGTCGCGGCGCTTGCTCTTGGCGTGCCCCCGCCGGGCCAGCGCGCCTGGCGTGACGGTGGCGATGTGGGTGTCAAAGTTCGTCGTGTCAAACGCGAGCACGTCGGTCGAGAGCTCGAACCGGGCCACAGCCGCCTGGGCGATGGCCACTTGCGCCTGCTCCAGTTGCCGGTCGGTGACCGGCTGGGCCACCCGGTGGAACGCCTGCCCGCTGAACGCGGCGCCCGGCAGACACGACACCCGCGCCACGCTGGCGTCCAGAAACGCCGCCAGCTTGCGCTTCGCCCCCGGCGCGCACGCCCGCTGGATCGCGACGGCGACGGCCAGCTCCCCGGCCGAGGGCCCGGTCTTGGCGCCCAGGTCCCCGCACGCGCGGTCGATATGCCCCACGAGGTCCAACTGCTCCGCGACCCACACCAACGCGCCGACATCGCCGACGGCCCGGGTGCCCACCGTCCGGGTGGCGCCGAGATCCGCCACCGGCGGTGGCGCGGCCGGACCCAGCACAACCTGGCGTGCGACCGAACGACCGCGGGTCGAGTCCCACACCGACTGGGCCGCGATCCGGTAGCGATGGCCGCTGACCTCGCGCTCGAAGACGTGCATCTTCTTTCATGTAGCACACTTCGCCGTCCGAAGGCAAGCGTCACCCACGATTTCTCGGGCCTTCACGCCCGGCCACGACTCACCACCCCTTCACTTGTGCGAAAGTAGGGCTAGGTTCAGGTTCTAGGTTCTCTCGGAGAGGCGCCCGGAGAGGCCCGTCCCGCGGAGGGCGAGCACGAACCGGTGCTCCTTGACCGGCTCGACGAGGAGCTCGACGTCGGGGAGGCGGATCCGCCGCAACCGGTCCACCAGCTCCACGCACCGGCTGGTCGGGATGCGCCCGGCGCGGCGGTCGGTGATCCGCCCCTCCGCGTCCAGTAGACGAAGTCCGCGACGACGTCGGCCCCGAAGCCACCGGTCCCATCACCGCCTGGATGCGCTGCTCGGGCGTGGTCAGCTCGTCGAGGCTCGGCGCGTGGTCGGCGCCGAAAGGGCGCGCGAGCTCGAGGTGAGAGGCCTAACCGACGGGAGCCTCACCTGGGGCGTCGACGGGGTCAAGCACCTCGCCCAGTGGGAGCCGTAGCGCCTAAGCCCCGTGGCTCTTGGTCTCCGCGAGGGCGGCGTCCACGAGAGCCCGAGCCGCCCAGCTGGTGGTTTCCCTGGCGTCGGCGGCGTCGAGGCCACAGACGTCACGAAGCGCGATCACGGACTCGGTCCCCATGACGAGGGCGAGGGCGTGACGCAAGCGCGCCAGGGTGTCGCGCCCAAGGGTGTCCGCATACGGTTCCAGGGCGGCGTCGATCACGGGCAGGCGTCTGGCGGGACGCGGGACGCGGTCGCCCTCTTGGCTGTCCAGCCAGTTGTCGATGAACATGCGGCAGATGACGTGGACCGCCACTTCCTCGCCGAAGAGGAGGTCGTTGACCGCCGCCTCGGCTTTGAGGACCCGATCCAGGAGGCCCTCCGGCCCAGCGGCGAAGAGCTCCTCGGGGCCGGGGGCCTCCCGCTCGAAGAGAGCGTCCGCAACGAGGGCCTCGACTGACGGGAAGTAGCGGTAGACGGTGGCTCGGGAGACCAACGCGTCCTCGGCGACGTCCTCCAGCGTCGGCTTGACGCCTCGCTCCAAGAGGCGGTTCGCCGCGTCAATGACGGCCTTGCGAGTCCGGCGTTTCTGATTGGCCCGACCCGAGCCGAGATCGGGGCCGGCTGTGCCCGGAGCCTCCGGGCGGCTCGTTTGTGGCATCGGGGCGCGCTCGCCACGCATTCGCTCAGCCACCGAGCTGCTGAACGACCGCGGCGAAGTCCATCCAGACGTTCTCTCGCGACATGCGGCCGTCGTCGAACTCGCAAATGTGGAGCAGCCGGAAGGACACCCGCCGATTGCGGCCCGGGAGCCCAAACGGCGTACCAGTCGCGGTCGCTTCGTAGAGCACCTCGTCGATGAGGAAGTCGTCGCCGTGGTAGCGGCGGAGGGGCGTGACCTTCTCGGCTTTCAGGTCCTGGAACAGCCGCTCGTAGAACGGCCGGATCGCCGCGTGCCCTCGCACCGGCCCCGACGGCCAGCCCACGATGTCGTGCTCGCAATCGTCGGTCAGCGTTTCGAGAGTTCCCGGCAGGTCGTGGGCCGCCTCGGCGGAGAAGTGCCGCTCCAGGACCTCGTCCATCACCGCGGGGGGAAAAGGTTTCCGGCTCGCCTGCCCGCTCATGTGGATGCCCTCCTGGTATTGAAGTCTCTTCGTAAGACTTTTATCTCACAACGATGGCGGCTGTCAAGTCTCATTTTCACTCCCGGACATCGATCCGAGGACGCCATCAAGCGCGGGGCAGCTCCCGGCGGGCGCGCCGGCCGCGAGTTCGTCACCATGAAAATCCAACTGTAGACTTTCGATTTTCATGGTATGGTTGCCGCGTGATCGAGAGGCCTCGATGGCTCGCGGCGATTCGGGCCGCGCTCAGGCGCAGCCGGGTCACCGCCCTGGTGGGCCCGCGCCAGGCCGGCAAGACAACGCTCGCCCGCCGGATCGTGCCGCCCGACTCCCCGGCGTACTTCGACCTGGAGGACCCCCGAAGCCTCGCCCGCCTGGCTGAGCCGATGACGGCCCTGGCGCCGCTCCGCGGCGTGGTCGTCATCGACGAGATCCAGCGCCGGCCCGACCTCTTCCCGGTCCTGCGCGTCCTGTCCGACCGGCGGCCGATCCGGGCGCGCTTCCTGATCCTCGGCAGCGCGACGCCCGACCTCCTCAAACAATCCTCCGAGACGCTGGCTGGAAGGCTGGAGACCGTCACGCTGACCGGGTTCGGGCTGGACGAGCTGGGCGCAGGCGCGCTCGGCCGGCTCTGGCGGCGGGGCGGCTTTCCGCCTGCCTACCTCGCGCGGTCGGAGCAGGCGAGCTACGTCTGGCGCCAGCAGTTCATCCAGACCTACCTCGAGCGCGACCTTCCCCAGCTCGGCATCACGATCCCGGCGGCGACCGTGCTCCGCTTCTGGACAATGCTCGCCCACTATCATGGCGGGATCTGGAACGCCGCCGAGGCGGCCCGCTCGCTCGGCGTCAGCGAGCCCACCGCGCGGCGCTACCTGGACCTCCTATCGTGGCTGTTCCTGGTCCGGCAGCTTCAGCCGTGGCACGAGAACCAGAAGAAGCGGCAGGTGAAGGCGCCCAAGGTCTATCTGCGGGACAGCGGCCTCCTGCATACGCTGCTCGGTCTCGCCGGGGAGCGCCAGATCCTCTCGCACCCCAAGGCGGGGGCCTCGTGGGAAGGCTACGCCATCGAGGGGACACTCAAGCTGGTCCGGCCGGAGGCCGCCTACTTCTGGGGCACCCATACCGGGGCCGAGCTGGACCTGCTCCTCATCAAGGGGGGGCGCCGCTACGGAGTGGAGGCCAAGTTCCAGGACGCCCCGCGCCTCACTCCCTCGATGCGGATCGCGCTCTCTGACTTGCGACTGCACCATCTGACCGTCCTCTACCCCGGGGATCTGCGCTACGAGCTCGACCACCGCGTGACGGTCATGCCGCTTGCGGGACTGGCGCGGGGTGACCCGGGGATTGTGACCGCGGGCCGAGCGCGGGGCTGAAGCTGCCCGACGTCTCCAAGCGCGTCTCGAAGAAACATCGTGCGGGGGCCCTGTGGGT
>JBOHSY010000490.1:0-2433 GCA_050733355.1 Gemmatimonadales bacterium | reverse complement strand
CGATGTAGTCGGCCGTGCTCGCGCCCGGCTTCACGCCCGGGATGAACGCGCCCTGCTTCTTCAGGTTCTCGGCCAGGTCC
Organism: Gemmatimonadales bacterium; assembly: GCA_050733355.1. Classification (GTDB taxonomy): domain Bacteria; phylum Gemmatimonadota; class Gemmatimonadetes; order Gemmatimonadales; family GWC2-71-9; genus DASQPE01. The sequence continues at coordinate 2,353 of JBOHSY010000490.1, read as the reverse complement.
ACCGAGTTGAAGATGATCGACGTGTAGAAGTAGCTGAACACGACGATGAGGAGCGCGAAGACCAGATTGTACGGCCAGTCGCCGGGATTGAAGAAGGCCGCGAAGTCCTGCAGCGTGGCGTTCTGCGTGAAGCTCGCCAGCGTGCCCGGCACGATGATGATCGTCTGGGCGAAGATGATCGGCATCACGCCGGCGGTGATGAGCCGGATCGGGATGAATGACTTCTGGCCCTCGCGGATGCGCCCCCGGCCCATCACCTTGCGCGGAATCTGGATGGGGATGCGCCGCGCCGCGATCGTCATCGCCACCACTGCCGCGATCACGCCCAGCGTGACCACGATGAACGCGACCGCGCCCAGCACCGTGACCGCCCCGCTCCGGATGAACTCGAGGAGCTGGATGGTCGAGGGCCAGAGCCGCTCGAGGATCGAGAAGGTGATGAGCAGGCTCATCCCGTTGCCGATGCCCCGCTCCGTGATCTGCTCGCCGAGCCACATCACGAAGATCGCGCCGGCGGTGAGCGTCACCACCATGATCAGGCGCGAGGCGAATCCGGGGTTCGCGATGGCGCCCGGAATCGACTCGGTGAACAATGCGAACGTATAGGCCTGGGACAGCGAGATGCCGACCGTGAGATACCGGGTCCACTGCGTGATCTTCTTCTTGCCCTCCTCGTCCTTCTGCATCTTGCCCACGGACGGCGCGACGCCGCCGAGGAGCTGGAAGATGATGGACGCGGAGATGTACGGCATGATTCCCAGCGCGAAGACCGTCGCGCGGGAGAGCCCGCCGCCCAGCGTATCGTAGAGCCCGAAGAAGCCGGCCGCGCCCGAGTTCCGGATGAAGTCGGCGAGCGCGGTGACGTTGACGCCCGGCGCGGCGATGTGCGCGCCGATCCGGTAGATCAGGAGCGCGAGCGCCGTGAACAGCAGCTTGTCCCTGAGCTCGCGGTCGATCGCGAACGCGGGGACGCGTGGTGCGGTCATGTTACCCCTCGATCGTCCCGCCCGCCGCCTCGATCTTGGCGCGGGCCGACGCGGACAGCGTCACCCCGCGCACGGCATAGGGCCGGTCGGCCTCGCCGGTGCCCAGCAGCTTGACCGGCGCGCCCGGCTTGCCGATGAGTCCCGCGGCATAGAGCGTCTCGGGACTCACGTCGTGCCCGCCGAGCCTGGTCAGCTGGCGCAGATTCACCGGCTGCGTGCTCACCTTGAACGGGTTGGTAAACCCACGCTTCGGCAGGCGGCGGTACATCGGCATCTGGCCGCCCTCGAAGCCCGGATTGGTGGATCCGCCGGTGCGGGCCTTGTGACCTTTGTGGCCCTTGCCCGCCGTCTTGCCCAGCCCGGAGCCCGGGCCGCGGCCGACGCGTTTGCGCCCCGGATTGGAGCCGGGGGCCGGACGCAGGGACGAAAGGGTGATCTTGTCTGCCATCGTAACTCCAGAACGTTCGGGTGAGAGGTGAGAGGTGAGAGACGAGAGGTGAGAGGTCAAAAGCGCCGCCATGCCCGCCCTCTCACCGCTCACGTCTCACGTCTCACTTCTCACTTCTCACTTCTCACTTCCGGTGACCTCGACCAGGTGCCGAACCTTGTACAGCATGCCGCGCACGGAGGCGTTGTTCGGCAGCTGCACCACCGCCTGGTGGTGCCGCAGGCCGAGCGCGCGCAGGGTGCGGCGCATCGTCTCGGGATGGCCGATGGACGAGCGGATCTGCGTGATGCTGAGCGCCGCCGCGTCGGACTCGGCCGGAATCGTCGCCGCGTGGTAACCGGGACCCTGCCGGCCGACCGCGGGATTTCTGCCCATGCGTCAGCCCTCCTGCCGCGGACGGTAGGCGATCTGGTCGGTCTCGATGCCGCGCTCGCGCGCCACCTGCCGTGCCGAGACCAGCCGGCCGAGCCCGTTCATCGTGGCCCGCACCATGTTGTGCGGATTGGTGGAGCCGAGGCTCTTGGTCAGGATGTCGGTGATACCGGCGCACTCGAGCACCGCGCGCACCGGACCGCCGGCGATGACGCCGGTACCGGTGGCGGCCGGCTTCAGCAGCACCCGCCCGGCGCCGTGCTCGCCCAGGATCTCGTGCGGGATCGTGGTGCCGGTACGGGGCAGCTCGACCATGCCACGCTTGGCCGCGTCCACGGCCTTGCGCACGGCCTCGGAGACCTCGTTCGCCTTGCCGGTGGCGATGCCGACGCGCCCCTTGCCGTCGCCGACCGCCACGAGTGCGTTGAACGAGAACCGCCGCCCGCCTTTCACCACCTTGGCCACGCGGTTGATGGCGATGACGTTCTCGACCATGTCGCTCGCGTGATCGCGATCGCGGTCGCGTCCCCGGCCGCCGCGGTCACCC
>JBOHSY010000489.1:0-11805 GCA_050733355.1 Gemmatimonadales bacterium | reverse complement strand
GGAGCCGACCACGCGCGGCTCCGGGCCGACGCGGCGTCGGCTCTGGCGCAGTTTCCACTCGCGGCCGCGCTGCCGGCGCTCCAGACCGCCCTGGCCGACACCTCGGCGCGGGTACGGGCGGCGGCGGCGGCCGCGCTCGCCAGTCACGCCGATGCCCGCGCCTTCGCGCTCGCCCGTGAGACGTTCGAGCGGGACACCAGCTACGCCGTGCGCGCCGCGGCGCTCACGACCGCCGCGAGCCTCGACCCCGAAGGCGCACGCGATCTCGTGCTCGAGGCGCTGCGCACGCCCTCATACCGCGACGTGATCCAGGTGGCCGCGCTGGAGGCCGGGGTGGCATCCGGCGATACGGCGATCGTAGCGGCGGCCGAAGCGCAACTCGGTGACCAGCGGCTCGTGGCGCTCGCTCTGGGCGCCATGGGCGCGCGCGGCGTCGATGCGGCGCGGCAGGCGCTCGAGCGACACCGGGACGACCCGCGACCGCGGGTGCGCCGCTGGGTCGCGGATGCCCTCGGCCGCTCCTACTGAGCCTCGGGCGGGTGATAGAGGAAGATTTTCTGCACGGCGCGGAGCCGTTCTGCGAATTCGAGCGGGGTGAGGTCGTACACCTCGTCGTCCGCGCCGGTGAGCGCCGCCATGGCGCCACCCGGCGTGCCGAGCTGCATCTCGGACTTCCGGATGAGGCGGAGCTCGTTCACCTGGGCGACGGACACCACGGTCACGGAGTCGCCGCGCCGGGTGTGGATGGAATCGCCGTCGAGCTTGAGGAGCCGCACGTCCCACAGATAACTGCCGTCCGCGAGCGTGAGCTGCCAACGGTCGTCTTCCCGGCCGGGCGTCTGGCCGGCCGCGGGCGCAGCCGTTCCCGCCAGGGCGATCAGGATGAGAAATAAGCGAGTCATCAGAACGGTTGAAACGGGGTCGTCGCAGTCGTTGCAAGGATGTTGCCGTAGAGTTTATCACGGTTCCGGCGCTGGGCGAGGTGCGGGCGATCCCGCGCCGATACCCGCTGGTCTGCCGCGGCCACCGGGCCCGTCCTTGAGTTTGGGCCGCCCACACCCCACGTTTGAGCGCACGGGGGGCGTAGCTCAACTGGTAGAGCAAGGGACTTTTAATCCCTAGGTTCCGGGTTCGAGTCCCGGCGCCCTCACGGTTCGCCCCTCATCCAGCGTGCACCCGGTAAGACCTGCCGGGGGTGGTCCCAAGCCGTCACCCCGTTTACACTTGTCTCCGGCGTCCAGCCAAGGCTTATCACGGTTTCGTCCCTGCGCCGCCCCGGAGCGGCCCGCCGGGGCGTGCGCGCGGCTGCGATCGTCGCCCGCGGGGTTTCAAGTCATTCAATCGTAGCGAAGGGGGGTTCATGCGGTACGTGTGGCTGATGCTCGCGCTCGTCATGGCCGGAACCACGGCCTGCGATCGGAGCCGCGACGAGCTGAACGCGGCGCTGGCCGAGGCCAGGCAGGTTTCCGCCGAGAAGGACAGCCTGTTGAACGAGGTGCTGGAGACCACGAAGTTCGTCAGCGATCTCAACACCGAACTGGCGAAGGTCAAGAGCGTGGGCGTGAGCCCCGTGCTCGCGTCCGAGCAGACCGCGTCCGGCGCCGCGCAGGAGCGTGTCGCCGCGCTGGGCCGGATCAAGGAAACGATCACCCGCCTGAACGAGGCGGAGCAGAAGCTGGAGGCGCAGACCCAGCGTGCCAGCCGGATGGGCCGCCGCAACGAGCGGCTGCTCGCGCAGCTCGAGTCGGCCAAGCAGACGGTGGCGGACCTCAAGGCCGCGGCCGAGCGGCAAGAGGCGGAGTACACCGCCGTCATCGACCGCCAGAAGGTCGAGATCGCAGCGCTGACCAGCCGGGTCGACACGATGAGCCTGGTCAACGAGCAGCTCAGCGCCACCAACGTGGCGCTCACCGACACCGTCGGCCAGCTGACCGATTACAAGAACACGGTGTACTACGCCGTGGGCACGAAGAAGGAGCTGATCGAGCGGGGTGTCGTCGCCAAGGAAGGGTCGAAGTTCCTCTTCTTCGGCGGCACACACATCGTTCCGGCCCGGGACCTCAACCCTGAGGCCTTCACCCGGGTGGACAAGACCCGCGATCTCACGATCGCGCTCCCGCGCGAGGACAAGAACTACAAGATCGTGTCGCGCCAGAGCCCGCAGTTTCTCGCCGCGTCGTCCCTCACGGGCGACGGCAAGAAGGTGCGGGGCTCGCTGCAGATCGAGTCGCCCGAGGAGTTCTGGGCCCCGTCGAAGTACTTGATCGTCGTAGAAGACTGATCGACCGGGGCGGTACGGGCCGAAAAGACGGTCCAGACGGTAGAGCGATACGGACGGCGGCAGGGTGCTAAGGCCTTGCCGCCGTTCTGCTTTCATCGCTTCGGGACCGCGTGTTCTCCCCCTTCCGCCGGTACCGCCTCCGGCCCTCCGGCCCTTGCGGGCCGCCGGGCCGGAGGTACGTTCGAGGCGCTCATCGGCAGGTTCGGCACGGCAGCTCTCCACCCAGGGCCCTCGCCGCGAGGGCAGGAGGTCGCCTCATGAACGTGCTTCTGGCCCTTGCGCTCAGCATCGGCATCCTGATCGCCATCTGGACCTACATCGCGCTCGGACCGGCATCGCTTCCGGTGTGGGCCGGCATCATCGCGTGGGGATGCTTCTTCGCCGCCGGCGGGAAGACCGATGGGCTCGTCAAGACGCTCGCATCCAATCTATCCGGCGTCTTCTGGGCGTTCGTGGCGCTGACCGTGGCGAACAGCATCGCACCCGGAAACCTCGCCGCGCTCTCCGTCCTCGTCGGCGTGGTCGCGGCCGCGATGGTGCTCCAGTCGAAGGTCGCGGTGCTGGGCTTCATCCCCGGCGCGTTCATCGGCGCCGCCACGGCGGTCAGCGTGGTCGTTGGCGCCGGAGGCACCTATCCCAAGGTGATCGCGGCGCTCGTCGCCGGTGCGATCTTCGGCTACGTGTCCGAGCTTCTCGGGGGGATGCTCAGTGGTGCGTCGCGCAAGACCGCGGCGCAGGCTGGCACCGCCTAAGACCGAGGGCGGCGGGCGGGGCTCGCCCCCTTCCGCCGCCTTCCGTCACGCGCCACATTCACCGCTCCTCTTCGGGCCGAGGTGCGGAGTGGCGACGGTGTGGCTGGATGGCCGTTGGCTCGATCGCGAGACCGCCGCCGTCTCCGTGTTCGACCACGGGTTGCTGTACGGCGACGGCGTGTTCGAAGGGATGCGGTTCTACGGCGGGAAGGTGTTCCGGTTGCAGGAGCACCTGGACCGCCTGTACGATTCGGCCCATGCCATCTGGCTGACCATTCCCATCGCGAAGCAGGAGATGGCCACGGTCACGGAGGAGGGCGTCCGCCGCTCCGGCCTCACCGAGGGCTATCTCCGGCACGTCGTCACCCGCGGCGTGGGCGATCTCGGCCTCGACCCACGCAAGTGCCCGTCCCCTTCGATCATCATCATCACCGACACGATCCGCCTCTGGCCCGAGGAGGTGTATCAGTGCGGGCTCCGCGTGGTCACCGCCGGGACGCCGATTCCCCATCGCGAGGCGCTCTCGCCGCGGGTCAAGTCCCTCAACTATCTGAGCCGCGTACTCGCCAAGATCGAGGGCATTCAGGCGGGGGCTGACGAGGTGCTCATGCTGGATCCCGCCGGGTTCGTCGCCGAGGGCTCGGGCCAGAACCTGTTCGTCGTGCGCGGGGGCAGGATCCGCACACCACCGACCTGGGGCGGGATTCTCCGCGGAGTAACGCGGGACGTCGTCGCGGAGATCGCCACGGCCGCCGGGTACGAGGTGCGCGACGAGCCCCTCAACCGGTACGACGTGTATACCGCGGACGAGGCCTTCTTCACAGGAACCGCCGCGGAGGTCATCTCGATCCGCGAAGTCGATGGCCGAGTCGTGGGTTCAGGCAAGGAGGGGCCGGTGACCCGGGAGCTGCGGACGCGGTTCCAGGCCCTCGTGCGCGACTGACCGTGAGCCAGATTCCGCTTCGCGATCTCCGGCGCGTGTCCGCCGCCCTCGACTCGCTCCGTGGGCGCGCCATAAGCAGCGCGAGCGTGCGCTCCGATCTTCGCCAGCTCCGTCTCGAGCTGGAGGACGGAACCCTCGTCGTCGTCGGTCTTGGCTCCGACCCCACCGGCGGGGCGCGGCTCGAGGCGGACGTCGTCCGCCGGGCCGCTGATCAGCATCAGCTGGAGGTCCGGTTCGAGGTCCCCTAACCCCGCTGGGTGGCATAGCCTTTGCCCCTTCGGCGGAGGCCGTAGGTCCCGTTTCCAGGCCCCACTCGCGCCGGCACCTGCCCGGAGGCCGTACGACCGCACCGGACCACTCCTACGCGGATTCCAGCAGGGTCTCCGACGCCGTCCCGCCCCCGAGCATCAGCCAGGAGCGGCTCCGGTTCGCGGAGTTTACCCTCGACCGCCTGGCCAACGGCCAGTGTCGCGCGCGGGTGGGCCTGACCTGGCGGGGCTCCGAGCAGTTCGCCGGCGAGTCCGAGGGCCTCGGCTCGCAGGCCGGCGAGCTCCGCTGCGCCGCGCAGGCCTGCGTGACGGCGCTGGTGCAGGCCGTTGCCGGCCAGATCGGTTTCGAGCTGCTCGGGGTGAAAGCGGTGCGCGCGTTCGATGCAACCGTCGTCATCGTGTCGATCGCGGTGCAATCGGACGGGAACACCCATCGGGTCGTCGGATCGTACCTGACCGACGCCGACCCGGCGCGGGGAAGCGCGCTCGCCGTGCTCAACGCGACGAACCGGATCCTCGGCAACCGGCTGTTCATGCGGTAATTCTGTCAATTCGCCGGTGCATCCGCGGTTTGCACTCCGCGGCTGGGCCGAATATTTGCCGAAAGCTTCGGCTGGGTTCGGGTCGCGGTGTCGGAGGAGACGTGATGAAGCGATTCTGGCTGTTCCCGTTCGCGTTCGTCGCCGCGGCCTGCGGCGGCCGGCCGTCCGCACCCAGCCAGCCCGCTCCGGCTGCTGCGAGCCAGCCATCGCCGTCGACCGCAGCTCCCGACTCGCTCGAGCCGATCCCGCCGGCGCCGGTCCTGTTCTCGAACGTCGATAGCGAGCTCGCCGAGGCACTGCGCATCGCCGCCGACTCCGCGGCGGATGAGGCCGTTCTCGAGCAACTGTTCGCCGAGCTGCCGGATTCGCTGAGCAGCGAGACCGAGGAAGCCGACGAAGGGACGACCGGCGGGACGGCCGCGGCCGCAGCCGGCGCGGTGACGTTCGACATCGCCGTCGAACGCTTCAACACCCACAGCCGGGTTCAGTACTACCTCAACTTCTTCCGGGGCATGGCGCGGGAGCGGTTCGCCATCTGGCTGAGCCGCATGCCCAGGTACGAGTTGATGATTCGCCGGCGGCTGCAGCAGGAGGGGTTGCCGAACGATCTCATCTATCTGGCACTGATCGAAAGTGGCTTCTCCAACACGGCCACGAGCCGCGCGCGTGCCGTCGGCATGTGGCAGTTCATGAAGGGCACGGGCAAGTACTACGGCCTCCGCGTGGACCGCTGGGTGGATGAACGCCGCGATCCCTACAAGGCGACCGACGCCGCCGCGCGCCACCTCAAGGATTTGACCGACCGATTCGGATCCCACTATCTCGCGGCCGCCGCGTACAACGCCGGCGCCGGCCGGGTGTCGCGGGGCCTCGTGCGGCTGCCCGACGACGATACCGATACGCTGCCCTCGGACGCGACGTTCTTCCGTCTGTACGACACCAAGCTGCTCCGGCGCGAGACCAAGGATTACGTCCCCAAGCTCATCGCGGCGGCCATGATCGCCAAGGACCCGGCGCGCTACGGCTTTCCACCGCTCCCGCCGCCCGACACCGGCCGGCAGTACGACTCGCTGATCGTGCAGGGCATGACGAGCTTCGACGTGCTCGGCCGCCTGGCGGACACGACGGTCGCGGCGCTGCGCGAGCTGAACCCGCAGTATCTCCGGCTCACGACGCCGCCGAACGGGACCTGGGTGGTTCGCCTGCCGGCGGGCCACGGCGCCGCGGCCGCGGAGGCGTACGCGGCGCTTCCCGCGTCCCAGCGGGTGACCTTCCGCGAGCACATCGTGCGTTCGGGCGAGACCTTGAGCGGCATCGCGCGGCGCTACGACGTGGCGCTGGGCGATCTGCGGGCGGCGAATCCGCGGGTCCGCAGCACCAGACTGCGGAGGGGCCAGCTCATCATCGTGCCGACGCAGGGCCCCATCTCGGCGGAGGTGGCGCGCCAGGTCTCTGCGCCGGAGCCCGCCGATGCCACCTGGCACCGCGTCCGTCGGGGCGAGACGCTGAGCTCGATCGCGCGGCGCTACCACGTGAGCCAGCGCCAGATCCAGCGATTGAACGGCATGGGCAAGAGTACGCGGATCCGGTCCGGCCAGCGGCTTCGCGTGTCCACCGGCGATGCCGCCCAGCGGGCGGGCCGGAAATCGGTGCAGAAGGCGCCGACGCCCAGCATGGCCGCGGCGGACGCGCGCAGTCACATCGTGCGGAGGGGCGATACGCTGACGGGCCTCGCGCGACGCTACGGCGTCACGGTCAAGGCCCTCAGGGAAGCGAACGATCTGTCGGTGGACGACGTGCTCCGGCGCGGCACGCGTCTCAGGATTCCCGCCTAGCGCCAGCCCGCAGGCGCGACCGCGGCCGCCGGCTGCTCGGTGCGCGGGGCGCGGTAGCCTCGGAGCACCGCATCGTCATACCCGTTCTTCGGATCGCCGCCCTCGGCGAGGATCTCGGCCACGCGGCCAGGGCCCCGGTTGTACGCGAGCAGGGCGAGATTCATGTCGCCATCGAACTGCTGGAGCAGATCCTGCAGGAACCGGAAGCCGATGCGCAGATTCGGGTCGCGCTCGAGCAGCCGCTCCTCGGTGAGCGTGGAATCGTAGAAACGCGCGGTGGCGAGCTGCAGCTGAGTGTAGCCCATCGCCGCCATGTGGCTCCGCGCCGTGCGGTTGAACCCGCTCTCGACCTTGACCAGGCGGTACCCGAGCGCCGGATCCAGGCCTTCGCTCAGGGCGATGTCGTAGATGGCCGCGGCGAGATCGGCCGGAATCTGATACCGGCCGGAATACTCGATGATGGCGTGGGCCCGCTCGAGCTGCACCCGCGCCACCGCCGCGTCCCCGCGCGCGGCGGCGACCTCGTCGCCGAGTGAGACGAACTGCCGGGCGACGCGATTGTCCACGGGACGCCGCTGATCGGCCGCGCGCACACGACGCGTCCACCCGGCGATGGCGCCGATCAGCACGGCCACCGCGAGCAGCACGGCGCCGCGCGAGACGAAACGCTCGAGCCGCTCCCGCTTCGTGGGTCGCCTACCGATTCGTGTCCGCATCGGAGTCTCCTTTACGCCAGTCACCCCGGGTCCCGCCGGTCTTGGACGTCAGTCGCACTGCCTCGATCACCATCCCTCGGTCCACGGCCTTCACCATGTCGTATACTGTCAGACAGCCCACCGCGACCGCCGTGAGGGCCTCCATCTCGACGCCGGTGCGCGCCGTCACCTTTGCGACGGCCCGGATCCGCACCCCCGGCAGCCGCTCGTCCAGCTCTGCCTCGACGGTCACGAGATCGAGCCCCAGCGGGTGACAGAGAGGAATCAGCTCCGCCGTCCGCTTGGCGGCCATCGTGCCGGCGAGCCGAGCCACGGCCAGCACGTCGCCCTTCTCCACTCCGTGTCCCGCCACCAGGTCGAAGGCGGCTCGCGACATCCGCACCGCTCCCTCGGCCGCCGCCATCCGCTCGGAGACCGGCTTCCCGCCGACGTCGACCATCCGAGCCTCGCCCTGATCATCCAGATGCGTCAGCTTCACAGCGCCTCCGCCAGATCGTCGGCCAAGGCCGCGAGAAGCAATTGCGGGTTCACGTTTCCCGCCGCCGCCTCACGCACCGCGGCCACCCGCTGCATCGCAGCGACCAGCGCCGCGGGGTCGCGCCTCCCCCGCACCGCGGGGGGCAGGGGCCGCCTCGGCTTTGCGCCGCTGGCCGAGCGGGCTGCGTCCGCGAGCGTGTCCGCGAGCGCGTCGAGCAGGGCCGTGAAGTCGCCCCGCGCGGCGAAGGCGGGCTGCCCGAGAGCGCGTTCCAGCCGGTCGCCCGAACCGGCCGCCACGGAGTCGAGAAAAGCCGCGGCGGCTTGGTAGGCTGCCAGCCCGGTGCCGCCGCCCAAGGCGGAACCCGGCGCGCCGTCCGCCTCCGGGGCGGCCCGACCCAGTACCCGGGTCACTTCGGCATCGGTCAAGCGCCCGAGCCTAAGGGGCACGGCGCGCGAGCGGATCGTGGGCAACAGCCGCCTGGGATCCGCGGCGGTCAGCACGAACCAGGTGTCGGCCGGAGGCTCCTCGAGCAGCTTGAGCAGCGCGTTGGCCGCCTCCGGGCTCGACTCCTGGGGCACCAGCCGCTCGGCGTCGCCCACCAGGAAGACCTTGATCCGGCTCTGCACTGGCGTCAGCGCGGCTCGCCGAAGCAGGAGCCTGACGCTCGCCATTCCGTGGCTCGCCATGCCGTCCACCCGCCCGTACAGCGGGGCGGCGCGGCGATCCTCCATGGCCTGGGCGAGCGCCTCAGCGGCCTCGTCCACCTGCCGATCCACGTCGCCCTTGGGGCGGGGGATCGGCACGAGCCAGTGCAGATCCGGGTGAGCGAGCCCCAGCACCAGTCGGCACGCTCCGCAGGTCCCGCACGGCTCCTCCGCCGGCCGTTCACACAGGAGCAACTGGGCCACCCAGAGCCCGAGACGCTGGCGCCCGATCCCGGGGGGACCGGTCAGCAGCAGCACCTGCGGGAGCCTACCGCCACGATGCGCCGCGGCGATCCTTCGCCGGGCATCAGCATGCCCAACGAGGGGATGGAGAGGCATTGAGAGAAGGTAGAAGGCCGACGCCATCGCGGAAGGGGGAGTTGTGTAACACGTTTCTCAACATTGCGTTAGCATGTATTTTCACGTGGCTTTGCCACGCAAAGCCGCTGGCTGGGGCCAGGTTGATATGAGTGACTACTCGCAAACATGGCTGAATATGTCGGTCTGCGCTCGCATCGGTCGAAAAAGCGTCGCCCCGGTCCCCCGACACGGGGCGGGTCGCTTCTGCGGGCTCTGACCGCCCGAGGTCGCGTCCTGCCCGTCATCCAGTTGCCCGGACCAGCGCGGCGACCTATAATCCGCGCCGGTTCGGGCCCCGTGGCCTCCCGATCCCGGATAGCTCAGTTGGTAGAGCAGCTGACTGTTAATCAGCGGGTCGCAGGTTCGAGTCCTGCTCCGGGAGCTCGGCCCAATCGAGGCAGGATGCGTCAATACACAACGAACGGGTTGGCCTCCGGGCCAACCCGTTTCTGATTTGCGGCCGTTCGACCTGCTCAGGCGGCGGCGTGGTGCCGCACAACCACCCACTCGCCGGGAAGGGGCGGGTGCTCGAACGCGCGGTCCACCACCACGGCATCGTGATCGATATCCACCTCGACCACGTGGCGCTCCTCGCCGTGGAGCACGACGGTGTCGCCCGGCAGCACTCCGGCCCAGTGCCGCCGGAGCACCCGGGGCTCGGTGGGGAACGCCAGCACGGCGCCGTAGACGATGATCGCGAAGCAGGCGTACAGCAGCACGCTGATGACGAGCCCTTCCATGGGGGGTTCCTCCGTTCGAGGCTCGATCTCCATGGTGTGACTTGCGGACTGGCTGCGCAAGAGCGGCCGCGGTGGCGGCGCCGGCCTAGCGTCCGCGCCGGCCCTTGAAGACCGGCCGGCGCGGCCCCGGGGGCTCCGCGATCGACTGGTCCGGGCGGCGGGGCGTCGGGTTGGCCGGGGCGTCGTCGCCCAGGCGCCGGCGCACCACGTCCGCGAGGTCCACCGCCTCGTCACGCGGCCGGGCCGGGGCCGGCGGGGGAGCCGAAACCGCCGCGGGCGGGTCGACGGGACCGTGGGGGATCGGCTGCGGTCGGGGCGCCGCGGCCGATCCCTGCGTCAGGATCCGTACCGCTTCCTGCGCGGCGTCCTGGATGCTCCGCAGGCACGCGGTCGCCGCCTCGCGAGCGCGCCGGTCGATCCGCGTCGATTCGACTGCCAGGACGTCCCGCAGCAACTGGTGCGCGGCGTCGTCGCTCAGCAGGAAACCCATCTGGTGCAGGCGTTGCCGCAGGGTGACGATGGCCTCGACGCTCGGCTCGATCGGCGTCGCGCTGTCCGATGTCCTCATGCCGAAACCTCCTGGATGCCGTAAACTACACGCACCGCATGCCAGACGCCCATCTCTTCCTGAAGGATCTCGCCGTCGTGCTCGGCGTTGCCGCCGTGACGACGGTGCTCTTCCAGCGGCTGCGCCTGCCGGTGGTGCTGGGCTATCTGCTCGCCGGGTTGGTGGTGGGTCCGCACGTCCCGATTCCACTGGTCGCCGAGGCGGACAGGGTCCGGACGCTCGCGGAGCTGGGTGTGATCCTGCTGATGTTCTCGCTGGGACTCGAGTTCAGCATGCGGAAGCTGGTGCGCCTCGGCCCGCGGGTGGCGCTCGTCGCCGTGCTGGAGGTCGGGCTGATGCTGACCCTCGGCTATCTGGCGGGACAGCTCCTGGGCTGGAGCCCCCTCGTGAGCGCCTTCGCGGGCGCAGTTGTCGCGATCTCGAGCACGATGGTCGTGTCCCGGGTGCTGGCGGAAGAGCGCGCGGAGGCGCCGCTCCGCGATCTCGTGTTCGGTGTCCTGATCGTGGAGGACCTGGTCGCCATCCTGCTGATCGCCGCGCTGACCGCGCTCACCTTCGAAGGCGAGCTCAGCCCGGCGCGGGTGCTGAGCACCGGCGGCCGGCTGCTCGCCTTTCTCGCCGGGTCGTTCGCGGTGGGACTGCTGGTGGTGCCGCCGGCGATGCGGAGCATCGCCCGGCTCCGCAGCCCCGAAACCACGCTGGTCGCGAGCATCGGGCTCTGCTTCTTCGCGGCATTGGTCGCGGTCTGGGCCGGATACTCGGTAGCGCTGGGTGCGTTCCTCGCCGGATCGCTGGTTGCCGAGTCGGGAGCCGCGCGTCAGGTAGCGCCGCTGGTGCGCCCGGTGCGCGACATGTTCGCGGCGATCTTCTTCGTGGCGGTCGGCACGCTGCTCGACCCGGCGGTGATCCGGCGGGAGTGGGTCGTCGTGGTGGTGCTCACCGGTGTCGTCCTCTGGGGCAAGACCTTCGGTGTGACCGTCGGCGCATTTCTGACCGGGCATGGCACCCGGCTCAGCCTCCGGGCGGGGCTCAGCCTCGCGCAGGTGGGCGAATTCTCGTTCATCATCGCCGGGCTCGGCGTGGGTCTGGGCGGACCGGCCGCATCGCTCCCGCACGTGGCGGTAGCGGTCTGCGCCGTCACCGCATTCCTGACGCCGATCCTGGTGCGCTCGTCCGAGCCGCTGGCGCTGTACGTGGACCGCCGCCTCCCGCGGCCGCTCCAGACGTTCGTCACGCTCTACGGCTCGTGGGTGGAGCTGCTGCGCGGCCGGACCGACCGGACCACGCCGTGGGCGCCGGTGCGCGCAGCCGGGCGATTCGTATTGCTCGATGCGGTCCTGCTCGCGGGGCTCGTCATCGGCGTCTCCATCAACCGGCAGGACCTGCTCGAGCTGATCCGGCGGTTCGGCGGCGGCGCGCTGGATGGCGGCCGCTGGCTCGTGCTCGGCGGGGCCGCGGTGTGCGCGGCGCCGTTCGCCCTGGGACTGGTGCGATCGTCGCGCCGGCTGGGGCACGCGCTCGCCGAAGTCGCCATGCCGGGACGGGGCGCGGGGCGGATGGATCCGGCCGACGCGCCCCGACGCGCCTTTGTGGTGACGCTGCAGATCGCGGTGGTGA
>JBOHSY010000488.1:0-1042 GCA_050733355.1 Gemmatimonadales bacterium | reverse complement strand
CCGCCGCCCCCAACGCGCGGCGCACCGCCGCGCACCCCGCACCGATCTGCGCGACCGCGTCGGCCACCGCGCTGCCGGCCGGAACCAGCCGGTCCAGATCGCCGCCGGTGCTCGCCTCACGCTCCAGCCACGCGAACGACACCCGGATCGGCTCGGCATGCGCGGCGAACCGGGACAGCCAACCCCGCACCGTCGACGCCGGCCGCCCCGCCGCCGCGGTGATCGCGCGCCACCCCAGCCCAGCGGCGCGGCCCAGCAGCGCCGCCCAGATCACCGCCACCACATCCACCCGGCGGCCCAGGCAGAACCGGGGCAACAACACGTGCGAACGGCCGCAGCCGCCCACCCGCGAGCAGATCGCCCGACGCGGCCGGATCCGCCGCACCACCTGCGCGGTAACCCGCACGAACCGCGGCGCCGCGCGCCCCCACGGCGCCAGCCGCCCCCCACAACCCGGGCAGACCAACTCACCCGACACCAACTGACCTTCGACCTGGACAGGATCAGGACCTACGCTGAGCACGGACCGCCTCCGGGCGCGTTCGAACGGCCCTTCCCGACAGCAGGGCAACGCGAGCGGGGAGGGCCGTTGGCTTTCACGACCACCCGAGCCTATTCAGGCCATCCTCACCCTGACGCCACCGGACGACCCAAACCCGCACCCCCGCACCATCCTCACCAACGATGACGCGAGAGACCCCCGTCCCGCTCAACCGGAGAGACGCTCAACAGACCGAGCCTTCGGGTTCGAGTACCAGGAGGTGGCAGTGGAGTCCATAGTCGTCAGTCTGCCTGAGCTGCGCGGACCGGCTCACCTGTCGGCGACGACGGCCAGGACGGTTCGACGACGCAGCGCTCGAAGATTGCCAGCGCTTAGGGTGTGTCGCGTGTCAAGGCGGGCCGTGTGGGAAGTCGTCCCCGTCGACCTGCGGCGGGGCGAGGGTCGATCATCATCACAACAGACTTCATTTCCCGCGTTCCGCACTTCTCGATCGAGTTTTGGCCCCCCATGGGGAGGCTGTCATGTGAGCGTCGTGTAGGC
>JBOHSY010000487.1:0-2151 GCA_050733355.1 Gemmatimonadales bacterium | reverse complement strand
CGCCTTCCGGACGCCACTCGGCAACGTGGTCTGAGCCTTCGCGGTAACCTTGCTGACGAGCTCGTTCGGGGGCTTCTCGCGGGCGCGGCGGCGAACCCTGGTCCCCATCGAACCTCCAGTTAGAAGGAATGCGTTTGCCTTACCAAAGAGTAATGCGAATGCATTACCATGTCAATCCGTCGTGCTCGCGCCCCCCGAACGAAGACCGGCTCGAGGCGCGGCCACCGGCGCAGCACGCGAAGCGGCGAAAAGCCGCCCCGCCGGCAAGCGCCTGGCGCTGCTAGTACACCCCCAATCGAGCGCGTTCCGGACCGGTTCCGCCGGCGAGTGTCTCGCGATGCCAGGATTGGACGCCGACCCACCTGACCACGCGGCGCTGGCCCCGATGACTTGCTGAAAGAGAATGCGAGAGGAGTGACTCGAATGACCCAAGGTGCTCTCCGTGTTGTACGACGACCCGGGCGAGGGTGGCCGGCGGCGAGCTCGCCCGGGGCCGGGGCGCATTCTTACAGCGCTGGCAACGTGACCGGCGGCTCGGAGGAAGCGGCCCGATTCAAGGAATAGCCGGGGTCGCGGCTTCGAGTCCCGCCCCTGCTTTCATCGGAAGCCTTTCGGCGTCGGCTGCCGGCGGATGCCTCGGGTACGATTCGCGTATGACGCATAGCACGGCTGCATTACCTGGCCCGGATCGGGGTATGGGTCCCAAGAGCGGCTTGTAGATCGTGAGCCGCTCTACCGCCGATCTAAATTCTCGTACGAGGGGCTCTTGACGATCGTTGCCCACGGTCTTATGGTGGGCGCGCCTCTCCGATTCTCCCCTTGAGCAAGCACGCGGACAACTCGGCGGAAGCCGGCGACGTAAACTGCGGGTCCTCGACTCATTTTGAGGCGCGCGCGATTCCGGAGTCAAGACAACCGAGCCGCCGAGGCACAGCTTCACGTGCCCGACACAGGGGGTCCTCTGGCGAAGCTGCACGTCCTAGTCAACGGTGACCCGGCAAAGCTCCTGGAGGGCGCGGCGGAGGCATTTCTCCAAGCGCCGCGGCCTCCCGCCGCGGGCTCCGCGTGGCCCCCGTACCTGCTGGTGCTCCGGCAGGGCGGGTTGCGTGACGACCTCTTAGAGCTTGCGGCCGCAGGTGGGGTGCCCGGCTGGTTCGATCCGCCGGTGTGCGTGTTCCACGAGCTGCCGGCCTGGCTCGGCGCGAGCGAGCTGCGGCCGTTGGGCGATTTCGAGCGGGCCGCTCTGCTGGGTAGCATCATTCGTGCTGGAGCCGGCCCAACCTTCCGAGACCGCGAAAGCGACTTCCTCGGAGCCGTGGAGCAGCTCTTCGGTGAGCTCCGCTCCGAGACGGTGACACCGGATGCCTATGCGGCGGCCGTGGCCTCCTTGGGCAAGCGCGAGCAGTTCGAGAAGGATCGGGACGCCGAACTGGTATCGCTGTATACGGCCTACGTCGGCGAGCTGGAGCGCCTCGGACGGCGCGACGGGCGCGATATGCTGGCCGATGCCGCGACAGCGGTGCGCGCCTCGCCAACCGGCCTGGCGGAACGGCTGGGCGGGCGCCGCGAGATCAGGATTCTGGGACTGGCCGATCTGCGCGGTGGCTGGCGGCCACTCCTCTCCGCGCTGAACCAGTCGCCGGCGCTGGATCGCATCGGTCTCTATCTCACCGGCGACCTGCCGGTGTCGCCGGAACTGGTTTCTTCGATCGAGCGCATCCCCGGTACCGGGATGGCGACCGAGCTGTTCGCGCCGGCATCGGCCCAGGCCGGGAAGTTTGAGCTAGTCAGCGAGCCCGACGTGGATCGCGAGCTGGCGGCTGTCAGCTCGAAGGTCCGGGCGCTGATCGACGCCGGCACGCCACCCCACCGGGTCGCCGTCGTCTCCCGGGATGCGCGGCCCTATGGCGACTTCGCGATTCGGGCTCTGGCAGCCGCCGGCGTGCCGGCCACGGCCCGCCGCCGGATCGCCTATCGTGAAGTCCCCGCCGTCCGCGCGGTGCTCGCCTTGCTCGAAGCAGGAGCGGAAGGTTGGACCCGTCACGGGCTGACCGAGCTGGGCTCACAGCCGTACTTCGCCGGTGACGTTGATGGCCGGGTCGTCAACTTCATCGGGTACCGCGAGCGGGTCGCGGGGCTGGACGGCTGGAC
>JBOHSY010000486.1:0-6654 GCA_050733355.1 Gemmatimonadales bacterium | reverse complement strand
TTCACCGCTCCGGCGCCGTTCGCTACCACATTGGGGTACACACACAAGGTTGGACCAATGCCGCAGTTGACCTTCTCGAGATCGATCGCCGCGGGCAGCCTGGCCGCGTCCCTGGCGCTCCTGGCGCCTCCGGCCGCGGCGCAGGACCAGCCGGCGCTCCGGTCGCACCCGCCCACGGCCGGCGTGCTCCGGATCTGTGCCGATCCGGACAACATGCCCGCCTCGAACCAGAAGGGCGAAGGATACGAGAACAAGATCGCCGAGCTCATCGCCAGGGAGTGGAACGCGAAGCTCGAGTATGCGTGGTGGCCGGTGCGCCGGGGATTCTTCTCCCGCGCGCTCAACGGCCGCTACTGCGATGTGGCCCTGACGGCTCCTTCGGGGCTCGACATGGCCGCCACCACCAAGCCGTACTACCGCGCCGGGTACGTAGTCGTGTACCGGAAGGACAGCGGGCTCGACCTCAAGTCGCTCGAGGACCCGGCGTGGAAGAAGCTCAGGATCGGCATCAATCTGCTCAACTCCGACGCCACGAACACGCCGCCGGCCATGGCGCTGAGCCGCCATGGGGTCGTGGGAAATCTGGTCGGCTTCACGACCTTCTACAGCGTGCTGGATCGCCCCGAAGACATCGTGAATGCCGTCGTCGACAAGAAGGTGGATGCATCGATCGTGTGGGGGCCGCTCGCCGGGTACTTCGCCCAGCGCGCGTCCGTGCCGCTGGTCGTGCAGCCGCTGACCCAGTACGACAGCATCGCCGATCTGCCCTTCGCCTTCAACATGTCGATGGCCGTCCGCCGGCGGGATCGCGAGCTCCGGGACAGCCTCGAAAAGGTGATCGACCAGAAGCACCCCGAGATCGAGGCGATCCTTCGCCAGTACGCTGTGCCGCTCCTCCCGGTCGTGGCCGAAGAGAAGAAAGGCGAGCCGGAGCAGCGTACCGAGGCGGCTCCGACAGGAGACCCGTCCGCACCGGGCGCCAGGTAGGCCGCCCGGCAGTAACCGCCGCGACCTCGTCGCGGCAACGATGTACACTGAGTCGAGTTAGCCGGCCAGCCCGGAAGTGTATCCGGCGTGCGCGTCTTGCGCGGCACGCCGGTTGCACTTGCCTCGACTCCGTTCCGGCGAAAATCCGTGGCCCTATGAAGCTGAAAGGACCGCCCCGAAGATGAGCATCGCTCCGTTCCAGCCGGTCGGGCGCCTCGCCGCCGCCGTCACCGCCGTCGTCCTCCTGGCTGCGGGCGCGCGCGAAGCGGGCGCCCAGGCGCGCGATCCGTACCATACCGCGCCGAAGGACACCGTTGCGCAGGACGTCTACAACGGCTGGAAGCAGTACGAGCTCAATTGCGCCCGCTGTCACGGAGAGTATGCGGTGGGCACGTCGTTCGCCCCGGCGCTCATCGTTTCCCTCAAGGAGGGCGGCACGGTGCCGACCAAGGAAATGTTCGTGACGACTGTGTGCGCCGGCCGCCCCGACAAGGGCATGCCCGGCTGGTGCGCCCTCGGCCTCGAGATGGACAAGATCGAGAACATCTATAAATACGTGAAGGGCCGCGCCGACCAGAAGATTTCCGCCGGGCGCCCGGCGGTGAAAGCCGAGCCGGAGAGCGCCAGCTCCCAGAGCTGAGTCTCGTCGGCAACGAGCTTAAGCTACGGGACCGCCCTCCTGGGCGGTCCCGTAGCACTTGGACCCGTGACGGACGGAGGCTTCGTGCGTATTACACTCATGCTCGCTGCGTTGGCCGCGGTTGCCGCGGTCGAGCTCGCCGCCCGGCCGGCCACGGCCCAGCAGCAGACCGCCCTGGCCAAGCTCTCGCTCACCGAGGCCAAGGCCAAGCTCGCCGCGGGCACGGTGCAGAACCCGGCCGATCTCAGCGGCGCTGATCTGAGCGGACTCGACCTCTCCGGCGTGGACTTCAATGGTGCCAACCTCACGGGTGCGCGCCTCGCAGGCGCGAACCTGGCCAAGGCAAACCTGCTGGCCTGCGACCTGACCGACGCGGTGCTCACCGAGGCCGACCTCCGGGGCGCCAATCTCGACACCTCCACGCTCCGGCGGGCGGATTTCCAGAAGGCGAATCTCGAGGGCGCGAGCCTGTTCGCCACCATCCTCGAGAAGGCCGATCTGCGCGGGGCCAATCTCTCGCGCACCCGCATCATCGGTTACCTCAAGAACGCGCTGCTCGCCGGCGCGAACCTGCGCAACGCGAACATCGGCGCCGATCCGGGTAACCAGTCGATGGGCGTCATGCGCGCGCAGTTCGTCGGCGCGGACCTCACGGGCGCGGACTTGACCGGCGCCAATCTCTTCAAGGCGGACTTTTCCTACGCCGTCCTCCGCGACGCCAAGCTGGCCGGCGCCGATCTCAGCAACAGCGACCTGGTCCAGGCCGATTTCACGGGCGCGGACCTCACCGGGGCCAACCTGTCCAAGGCCGACGTGAGCGGGGCGGTGTTCCGCCGCGCCGTCGGCAGATCAACGATCAAAGGTCTCGACGAGACCAGAAACCGAGACCAGGCGATCTTCGATGCGCGCTAGATCCTATTTCACGGCCGCGGCGCTCGCGGCCGCCTGCACGTCCGAGCGCCCGGGTGACGAGGCTGCCGGCATGGACTCCACTCCCGCGCCCGCCGCGGCGGCAACCGGCGGAGGCGAGCTGGCATACGTCACCAACGAAGACTCCCGCAACCTCAGCGTGATCGATACCCGCACCGACAGCGTGGTCGCCACCATCGAGGTGGGGACCCGTCCGCGCGGCGTGCGGGTGAGCGATGACGGCCGCACGGTGTACGTGGCGCTCAGCGGCTCGCCCAAGTGCCCGCCGACCATGCCGGACGAAGAATGCGAGAAGATGGTGGCGGACAAGAGCAAGGACGGCATTGCCGTCGTGGATGTTGCCACCCGGAAGGTGACGCGGGTGCTGCCGGGCGGTTCCGATCCGGAGACGTTCGACATCTCGCAGGACGGCAGCCGGCTCTTCGTGTCGAACGAGGACGTCAACACGGCGTCGATCGTGGATATCGCGAGCGGCAAGGTCCTGGCGACGGTGCCGGTCGGGAAGGAGCCCGAGGGCGTCCGCCTGCATCCGGACGGCAAGACGGTCTGGGTGACCGGCGAGACCGATCACGATCTCACGCTGCTGGACACCGAAACCGGGAAGCCGGTCGGCACGATCAAGGTCGGGAAGCGGCCGCGGGACCTCGCGTTCTCGCCCGACGGAAGCCGGGCGTACGTCACGTCAGAGGTGGACGGCACCCTGTGGATTCTCGACGTGGCGACCCGGAAGCCGATCGCGACGGTGAACCTGGCCGAGGGGGCCAAGCCCATGGGCGTGGTGGTCAGTGACGACGGGAAGCGGGTCTACGTCGCGAACGGCCGCGGCAAGACCGTGTCCGTTATCGACGCGACGACCAACAAGATCACCGGGCGGGTGGAGGTCGGACAGCGCCCCTGGGGCATCGCCCTCACGGACGACGGCAAGAAGCTCTACACCGCCAACGGCCCGTCGGACGACGTGACCGTGGTCGATGCCCAGACTCTCGAGGTGCTCGACAAGATCGAGGTCGGGGAGACCCCGTGGGGGGTCGCGATCGCACCGGCGCCCGCGTCCTGACTAGGAGAACGGCCGCCGCGCGAGCAGCGAATCCGGCTTCCGCCGTGCGATCACGTCGTCCAGCCCCCACCGCCGTCCGGCCCGCGCCCCGAAGAACGCCACCATCACCGCCACCAGGACGAGGTGGAACCCGCGCTGGCCCGGCGTCATCCACTGCGTGGCGAGTCCGTACGCCAACGCCATGGAGAAGCCCACCCCCGACAAAAGCCCGTTGAGGAGCCCGAGCGTCAGCCCGATCCCGACCGCGGTCTCGCCCAGCGCGGTGAGGTGCGCGAAGAGCTCCGGGTTCTGGAGCACCGTCCCCTCGAGGAACTGCTTGTACCAGAGGATCGGGTTCTCCGCCGCCTGGCGGGTCACGATCTTCGGCATCGTCTCGATCCAGCGCTCCGAGGCCCTGGGAATCGGTATCACTCCGCCCACCAGTTCCAGCTTCTGCCAGAGCGCCTTGACGAAGTAGAGGCCGACCACGATCCGCAGGGCCGCGAGCCACTCCGCGGGATGGGACATGCCGGGGGTGCGCTGATGCATGCCTGAACTCCTCTGAGGGCTATCGGCTATCCGCTATCCGCTCGTCGCGCGATCGATCGGTGCTCCGCGCGACGCGACGAGCGACGGCGGAGCGGCGGATAGCGGATAGCGGATAGCGGATAGCGGATAGCGGATACCGGATAGCTACAAGCCCAGTTCCCGAAACACGAACGTCCACGTATCCGTCAGCTCGTCCAGCACCTTCGACAGCGGCTTTCCCGCCCCGTGGCCGGCGCGCATCTCGAGCCGGAGCAGCACCGGGCGATCCGCGGACGTGGCCGCCTGGAGCCGGGCGGTCATCTTGCGCGCGTGCATAGGATCGACCCGGGTGTCGCTTTCCGCCGTTGCGAGCAGCACCGCCGGATATGGTACCCCATCCCGCACGTGATGGTACGGTGAGTACGCCCGGAGCCAACGGAACTGCTCCGGGTCGTCCGGCGACCCGTACTCGGGGATCCAGAGCCGCGCGATCAGGAATCGATGGTACCGCAGCATGTCCAGCAACGGCACCTGCACCACCACCGCCCTGAAGAGATCCGGCCGCTGGGTGAGCACCGCTCCCATCAGCAGACCGCCGTTGGAGCCGCCCGCCACCGCGAGCCGCTCGGGACGGGTGTAACCCGAGGCAATCAGCCACTCGGCGGCGGCGATGAAGTCGTCGAACGTGTTCTGCTTGTTCCCCAGCATCCCGGCCTGGTGCCAGCTCTCGCCGTACTCCCCGCCACCCCTGAGGTTCGGGATCGCCACGACGCCGCCCTGCTCGAGCCAGAGAATCAGCGACCGCGAGAAGCCGGGCGCCATGCTGATGTTGAATCCCCCGTAGCCCGTGAGGTACGTCGGGTTCCCCCCGTCGAGCGCAACGCCGCGCGGCTGCACCACGAACATCGTGATCGGTGTGCCGTCCCTGGACGCGTACTCCACCTGGCGCACCTCCAACCGCTCCGGCCGCACGTCGGCGTCGACCCGCTCCCACAGCGCCTCCTCGCCGGTGCGGAGCTCGATGCGATACACGCTCGGCGGCACCGTGAAGGACGAGAAGCCGTAGAACAGCTCGTCGCCGTCCCACTCGGCGCCGATCCCGAAGATGCTGCCGAGACCCGGCAGCGGGTGCTCGCGCACCCCGGTGCCGTCGCGCCTGGCGATGCGGAGTCGCGACGTGGCCCGCTCGAGGTACGTGAGCAGCAGATGGTCGCCCGCGATCGAAGCGCCATCGAGCACTGCGTCGGGCCGCGGGGGCACCAGCTCGCCCAGCTCGTCCAGGTTGGGACGCTCGGCGTCGAGCCGATAGAGGCCGTAGGTCGGCGCGCGCAGATTGGTGCGGACGTACACCACCCCGTCGAGCACGCCGCCATCGAACAGGGCCGGAAGGTCGCGGGCCACCGCCGCCGGTGGTGTGCCGGCCCGGAGATCCTGGAGCCAGAGATCCGTCTGCTCGAACGTCCGCGACACGCTGATGAGCAGCCACCGCCCGTCGGGTGAGATGCTCACTCCCGGCCAGAACTCCTTGGCGGCGGGCTGGAAGATCAGCTGGTCGTCGGACGGATCGGACCCGAGCCGATGGAACCGGACCGCGCGATGGTAGTGCTCCTCGCCCTCGGGCACGGTGCCCGGCGCCGGGAACCGGGTGTAGTAGAACCCGGTCGCGTCGGGCAGCCAGGCGATGTCGGCCGCGCGGGTGTGCGGGATGCGGTCGGCCAGGGGCCGGCCGGTCGCCACATCCATGACGTGGAGGACGCTCTCCTCGCTCCCGTCGTCCGACAGCCCGTAGGCGAGGAGGGCGCCGTCGTCGCTGGGATGCCACCAATCGAGCGCGGTGGTGCCCTCGGCGTTCAGCCCGTTGGGATCGAGCAGCACCCGATCGGCGCCGTGCACGCCGTCACGAACGTTGAGCACCGGCTGGTTCTGCCGGCCGTCCCGCCTCTGATAGAAATACCGGCCGCGCGCCGGCGTCGGCGTCCCCAGCGCGCCGATCGCGAGCAGCTCGTCGAGCCGGGCCCGGGTGGCGTCGCGCGACGGCGACCCGGCCAGGTACGCCTGGGTGAGCGCGTTCTGCGCCTCGGTCCAGGCGCGCGTCTCCTCGCTCTCGCCATCTTCGAGCCAGCGGTACGGGTCCGCAATGTGCTCGCCGTGGAGCTCCTCCACCACGTCCTCGCGGCGCGTGGCCGGCGGCTGGATGACGTCAGTCACCGAGACTGATGCCGAGATCCCGCACGGTGCAGATGCTGTCGGAGTCCAGGGGGACGTTCTTCGGCCGGCCGACCACGTCGGCCAACGGCACCCGGCTGATCGTGGGACCGTTGAGACCGACCATCACGCCGAACGCGCGGTCGGCAATGGCGCGCACGGCTGCCGCGCCGAAGCGGAGCGCGAGCAAGCGATCGTATGTGGTCGGCGACCCGCCGCGCTGGAGGTGGCCGAGCACCAGCGTGCGCACTTCCTTGCCGGTGCGCTCGTTGATCGCGCGCGCCACCTGCCCGCCGATGCCGCCCAGCCGATCCGCGCCCGCGCCGGG
>JBOHSY010000485.1:0-7520 GCA_050733355.1 Gemmatimonadales bacterium | reverse complement strand
GAGCGTCGCCCTGTCCTGGTAGTTGTACTCGACCGGCGCGACGGCTTCGTCCGTCGTCGCGTGGAAGTCGTAGTTGAAGTCGCTCCCGTACGACGAATACCACGGGACGGTCCAGCCCATTCGCGTCTTGAAGGGCCTGATCTTGGCCTGGCGTGCGCGGGAAACGAGGACGAGCGACGTGTCGCGGGCGTGCAGGTGCGCGAGGTGAGGGATGTTGTCGACCACGTGCGAGCAGCCCGGGCAGACCTCGTCCCAGGGATCCCCGGACTTGCCGGGAGGGGGGTCGTTGGGGTCGAACATGAAGTGGTACACGATGAGCTGACGGCGCCCGCCGAACAGGTCGAGCAGACTCGCCCGTCCCTCCGGGCCCTCGAAGACGTACTCCTTGTCGATTCCGACCATGGGCAGCCGGCGACGTTCAGCGTTCAGCGCGTCCCGCTGCCGGGTGAGCTCCTTCTCCTTGGCGTGCAGCTCTTTCCGCGCCACCAGCCATTCGTCCTGCGACACGATTCTCGGATCGATACTCGACATCGTTGTCATGATGCGCTCTCCGTTGCTTTCGGCTCGATATCCACTGCGATGCCGCGCCACACTCCCTGATTGAAGCGCATTACGCTCAGCGCGCACCGCGTCGCGTGCCCGACGAGAATCGCGAGCCAGATGTCGATCGGGTCCAGCGTGCCGGTCCGCTGGATCACGAAGCAGATGCCAAGGGGCACGATAACCTGCGAGACGATCGAGATGTAGAGTGGGCTTTTGGTGTCTCCCGTTCCCTGCAGTCCGCCCGTGTACGTGAGCGCGACGGCGATCAACAGCCCCGAGACGCTCAGCACGCGAAGCAGCTGGACGCCGATGTCGACCACGGCAGGCTCGTTCATGCCGAAGACAGCGAGCAGCTGCCGGGGGAGGAACAGGAAGAAGAAACCGATGAACGCCGCGCCGGCGAACCCGAAGCGCGCCGCCACGTGCACTGCCCGATCGGCCCGATCGGGGTGGCCCGCGCCGAGGTTCTGTCCGGCGACCGCCGCAGCGGCGCCCATCAGCCCGACCGACGTCCACGTGATCAACGAGAACAGCTGTGAGTACGAGACGGCGAACGCCGCCTGCGCGGCCGCACTCTCGGCGAGCGACCCGATGAACGCGAGCATGAACACGCCGCCGACATTCATCGCGATGCCCTGGATGCCGGCTGGCAGGCCGAATCGGAACAGCGACCGGATGATGCCCCAATCCGGACCGAAGCCGTGGCGCCGCGGGAACGATACGACCCACCCGCCGCGCCACAGCTTCACCAGCGCGTACAGCGCGACGAGACCGGACGCGACCATCGTCCCCATCGCGGCCCCGGCGGTGCCGTACGCGGGGATCGGCCCGAGCCCGCTGATCAGGACGACGTTCAACACGAGATTCAGCACCGTCAGGACGATGCCGAGAATCATCGGCGTCCGCGCGTCGCCCGCCGCCCGCAGCGCGCCGCCGAGCAGGTAGAAGACGAGCATGCCGCTGCTGAACAGGAACGCGATGCGGAGGAACGGCAGTGCTTCCGCCTTCACGTCGGGCGCTGCGTTGACCAGATCGAGCAGTGAGGGCGAGAGGACATAGCCCAGCGGCGCCATCACCAGCAGCGAGATCCCGACCGCCGTGAGGAAGGCCTGATAGACCGTGCGGTCGACCTTGTCGGTCTCGCCGGCACCGGCGAAGCGGGCCACGAGCACGCTCATGCCGGTGAACAGCGAGGTGATGAAGATGATGACGACGATGAAGATCTGCCACGCCACGCCGATCGCGGCGTTGGCCTTGAAACCGACCAGGTGGCCGACGAGGGCATGATCGACAATGCCCTGGAGCCCGCCGATCATGTTGGTGAGCATGGTGGGCCACGCGATCTTCCAGACCGCGCTCGTGAGCGGCCCCTCGACGATGGACCGGTCGTAGCGTCCGGCCGGCGGGGAGACATCGGGCATTGGACCTTACGCCTGGTCGGTGCGGATCGCCGCGGTGCTCAGGCCTTCGCCAGGTGACCGGCGAGGCGCTCCAGGGATTCGGTCCACCCCTCGATCACGCCCATTCCCTTGAACGTCTCGAAGTCCGCGGCCGACGCGAACTCGGTAAGGATCGCGAGCTTCGTCCTGCCGTCCTCGTCGGCGAACGTCACCGTGACGAGCGACTCCTGTCCGGGCCTCCCTGCCTCGTCCCAGCCGTTGGTGTAGACGAGCCGCTCCGGCGCCACGATCTCGTGGTAGACGCCCTTGATCCGATAGTTCTCACCCTCCGGGGAGCGCAGGGTGATCCGAAACGTGCCGCCCGGTCTGACGTCCATCTCGCAGACCGGCGTCGTGAACCCGCGCGGGCCCCACCAGTGCACCAGGTGTTCGGGATGGGTCCACGCCTGGAAAACCAGTTCACGCGGCGCGTTGATGCTGCGCGTGATGACGAGCTGCCGCTCGGTCGACGACGCCACCGGGATCCCGCTGCTATGGCTTTCTTCGGCCATGTTGTTTCTCCTTTGGTTCCTTGGTCTGTAGCCCGTGAAGGTACTCGTCCAGGCGCCCGAGGCGCTCGTCCCAGAACCGGCGGTACTGCTCCACCCACTCGGCGACGTTCCGAAGCGGCGTTGCCTCGAGCCGGCACGGACGCCACTGCGCATCGTGGCCGCGGGTGATCAGACCGGCGTGCTCAAGCACCTTGAGGTGGCGGGAGACGGCGGGGAGGCTGATCGGCAACGGCGCAGCCAGCTCGGTGACCGTGGCCTCCCCCGAGGTCAGGCGCGCGAGGATGGCGCGGCGCGTAGGGTCGGCGAGCGCGGCGAGCGTGGTGCTCAGGTGGTCAGGCGCCAGAGCGCGAAAACGAGTCCTAGTTAACACATCTGTTAAATACGACTCTGGTCCCGGGCTGTCAACAGCTGTCCGGTCAGGTGGTCGATTCCGGGGGAGCCGCTGAATCCCGCGCCGGCGGCGCGTCCTGGTACTCGCCCCGGCGGCGCGACCCTTGTGGCGAGCGGCCGGCCGCGCGAATTACCTTCTCGGGAACCCGAATTCGTTGCGGGGTGCCGATGGAGCTCGCCGCGCTGCGCCGCGCCATTCCCGACGCCATCGACGCGATGGGCGGCGACTCGCGCGTCTCCGCCCTCGGCGACGACGGGTGGGCGATCTTCCGCGGCAGTGCGGTCGGCTACGTGGCGCTCATCGGCGGCGGCGCGGGTGAGGGCGACCCCGTCGTCCACGCCAGCTTTCCCATCCTCCGCGTGCCGGAGAGCGGCGCCGAGCCGCTCTACAAGAGGCTGCTGGAGCTCAATCACGAGCTGGGCGCCCTCTGCTCCTTCTCGGTCGATCCCCGGGGCAAGGTCTGGCTCGGCGCGGCGCGTTTCGCGGCCGATCTCGACGAGTCCGCGCTCCGGGAGCTGATCGCCCAGCTGGCCGGTCTCGCTGACCGCTACGATGGCCAGCTCCTCGCGGAGTTCGGGAGCCACCTCGCCGTAAGCTGAGTGCGAGCCGCGTCCTTGCGGCGCTCGCAGCCCCCCCGCATCTTCGATCACCAGCAGACATGGCTCGCCGCTTTCCCGTCGAGCAGACGTCGTCACCCGCCTGGCGCTGGATCAACCTGCCTTACCGGAGGGTAATGCATGCGACGCCTGCGCATCGGCGTGCTCGATCTCGTCACCAAGGCGCCCACGCGGGCGCTCTACGCCCGGATCATGCACCCGAACCTGGCGAGCATCATGCCCCAGGTCGTGGGGGCCTGGTGTGAGCGCACCGGTCACGACGTCCATTTCGTCTGCTACACCGGGTTCGAGAACCTGCTGGACGAGCTGCCGGGGGACCTCGACCTGCTGTTCGTCGGCGCGTTCACCCAGTCGGCGCAGCTGGCCTACGCCGTCAGCAACCTCTTCCGCCAGCGTGGCGCCGTCACGGTGCTGGGCGGGCCGCACGCCCGCTGCTACCCCGAAGACGCGTCGAAGTACTTCGACTACGTGCTGGGCTTCACCGATCAGAGCGTGGTCGAGGAAGTCCTCGCGGACTGCGCGCCGTACCCGAAGGAGGGGCGGCGTCTGATGGCTCCGACGCAGCCGCGTGAGCTGCCGTCGCTCCGCGAGCGCTGGAAGTTCGTCGAGGCAACCCTGGCCAAGGCGCCCACCATCCGCATCGTGCCGCTGCTCGGGAGCCTGGGCTGCCCGTACACCTGCAGCTTCTGCATCGACTCCACGGTGCCCTACCAGCCGCTCGGATTTGCCGAGCTGCAGGACGACCTCAAGTTCCTGGTCGAAAAGGTGCGGGACCCGATCGTCGCCTGGCACGACCCGAACTTCGGCGTGCGGTTCGACGACTACATGCACGCGATCGAGGAGGCGGTGCCGCAGGGCCGGATGCGCCACATCGCTGAGAGCAGCCTGTCGCTCCTCTCGGAGCCGCACCTCCAGCGGCTCAAGCGCAACGGCTTCCAGGCCATGCTGCCGGGGATCGAGTCGTGGTTCGGGCTGGGCAACAAGTCGAAGACGCGGCACACCGGCATGGTGAAGGTCAAGGAGACCTCGGATCACATCAATCTGATCCTCAGCTACATCCCGTACGTCCAGGTCAACTTCGTGCTGGGGCTCGACTGCGACGAGGGCCCGGAGCCGTTCGAGCTGACCAAGGCGTTTCTGGACCGCGCGCCGGGCGCGTTTCCGGCGTACTCGCTCCTGTCGGCGTTCGGCCGGGCGGCACCGATCAATCTCGAGTACCAGCGCGGCGGACGAGTCATCCCCTTCCCCTTCCACCTCCTGAACAACAACCACGCGATGAACGTCCGGCCCCAGCACTACGACTGGCCGGAGTTCTACGACCGCCTGGTGGACTTGTCCCGCTACTCGTTCTCCTGGCGCGCGATCCGGCGGCGGCTCACGGCCAACAAGGGCGCGATCCCGCGGTGGATGAACGTGGTCCGGGCGGTGTCGTCGGAGGGATTCGGGCGGATCAAGTACCACACCCAGATCCGGACGCTGCTCGACGCCGACCCCGCGGTACGCGCATTCATGGACGGCCGAACGGCGGAGGTCCCGGAGTTCTACGTGAATCGGATCCGGAACGAGTTGGGGCCGCTCTGGGACCATCTGCCGGAGGGGGCGCTCCATCACGATCCCCTGGCCTACCTCCGGGCGGAGGCAGTGGGGGTCCAGGCCTCTGCCCCGATTGCGGTTGCGGGTCGTCGCGGCTAACTTGTCGCTGCGATTACCCGCCTCAAGCGGGGCAGGTTCCCGAAAGTTCGACGGGGCTGGCGTTCGCGCCGGCCCCGGTTGCATCAAGGAGCAGTGGAATGCGCACGACCGGCACGGTCAAGTGGTTCAATGACGCGAAGGGGTTTGGATTCATCACCGTGGATGGCGGGCAGAAGGACTGCTTCGTGCACCATTCGGCGATCCAGGGCCAGGGGTTCAAGTCGCTCGCGGAGGGCGATCGGGTCGAATTCGACGTCGTCGCCGGGCAGAAGGGCCCGGCGGCAGCCAACGTCGTGAAGCTCGCGCAATGACGCGCGAATACGAGGAGCGGCGATGATCGAAGTCAGGCTCGAGGAGACCGACCGCATCGACTGGGCGCTGAAGGCGTTCAAGCGGAAGGTCCAGAAGTCCGGCATCCTGCAGGATCTCCGGCGCAAGCGTCACTACGTGAAGCCGAGCGAGGCGCGGCAGCTCAAGGCCGCGGCGGCCCGGCGCCGGAAGCGGAGCCCGCGGGCGCGCTAGCTCCCGAGCCCGGCGAACGGCGGAAGTGCGGGATGCGTGCGTCCCGCCCTTCCGCCGTTCCACGTTTCGGAGTATCACCCACGGCATGAGCACATCGCTCAGCACCGACCGACAACTCGAGATCTACCGCCAGGGCTCGGTGGTGCCGATCGCCGCGGAAGCGCTCGAGGCCGGCGCCCGCTCGGCCCTCGCGCGCGAGCCGTTCGATTACCTGTCGGGCGGCGCCGGCGCCGAAGCGACCATGCAGGCCAACCTCGACGCGTTCCGCCGCTGGCGGATCGAGCCCCGCGTGCTGCGCGACGTCTCCCGCCGCGATTGGCGCATCCGGCTGTTCGGCGATGAGCTGCCGGCCCCGTTGCTCCTCGCCCCCATCGGCGTCCAGGGACTCTTCCACGCCGACGGCGAGCTCGCCACCGCTCGCGCGGCTGCCTCGCTCGGCGTCCCGCTGGTGCTGAGCAGCGTCTCCTCGAAGTCGCTGGAGGAAGTCGCTGCCGCGATGAGCGCTACACCACGCTGGTTCCAGCTCTACTGGAGCGCCGACGCGGAGCTGGCCGAGAGTTTCGTGGTGCGCGCAGAGCGGGCCGGCTACAGCGCGCTGGTCGTGACCGTGGATGCACACGTGCTGGGCTGGCGCGAGCGGGATCTCGCCAACGCCTACTCGCCGTTCGTGCACGGCCACGGCATCGCCAACTACGTCTCGGACCCGGTGTTCCGCGACCGGCTGGGACATGATCCGCGCGACGACCTCGCGGGCGCGGCGCGGCTCCTCAACGAGACCTTCGGCAACGCCGCCCTCACCTGGGAGAGCATCGGCTGGCTCCGGGCGAGCACCGGGCTGCCGATCGTGCTCAAGGGTGTGCTGGCGGCGGAGGACGCGGCCCGCGCCCTCGAGGCGGGCGTCGACGCGATCGCGGTCTCGAACCATGGCGGCCGGCAGGTGGACGGCGCGGTCGCGACGCTGGACGCGCTGCCGGGCGTGGTGGAGCGAGTAGCCGGCCGGGTGCCGGTGCTGTTCGACGGGGGTATCCGGCGCGGGCCCGACGCGTTCAAGGCGATCGCGCTCGGCGCGAGCGCGGTGCTGCTGGGACGTCCCTATGCGTGGGGGCTGGCGGTGGCGGGCGAGGCGGGTGTGCGCGAGGTGCTGCTCAACTTCCTGAGCGATCTCGATCTGACCTGCGCGCTGAGCGGCTGCGCGACGACGGCGGAGGTGACGCGGCAGCTGGTGCGACCGGCACCTTGAGCGCTCACGTCACAGGAACGGGGTGAACAGCGCCGTCACCATCAGCGCACCCGCCCACAGCAGGTCCAGATTGACCCACGCCCGGCCCAACAGCCGGAGGCCGAGCTTTTCGTACACCACCACCGCCACGATACCGGTGACGAGCAGGTAGCTCGCGGTGTGGAGCAGAGCCGCCGCCAGATCGCGCCCGAACGGCAGTACCATGAGGCCCGCGCCGTGTGCCGACGCGACGAGGGCGGACCAGACGGTGAGCCCCGCGGCGCCGACCCGCATGCCGCCGAACCTGGGGTGCCCCTGCCTCGCCAGCCGAAAGATGCCGAAGCCGAAGAGCGCAATCGCCACGGCCCACTTCAGGGTCGCGACCGGCATCACCAGACCGAGCAGAGCGGCCAGGGCGAGCGCGGCGGCCACGGCGGCCGCGTGCCCCAGAGCGAGCGGTGGCAGCGCGCGCCAGACGGCCGCTCGCCGTCGTTCCTGCAGGCCGAGCGCGACGGCAAAGAGCCATCCCATGGCCGGATTCACGCCGTGCCACGCCCCGAGAGCGAGCATCGCCGGGGCCTGCGT
>JBOHSY010000484.1:0-44705 GCA_050733355.1 Gemmatimonadales bacterium | reverse complement strand
ACGCCGCCCCGCCCGGCCGCCACGGCTGCACCTTCGTCCCCGCCGCCACCCGCCGCGGCGAGGGCGCCCGCGGCCTCTGTGGCACCACCTCCCGCTGCCGCAGCGCCGCCGCCCCCGGTCCCGGCCGCGGCGCCGCCGCCCGCGGCGACGTCACCCCGACCAGTGAATCCGTTCCTGTCCCAGGATCCGGGGTCCAAGGCGCGCCGGCTCGCGCGCGCCCTGATCTCGGACATGGTCGTCTACCATCCCGGCAAGCGGCAGGAGGGGCTCCGTGACGGAACCCTCAAGCAGCTGTTCGAGGACGAGATCCGGAAGAGCTGGGAGGAGTACAGCGAGCAGGTCGGGAAGGATCTCGCGGACTCGACCCCCTATTTCCGTGACGCCCTGAACGAGATCCTGGCGGACGGGCAGCAGATCTTCTGAGGGTGAGCAGTGAGCGGTGAGCGGTGAGCAGTGAGGGGGGCGGGGCAGAGGCCTACCCGGGGGCCGCCGCTCGCTGACGGCTCACCGCTCACCGCTCACCGCTCACTGCTTACTTTTCGTTGCATCGATTGGAGGCATGCCCCAATGTCCGATCTCGCCGACCGCCTGTCCGGACTCGACCGACGCGTCACCGAGCTGCGAGACTTCCTTTGACCTCCCGGCCAAGATGGACCGGCTCGCGGCGCTGGAGTCCCGACAGGCGGACCCCGGGTTCTGGTCGAATGCCGAGGCCGCACGGGATGCGGTGCAGGAGATCAAGCGGCTGAAGGGGTGGGTGGGGCCGTACGAGGCGCTCACCGGGCGGCTGAAGAGCGCGGCCGAGATGGCCGAGCTGCTCGTGCAGGAGCCGGACGCCGGCATGTCCGGCGAGGTGGAGCGCGAGGCGGCGGAGCTCGAGGCCGCGGTGCAGGCGTTCGAGCTCCAGGCCATGCTGCAAGGGCCGGACGACCAGGGCGACGCGCTGCTCACGATCCATCCAGGCGCCGGCGGCACCGAGTCGCAGGACTGGGCCGAGATGCTCATGCGCATGTACGTGCGCTGGGCGGAGCGGCACGGGTTCCAGGTCACGATCCTCGATCTGCTTCCCGGCGAGGAGGCGGGCATCAAGTCGGTGTCGATCGGCATCAGCGGCCGCTACGCGTACGGATACCTCAAGGCGGAGAAGGGCGTGCACCGGCTGGTCCGCATCTCCCCGTACGACTCCCAGGCGCGGCGGCATACGAGCTTCGCATCGGTCTTCGTCTATCCCGACATCGACGACACGATCGAGATCGACCTGCGCGATGAGGACATCAGGATGGACGTGTTCCGCGCCTCCGGGGCCGGTGGTCAGCACGTCAACAAGACCTCCTCCGCGGTGCGGCTGACCCACGTGCCCACCGGCGTCGTCGTGAGCTGCCAGCAGGAGCGGAGCCAGACCAAGAACCGCGCGACCGCCATGAAGATGCTCCGGGCCGCCCTGTATCAGCGGAAGCTGGAGGAACAGGAGGCGGCGCGCGCGGCGATCGAAGCCACCAAGACGGACAACAGTTGGGGCAACCAGATCCGCTCGTACGTCTTCCAGCCGTACACGATGGTCAACGACCACCGCACCGAGCTCAAGGTGGGCGACGTGCAGCGGGTCATGGACGGCGACCTCGACGACTTCATCGAGGCGTATCTCAAGCGGTTCGGGGGACGAGCGGCGTGACCTGTCGGCTATCGGCTATCCGCTATCCGCTATCCGCGAAATGGGATGTCCGGCAAGCGATCGCGGATGGCGGATAGCGGACCATGAGCACGACCGAAGAGCGGAACTACGTCGAAGCCGCTCGGCGCGAGAAGCGGGCCGAGCTCGAGCGCCTCGGTCTCTCGGCGTACGCCTACCGGTTCGACCGCACCCATACGACCGCGGCCGCGCTCGCGGCGTACGGCGACGCCATGGGGGACGATGGCCCCGAGGTCGCCGTGGCGGGCCGCATCGCCGCGTTCCGGTCGCAGGGCAAGACGGCGTTTGCCCACCTGGAGGACGGTTCCGGTCGGATCCAGCTCTACTTCCGCCGCGACCAGCTCGCCGACCGCTACGAGTTGCTCCGGCTGCTCGATCTCGACGACCACGTCGGCGCCCGCGGGCGGCTGTTCCGCACCCGGATGGGCGAGATCACCGTGCGGGTGGACGCATTCGAGCTCTTGTCCAAGTCGCTCCGTCCGCTGCCGCGCGGGAAGACCCAGGGCACCGGGGACGCGGCGGTCATCTGGGGCGGGCTCGCCGATGCCGAGACCCGGTATCGCCAGCGCTACGCCGACCTGGCGGTGCATCCCGAGGTGCGCGAGGTGTTCCGTACCCGGGCGAAGGTCGTCGCCTGGCTCCGCCGGTTCCTGGACGACCGGGGATTTCTCGAGGTGGAGACTCCGATTCTGCAGCCGCTCTACGGCGGGGCGGCCGCGCGGCCGTTCGTCACCCACCACAACGCGCTGGACCTGCCGCTCTACCTCCGCATCGCGGATGAGCTGTACCTCAAGCGCCTGCTGGTGGGCGGGTTCGAGCGGGTGTACGAGATCGGGCACGATTTCCGCAACGAGGGGATGGACCGGACGCACAACCCCGAGTTCACCATGCTCGAGTTCTACCAGGCGTACGCGGACTACGAGGAGATCATGGCCGCCATCGAGGTGATGGTCTCCGGCGTGATCGCCGCGTGCGCCGGTGCCCTCACGCTCGAGCGGAACGGCGTCACCCTCGACTTCACGCCGCCGTATCCGCGCGTCTCCTTCATCGAGGGGATCCGCGCGGCCGCCGGCGTGGATGTGCGGACCGCCCCCGAGCCCGAGCTCCGGCAGCTGCTCACGCGGAAGGGTGGGTCGGCGGAGGAGGCCGACACCTTCACGGCGGCCCAGCTGCAGGACGAGATGTTCAAGGCGTACGTGGAGCCCGCGCTGGTCCAGCCCACGTTCGTGGTGGACCATCCGAAGGCGCTCTCACCACTGGCCAAGGCGCACCGGCGGGACGACACGCTGGTCGAGCGCTTCGAGCTGATCGTCCAGGGCACCGAGGTAGCGAATGGCTTCAGCGAGCTGAACGACCCGGACGACCAGCGGGCGCGCTTCGAGGACCAGGTACGCCAGCGGCAGGCAGGCAACGACGAGGCCCAGCAGTACGACGCCGACTACATTCGCGCCCTGGAGTACGGGATGCCGCCCGCGGGCGGCGTCGGCGTGGGGATCGACCGGCTGGTCATGCTCATCACCGGGCAGGCCTCGATCCGGGACGTGATCCTCTTCCCCGCGATGCGGCCGGAGGCATGATCGGATGAGCCGAGAAGCGGAAGAGCAGACGCGCGGGGGTGCCGAGGCGCCGCCGGCCGGCTTCGGCGCGATTCTCCGTTGGCCGACGAAGCTCGAGCGGCGGATCGCGGGACGCTACCTGCGGTCGCGCCGCTCGTCGCAGTTCGCCTCGCTCCACACGGTGATCGCGACCGGCGGCGTGGCGGTCGGTGTCATGGCGCTCATCGTCGTGCTCGGCGTGATGAACGGCCTCAGGAACGACCTCCGCTCCCGCATCCTGGTCGCGAACCCGCACCTCCGCGTCCTTACCTTCGGCGCCGGGCTCCGGCTGGACCACTGGCGCGAGGTGCTGGCGCAGGTGCGGCAGGAGCCCGGGGTCGTCGCCGCGCAGCCCGAGGTGATCAGCCAGGCGCTCATCACGGCGGGAGCCGACTACGGCGAGGGCGTGAATCTGATGGGGTACGAGACCGGCGACTCCGGCGCGACCCAGGTCACGTCCCTCCCGCAGAGCATCGTGCGGGGCGACCTCAGCTTCCGTCCCAGCCGCCCCGGCATGGACGGTGCTGTGCTCATGGGCACGCGCCTCGCCTCCCGGCTGTCCGTCCAGCCGGGCGATACGGTGGTGATGGTGTCCGGCACGGGCGTCAAGGTGAATCCCGCGGTCGGCGTCGCGGTGCCCAAGTACTGGACGTTCGAGGTGACCGGGCTCTTCGATACCGGGATGTTCCAGTACGACAACCAGTACGTGGTGATGTCCCGGGCGACGGCGCAACGGTTCACGGGGCTGGGCGAGGCGGTGTCGGGAATCGCCGTCCGGGTGGTGGACCCGGACCGGGCGCCGGAGATCGGGGAGCGGCTCGAGCGGCGGCTCGGCTACCCCTTTCGCAGCCTCGACTGGCAGACGCAAAACGCCAGCCTCTTCAGCGCGCTGGAGCTCGAGAAGTTGGCGATGGGCGTCATTATCTTTTTCATCATGGTAGTCGCCGCTTTCAACATCGTCGGCACGCTCACCATGGTGGTGACGGACAAGACCCGCGAGATCGGCATCCTGCAGGCGATGGGCCTCACCGCCCCGGCCATCGCGCGGATCTTCCTGGCCCAGGGCGCGGTCATCGGGCTGGTCGGCACTGTCATCGGGCTGGTCGGCGGGCTCACCGTCGCGTACGTCGTGGACGCCTCCGGCTGGATCCGCATCAACCCCGCGGTCTACTTCATCGACCACCTGCCGGTGCACGTGGAGGTGCTCGATGTGCTGGTGGTCGTGGTCTCGAGCGCCGCAATCGCGGTGCTGGCCACGCTGTATCCCTCACGCTCCGCCTCACGGCTCACGCCGGTGGAGGCGATCCGGCACGAATGAGGGCGCGTGATGGCGATGCTTGAGGCAACCGGGCTCCGCAAGGTATTCCGCGGCGGCGACGGCAACCCGATCGAGGTGCTGTCGGGCGCCGAGCTGACGCTGGCCCGCGGCGAGTTCGTGGCGATCGTGGGCGCCAGCGGCTCGGGGAAAAGCACGCTCCTCCACCTCCTGGGCGCGCTGGACCGGCCGAGCGCGGGTGAGGTGCGGCTGGACGGCGAGGCCTACGGGGCGTTGGCGCCGGCGGAGCTCGCCCTGATCCGGAACCGGAAGCTGGGATTCGTCTTCCAGTTTCATCACCTGCTGCGGGAGTTCACCGCGCTCGAGAACGTGATGCTGCCCCTCCTCATCGCCGGCGCGAGCGACACCGCGGCGCGGTCGCGGGCCGAGGAGCTGCTGGCGGCCGTGGGCCTCGCCGGGCGTATGTCGCACCGGCCGGCGGCGCTTTCCGGGGGCGAGCAGCAGCGGGCCGCCGTAGCCCGCGCGCTGGCCAACGATCCCGTCGTGGTCCTGGCCGATGAGCCGTCCGGCAATCTCGACTACGGCCACAGCGAGCGTCTGCACGACCTGTTCGCCACGCTCGCCCGCGGGTTCGAGACGGCCGTGATGGTCGTGACCCACAACCGCCAGCTCGCGGCCCGTGCCGACCGGGTGCTGTCGCTCGAGAGCGGCCGCCTGGTGCCGCTTTCCGGCGTGGAGTCGATGCCGTGACGACCTGCGACCACTGCCACGATAGAGAGGCGGTCGTGCACCTCACCCACATCGCCGACGGCCAGGTGACGATGCTGCACCTGTGCGAGCGCTGCGCGGCGGAGAAGGGCGTCGAGGGCCCGGCGGCGGTGCAGGACAACACGCTGGTGAAGTTCGTCGGGGCCACCGTCGGCAAGGCCGCGATCGACCCGGCGCTGGTGCCGGGGGGTGGCCGCCAGTCGTGCCCGGCCTGCGGGGCCACGCTCCAGGACTTCCGCCAGACCGGCCGGCTGGGGTGCGCCGACTGTTACCGGACCTGGGAGGGCGCGCTCCGCGATATTCTGCGGAAGCTGCACGGCGCCACGCTGCACATGGGCGAGCGGTACACCGAGCGGGGCGGGGCGGAGCTGGTCGATCCGGGCGCGCGCGCCGCGGATCTCCGGGAACAGCTTCGGCTCGCCGTCGAGACCGAGAACTTCGAGCTGGCGGCGGAGATCCGCGACCGGCTCCGGGTGCTGGAATGATCGATCTCAGCCTGCTGACCGACGGCGGGGTGGGGTGGCTGGACGCGAGCGGTCCGGAGAGCCACCTGGTGCTCTCGACCCGCATCCGGCTGGCGCGGAATCTCGCGGGCCACCTGTTCCAGACCCGGAACACCGATGGTGAGCGTGAGCGCGTGCTCGAGCTGGTGCAGCACGCGGCCCGGGACAGCGTGCTCCTCCGCCGGGCGGTGGCGTTCCGTCTGGACCAGCTCGAGCGCGGCGATCGCCAGCTCCTCCACGAACGCCACCTGGTCAGCAAGGAGCTGGCCGCGCTGGAAGGCGAGAGCCGGCCGCGGAGCGGGGCCTCGGTGCTGATCGGCGACCGGCTCGGCGTGATGCTCAACGAGGAGGATCACCTGCGGCTGCAGGGGCTCCGTTCGGGCTTCGCGCTGGAGGCCGCCTACGGCGAGGTCGACCGGCTGGACACGGAACTGGGACAACGACTTCCGTTCGCATTTCACCCTGAGTTTGGTTACCTTACCTCCTGCCCCACGAACGTCGGGACGGGGCTCCGCGCGTCGGTGCTCATCCACCTCCCGGGGCTCGTGCTGACCAAGGAGATCTCGAAGGTGCTCCAGGGCCTGGCGCAGGTCGGGCTCACCTTCCGCGGCCTGTATGGCGAGGGAAGCGAGGTCGTCGGGAACTTCTTCCAGCTCTCCAATCAGACGACGCTCGGCAAGTCGGAGCATGAGCTGCTCGAACACCTCGGCCGCATGGTCCGCCAGGTGATCGACTACGAGGAGCAGGCCCGGCAGGTGCTGCTGCGCGACGCGCCGGCCATCATGGAAGACAAGGTGTGGCGCGCGTTCGGTCTCCTGCGGTACGCCCGGTCGCTCTCGTTCGACGAGGCGATGAACCTCCTGAGCGGCGTGCGGCTGGGCGTGGGAATGGGACTCATCCCGGGACTCGGGATGTACACGCTGAACAAAGTGCTGGTGTACGCTCAACCGGCCCACCTCGGCGTGGCGCTGGGGGTCGGCTCGGGCGACACGGAGCTGTCGCTCGCGCGCGCCACGTACGTGCGGCGCGTGCTGGAAGAGGAAGTCGGTCGCCGCGGCGCGTGACCGCACGGCCGGTTCGATGTCACGCAGGATATGCCCGATGAACGGCTACAATTTCACCGATCGAGTCCGGAAGGTTCTGCAGATGGCACGCGAAGAGGCGGCCAGGCTGCACCACGAGTACGTCGGCACGGAGCACATCCTGCTCGGCCTCATCCGCGAGGGCGAGGGCGTCGCGGCCGCCGTACTTCAGAACCTCAACGTGGATCTCGAAGAGATCCAGCAGAAGATCGAGGAGACGGTCAAGAAAGGGAAAGCGGCCGCGGCCGCCGGGCCCGATCTGCCGTACACCTCACGCGCCAAGAAGGTGCTCGAGCTCGCCATGACCGAGGCGCGCGAGCTCAATCACTCCTACGTCGGCACCGAGCATCTGCTGCTCGGCCTGCTGCGGGAGGAGAAGGGCATCGCGGCTCAGGTGCTGAACGACGCCGGCGTCACCCTGGAGCAGTCCCGGGCCGAGACGCTCCGCCTCCTCGGCAGCGACATGCCGCAGGCCTCGGCGGGGGGGTCCACCGGCACACCCTCGCCCAGCGCCACGCCCAAGTCGGAGAAGAAGTCCAAGACCCCCGCGCTCGACCACTTCTGCCGCGACCTGACCCAGCTCGCGGCCGAGGGGCAGCTCGATCCGACGATCGGGCGGGCCAAGGAGATCGAGCGCGTCATGGAGATCCTGGCGCGCCGCAAGAAGAACAACCCCGTCCTCATCGGTGAGCCCGGCGTGGGTAAGACGGCCATCGTCGAGGGGTTGGCGCTCCTGATCGCCAACGGGCTGTGCCCCGACGTGCTGCGCGACCACCGCGTGCTGTCGCTCGACATGGCGGCGGTCATCGCGGGCACCAAGTATCGCGGCCAGTTCGAGGAGCGGCTCAAGGCGGTCATGAACGAGATCGCCCAGAACAAGCAGATCATCCTGTTCATCGACGAGCTGCACACGCTCGTCGGCGCGGGCGCCGCCGAGGGCGCAATCGACGCCTCGAACATGCTGAAGCCGGCGCTCGCGCGCGGCGAGCTCCAGTGCGTGGGCGCCTCCACGCTCAACGAGTACCGGAAATACATCGAGAAGGACGGCGCGCTCGAGCGCCGCTTCCAGACCGTGATGGTCGAGCCCCCCACGGTGCCGGAGACGGTCGAGATCCTGAAGGGCCTCCGCAAGAAGTACGAGGATCACCACCGCGTCAGCCTGCCCGACGAGACGCTGTCGGCCGCGGCCGAGCTGTCGGAGCGTTACATCACCGACCGGTTCCTGCCCGACAAGGCGATCGACGTGATCGACGAGGCGGGGGCGCGCGCGCGCCTCGCGTCCAACGTGCCGCCTGCCGAGGTGGCCGAGCTCAAGCAGCAGCTCGACCAGGTGAACGTGTTGAAGGAGGAATCGGTCCGGGACCAGAACTTCGAGCGGGCGGCCGCTCTCCGTGACCAGGAGCGCGAGCTCCAGAACCAGATCCGGCTCAAGCAGGAGGAGTGGGAGCGGGAGCGGCAGACCCGCCGGCCCACCATCGACGAGGAGGCCATTGCGTTCATCGTCTCCCGCTGGACCGGCATCCCGGTCACCCGGCTGCAGGAGGCCGAGGCCTCGCGGCTGCTCCGCATGGAGGACGAGATCCATGCGTCGGTGGTGGGCCAGGACGAGGCCATCAAGGCGGTGTCCCGGGCCATCCGGCGCTCCCGCGCGGGGCTCAAGGACCCCAGCCGGCCCATCGGCTCGTTCGTGTTCTCCGGGCCCACGGGTGTGGGCAAGACCGAGCTGGCGCGGGCGTTGGCGAAGTTCCTGTTCGCCGACACCTCGGCGCTCATCCGGGTGGACATGTCGGAGTACATGGAGAAGTTCTCCGTATCACGGCTCATCGGCGCCCCGCCGGGCTACGTGGGGTACGAGGATTCCGGCACCCTGACCAAGGCCGTGCGACGGAAGCCCTACTCGGTCGTCCTACTTGACGAGATCGAGAAGGCGCACCCGGACGTCTTCAACATCCTGCTGCAGGTGCTCGACGAGGGGCACCTGACCGACAACTACGGGCGCGTCATCGACTTCAAGAACACCGTGGTCATCATGACCTCGAACGTCGGCGCGCGCGACATCATGCAGGGCAAGACGCTCGGCTTCCACACCCAGGATGCGAAGGCCAGCTTCGAGAAGATGCAGGAGCGGATCAAGGACGAGATGAACAAGGTGTTCAATCCGGAGTTCCTGAACCGGCTGGACGAGATCATCGTCTTCCATCCGCTCTCGAGGGAGCACATCTCCCGGATCGTCGGGATCCTGCTCCACGACGTGCAGCGGCGCGTAGGCGACGAGGTGCGGCTCACACCGGCGGCGATCGATTTCCTCGTCGAGAAGGGCTACGACGAGAGCTTCGGGGCCCGGCCGCTCAAGCGCGCGATCCAGCGGTACATCGAGGATCCGCTGAGTGAGAGGATCCTCGTCGGCGACTTCGGCCGCGGGGACGAGATCGAAGTGGACGTCGCCGCGGAGGGCGACCGACTCGTCTTCCGCGCTCTTCAGGGCACCCAGGCGTGACACCCGCCGACGCCGTCCGCCTCGGGGCGGGCGGCGTCCTTGCCAGCTTCCCGGTCCGCATGCTCCCCCGCTGCCTGTTCCTCGCCGTCGCGGCGCTCGCGCTCGGCGCGCCGCGCGTCCAGGGCCAGCAGCCCGCCTCCGCCACGACGGTCGCGGACAGCATCGTGGTGGAGGGGAACGAGCGGGTGCCGGCCAACCAGATCCAATCCAACTCCGGGCTCGTCACCGGCCAACCCATCAATTACCGCGACATCCAGCGGGGCATCACCGCGCTCTTCCGAACTGGTCAGTTCGACGACGTGACGGTGGAGCAGCGGAATGTCGGGGGCCGGCTGGTGCTCGCCATCCGGGTCCGGGAGCGGCCGCTGCTCGAGGGCTGGTCGGTGCGCGGATTCGATCGGATCGAGGAGGGGACGGTGCGCGACCGCGTGAAGCTCGCCACCGGCCGCCCGCTCGACCGGGACGCGCTCGAGCGCTCCCGCGCCTCGATCGATTCGCTCTACAAGAAGCACGGCTATTACGCTGCCGAGGTGAAGGCGGTCACGCTGGACCAGCCCGACGGCGGCGGCGTGCGGGTGGTGTTCGACGTCGCGGAGGGCCGCCGGGTCTCGGTGAGCCAGGTCGTGGTGCAGGGCAATGAGGCGTTTCCCGACGGCAACGTGGTCAAGCAGATGGCCACCCGCCCGGAAGGATTCTGGTGGTTCCGGAAGGGCGAGTACGACGAGGCCCGGGTGGAAGAGGACATCCGGGACCGGCTGCCCCGGTGGTACGCCGACCGCGGCTACATCGACTTCCAGGTCACCGAGGACTCGCTGGTCCCGGACAGCGCCCGGGGCAAGGCAACGCTCCACCTGAGCGTGGAGGAGGGGCAGCAGTACGACGTCGGCAGCTTCGACATCCAGGGGAACCGCCGCTTTTCCACCGACGAGCTCCGGACGCTCTTTCCCTTCAAACCGGGCCAGCCGTTCAGCCGCTCGGAGTGGGACGCAGCCACCGAGCAGATCTCGAATCTCTACGCAAACAACGGCTACATCTACGCCCGGATCGACCCGGTCGAGACCCGCCGCACGGGTGCGGACGGGACGTCGCTGCTCGATCTCGCGTGGTCCATCCGCGAGGGGTCGCCCGCGACGCTCAACAGGATCGAGATCGTGGGGAACGACATCACGCACGAGCGGGTGATCCGCGAGGCGATCGTACTGCTCCCGGGCGATCTGTTCAACCGCGAACTCCTGATCCGGTCGTACCAGAACATCAGCAACCTCGGCTACTTCCAGCAACCGCTGCCGCCGCCCGACGTCCGGCCGGCCGAGAACGGCGTGGACGTGGACGTGGTGTTCCGGGTGGAGGAGAAGCGGACCGGCAACATCAACTTCGGCGCGTCGCTGGGGCAGGGCACCGGCGTGGGCGGTTTCCTCGGGCTGGAGGAGCCCAATCTCTTCGGCCGGGGCAAGCGCGGACGCCTCCAATGGCAGTTCGGCGCCAACATCAACGACTTCACGCTGTCGTATACCGACCCGGC
Source organism: Gemmatimonadales bacterium (assembly GCA_050733355.1). Lineage (GTDB taxonomy): Bacteria > Gemmatimonadota > Gemmatimonadetes > Gemmatimonadales > GWC2-71-9 > DASQPE01. Next base: position 33,772 of record JBOHSY010000484.1, on the reverse strand, counting down.
CATTCGCGAGAGCCGGGTCTCGGGAACCCTGTCGCTGTTCGATTCGCGGCAACGGTTCATCGTGGGCGACCTGGGCCGGCGGCGTCAGACGGGCGGCTCGGTCCAGATCGGCTTTCCGTTCCTCGGCTCGCGCTACACCCGGTTGTTCACGAGCTACGGGCTCCAGCGCATCAAGTACAGCGAGGGCTCGTCGGATCTCCGGCAGCGCTTCGCCTGCGCGAGCTGCACCCGGTCCACGCTCGGCATGAGCATGGTGCGCGATACCCGGATCGGGCTGCCGTTCCCCACGGCGGGCACGTACGTGAACGTCGGCGGCGAGCTCAACGGCGGGATCCTGGGGGGCACCGGCAACTACCGGAAGCTCGATCTCGAGGGGCGGTGGTACGCCCCGCTCGGAACGCTCGGCGGCGGCGGCCAGCTCGGCGCCGGCGTGCAGTTCGTCCTCGGCATCACCGCCAAGTCGGGGTTCATCTTCGGCGACGCGGGGCCGTTCTACACCGAGCGCTACTCGCTGGGCGGGGTCCAGTACGGCGTGCCGCTTCGCGGCTACGACGAGTTCTCGATCACCCCCGACGGCTACGATCCGAACGCGGGAGGCGGCACGGCGAGCGTCAACGCGTTCGGCGAGTCGTATGCAGCCTTCACGGTCGAGGCGGGCGCCCGGATCAGCGGCGCGCTCTACCTGAACGCGTTTCTGGATGCGGGCAACGTCTATCGCACCGCGCGGCAGTACGATCCGACGCGACTCTTCCGGGGCGCGGGCGTGGGCGCGGCCGTGGTGTCGCCGCTCGGCCCCCTCGGAATCGACATCGGGTACGGGTTCGACAAGAAGGATCTCCTGGGCGCCCCGGCGCCTGGCTGGCAACTCCATTTCCGGCTGGGCAATTTCTTCTGAGCAGTTTGCACCCTAGCGATCGGAGTCGAGCATGAAGCCTGCTGTCTTGCGCTCCCGGACCGGACTCGTGGTGGCGCTCCTTCTGGCCGCCGCGCCCGCTGCGGCGCAGCAGCGTCCGGCCGCGAGGACCACGCCGCCCGCCGCGGCGCCGGCGGAGCAGGGCACCGCCCCGACCAAGATCGGATTCGTCAACATCCAGGCGATTCTGAAGCAGACACCCGGGTACGCCAAGGCCGAGTCCACGTTCGCCAAGGAGCTGGAAGGCTACCGCACCGAGGTCCAGAAGCTCCAGGCCGGCCTCGATTCGGCCGCGCAGGACTTCGACCAGCAGTCCGTGGCGCTGAGCCCCACCTCCCGTCAGGCCAAGCGGAAGGACCTCGAGGCGCAGCAGGAGAAGCTGCAGCAGCGCACCCAGGAGCTCCAGCAGCGCGCGGCGGCGCGGGAGCGCGAGCTGCTCGAGCCCATTCAGCAGCGGATCAACAGCGTGATCGAAGGCATGCGCGCGGCGGGGGGGTTCGCGATCATCTTCGATGTCAGCGCGCCAGGGAACGGCATCGTGACCGGCGATAAGTCGCTCGACCTGACGCAGCGGGTGCTCACGCAGCTTCAAGCCCCGAAGTGAGGGTGGCTGCTATCCGCTATCGGCTATCCGCTATCCGCCGCTTCACGATCGCTCGGTGCCTCGCGCGACGTGCCCACCGGCAGCCCGACTGAGCGGATAGCGGATAGCCGATAGCGGATAGCCTATGGATATCGAGCAGATCCTCCGCGCGCTTCCCCACCGGTACCCCTTCCTCCTCGTAGACCGGATCCTCGAGGTGGAAGGGACCAGCCGCGTGGTCGGCCTCAAGAACGTCACCATCAACGAGCCGATCTTCCAGGGACATTTCCCCGGAAACCCCATCATGCCCGGCGTGCTCATCGTCGAAGCGATGGCGCAGGTCGGCGGCTGCCTCATGCTCGGTGCGATGGAGCAGCCGGAGCGGAAGCTGGTGTACTTCATGGGTCTGGATGGCGTGCGGTTCCGCCGACCGGTCCGCCCGGGCGACCAGCTCCGCATGGAGGTCACCGTCCTCCAGGTGCGCGGCGGCACCGTGCGGATGAAAGGGGTGGCCACCGTCGAGGGCAAGACGGTCGCCGAGGGCGAGATGCTGGCGCAGATCGTGGACCGCGAGGGCGAGCGTGGCGCGGCGCGGTGACACGCACCGGATGCTCCGGTGGCTCTGGACCAGCCGGAGGCTGGAGGCGCGGCTGGCCCGCGCGGTGCTGGTGCCCGCAGCGGCCTTGTGGCGCGGCGGGATGGCGGCTCGCTCGGCGGCCTACGCGCGCGGCTGGCTTTCGGTGCGGGATCTCCCGCTTCCATCCGTGAGCGTCGGCAATCTGACGCTCGGCGGCTCCGGCAAAGGGGCCGTCGCCGAATGGATCGCCACTCACTATGCGGCCGGCGGAATACCGCCGGCCATTCTCGTTCCCGGGGCGGCGGACGACGTGCTGGTACACCGGCACGCGGTGCCGGGCGCGATCGTGCTGGGCGACACCGACCCGGTGGCCGCCGGCGAGCGCGCGCTGGCGCAGGGCGCGGCGGTGCTGGTGCTCGACGACGCGTACCAGCGCCTCGACGTCCATCGCGATCTGAACGTCGCCGTCGTGAGCGCGGAGACGAGCCGCGCCGTGCGCTGGACGCTCCCGGCCGGGCCCTGGCGGGAGGGCTGGCCGGCGCTTCGGCGCGCGGGCGCGGCCGTGGTAACCCGCAAGCGGGCGCCGCTCGAGGCCGCGGAGGCGCTTGCGGGCGATCTATCCGCCGCGATCCAGGGCCCGGTCGCCATCGTCCACCTGGGGCTCCGGCACCTCGAGGGTCTGGTGAGCGGGGAGCGCCGGGAGGCAGCCTCCCTCTCGGGCAAGCGGGTGGTGGCGGCGTCCGGGATCGCGGACCCCGACGCGTTCGTGGCGCAGACCAAGGCCACCGGCGCGGCCGTCCAGGTAGCGACCTGGAAGGACGGCACCCGGTTCCGCGACGAGGACGTGGCGTGGCTGGCACATGCCGCGCGCCGCGCCGACCACGTGGTGATCACCCAGAAGGATGCCGTGAAGCTGCGGGACCGCTGGCCCCACAGCGTGCCCGAGCCGCTCGTCGCGGTGCTCGAGCTCGGCTGGGAGTCCGGCGAGGACGAGCTCGCGGCCGCGCTCGACGCGGTCGTGACCCCGGCGGACCGTTTCTGACCCCGACGCCGGACCCTCCGGAGAACTCATGACGACCGCTTTTCCTCAGAGCGACCCCCTCATCCGGCCCGACAAGGACCGGTTCCTCGCCGAGGAGAATCCGTTCGAGGCGATGATGTCGCGGTTCGATCACGCGGCCCAGCGCCTCAGCCTCGACCCGGGGTTGTACAAGGTGCTCCGCAGCCCGGAAAAGCAGATCATCGTCGCCGTCCCGTTCCTCCGCGACAGCGGAGAGGTCGAGGTGTACACCGGCTACCGCGTGCTGTACAACACGTCCCGCGGCCCGGCCAAGGGCGGCATCCGGTTCGACCTGAACGTCACGCTCGACGAGGTGAAGGCGCTCGCGGCCTGGATGACCTGGAAATGCGCGGTGGTCAACATCCCGTTCGGCGGAGCGAAGGGCGGCGTCGTCTGCGATCCCAGCCAGCTGTCCAACGCGGAGCTGGAGCGGATCACCCGCCGCTACACCTCTGCCATCATCGAGACGCTGGGCCCGGACTCCGACGTGCCCGCTCCCGACATGAACACCAACGAGCGGGTGATGGCGTGGATCATGGACACCTACTCCATGCACAAGCGTCACACGGTCACCGCCGTGGTCACGGGCAAGCCCGTCGCGATGGGCGGCTCGCTCGGCCGCCGGGAAGCGACGGGCCGGGGCTGCATGTTCGTGACCCGCGAAGCGCTGAAGCGGCTCAAGATGCCGGTGAACGGCGCGCGGGTGGCGGTGCAGGGATTCGGCAACGTGGGCTCGATCGCCGCCGAGCTGATGGAGGCGGAGGGGATGAAGGTCGTCGCGGTGAGCGACAAGTCGGGCGGGGTGTACAACGAGAAGGGACTCAGGATCCAGGACGTGATCCAGCACGTGCGGCAGCGGAAGTTCTGTGCGGACTACGCCGAGGCCCAGCCGGTGACCAACCACGAGCTGCTCACGCTCGACTGCGATGTGCTGGTGCCTGCGGCGATGGAGAACGTGATCACCAGCCAGAACGCGGCGAATATCAAGGCGCGCATCATCTGCGAGGGCGCCAACGGCCCCACCACGGCCGGCGCGGACCGGATCCTCGAGGAGCACGGCGTCTTCGTGATCCCGGACATCCTCGCCAACGCCGGCGGCGTGACCGTGAGCTATTTCGAGTGGGTCCAGGACCGGGGCGGCTACTTCTGGGACGAGGAGACGGTGAACCACCGGCTCGAGCGGATCATGGTGCAGTCGTTCGACGAAGTCGCCGGCATGGCGAGCCGCCACGGGATCAACCTGCGCATCGGCGCGTACATGCTGGCGATCGAGCGGGTGGCGGCGGTACACCGGATGCGCGGGATGTATGCCTGACGACGATGCAGGTCGTCCTGCTCGCGGTGGGCAAGCTCCGGCCGTTCTATCGTGCCGCCGCCGACGAATACATCCGCCGGCTCGGCCGTTACGCGACGATCGGCGAGGTCGAGCTCCGGGAGCCGAAGGCTGGCACGCCGGATGAGGCGCGCGAGCGCGAGGCCGCCGCGCTCCGGGAGCGGGTGCCCGCGGGGGCGACCATCGTGGCGCTCGCGCGAACCGGGAGCCCGTGGTCGAGTCCGGAACTCGCGCGCCGGCTCGGCGGTTGGCAGGAACGGGGCCGGCCGCTGGTCCTCGCCGTCGGCGGCTCGCATGGGCTGTCCGCGGGGTTGCTGGCCGAGGCGGCCGAGCGCTGGAGCCTGGGGCCCGGAACTCTGCCGCACGAGCTCGCACGGGTGGTCGCCCTGGAGCAGCTCTATCGCGGGTTCACCATTCTGCGGGGCACGCCGTATCACAAGGGGAGCTAGCTTATCCGCTTTCCGTTGTCCGCAATCCGCCGTTTCGCGGTCGCTCGGGTGCCTCGCGCGATATCCCGAGCGCCGGCCAAGCAGCGGATAGCGGATAGCGGATAGCGGATAGCGGATAGCGCCGATGCCTGAATGGTTCGAGGAATGGTTCGGTGAGGAATACCTCCGGCTCTACCCCCATCGTGATGACGCCGACGCGGAGCGGGCGGTGGCGCTCGTCCGCCGCATCGTCCCCTGGCGCGCGGGGCTCCGGGTGCTCGATCTCGGCGCTGGCGCCGGGCGGCACACCCGCGCGCTCACCGCTGCGGGCGCGTGGTGTGTGGGCCTCGATTTGTCCGCGCCGCTGCTCCGGCGCGCCCGCCGGTCAACGGCGGCACCGCTCGTCCGCGGCGACATGCGCCGCCTCCCGTTCCGCCCGCGGTCGTTCGATCTCGCGGTGAACCTCTTCACCAGTTTCGGGTACTTTGCGCAGGATGCGGAGCACGCGGCGGTCGTCGCGGCCGTGGCGCGGACGCTCGCGCCCGGCGGACGGCTGGTGCTCGACTTCCTGAACGCGGACACGGTGCGCGCGGCGGTGGCCGCCGCCGAGGCGCCGACCCGGGACGTCGCGCGCCGGCTGTCGCCCGATGGCCGGTACGTGCTGAAGACCATCCGCGTGCCGGCCGACCGGACCTACACCGAGCGGGTCCGGCTGCTTTCGCCCGCGGATCTCGCCCACATGTTCCGCGACGCCGGGCTCGAGGTCGAGGGTACCTTCGGCGACTACGACGGCGCGCCGCTCGCGCCCGGCACGCCACGGGCGATCCTCGTGGGCCGCGCCGCGTGACGGTGCAGTTCGCGGCCACCCCGCTCGGGGCTCCGCTCGTGCCGCCCGAGCCTCGGCCCGGCGGCGTGGACCTCGAACTGCTTCCGGCGTTCGTGGCGCCGCCCGGGCAGGAGGCCCTGGTGGAACGGCTGCGGGCCCCGGGCGCGCTGGTCCTCACCACCGGGCAGCAACCCGCGCTGTTCACGGGCCCGCTCTACACGGTCTACAAGGCGCTCTCCGCGGTCGCGCTCGCGGCGCTCCTGGAGGAGCGCTGGTCGCGGCCGGTGGTGCCGGTGTTCTGGGTGGCCGGCGACGACCACGACTTCGCCGAGGCGAACCACGCGTGGTGGATCGCTGCGGACGGAGCGGTGGCGGGCGCCAGCCTGCCGCCGAGGCCGCCCGAAGCGCCGCTCACGCCGATGTACCGGCAACTGCTGGGCCCCACCGTGGTCGACGCGCTCGCCGCGCTGGAACGGGACCTGCCGGCCTCGGAATTCCGGGCCGACACAGTCGCCTGGTTGGCGCGGCACTTCCGGCCCGAGGCGACCGTCGCGGGCAGCTACCGCGACGCCCTCGCCGAGCTGCTCGGGCCGCTCGGCGTCGCCGTGTTCGACAGCACGCACCCGGCAGTGAAGCGGGCAGCGGCGCCGCTCCTGCTCGACGCGCTCCGGCAATCGAGCGAGCTGGAGGAGGACCTCGCGTCGCTGGCGGAGGGTCTGGCGGCGGGCGGCACCGACTCGGGCATGACGATCGGCGTGGGCGCCACGCTGGTCATGCTGGACTGCCGCCTCGGGCGCGACCGGCTGCTGCGCCAGGGCGACCGCTTCACGACCCGCCGGGGAAGGGCCGTATACACACTCGGCGAGCTCGAGGCGCTGGGCCAGCGGGAGCCCGAGCGGTTCTCGCCGAACGTGCTGCTTCGGCCCGTGGTCGAGAGCGCGCTGCTCCCGAGCGTGGCCTACCTGGGCGGGCCGGGTGAGCTCCGGTATCTGGCCCTGACCCCGCCGCTCTACGCCCGCCTCGGCGTCGCCCGCCAGCGCCCGCTGCCGCGCTGGTCGGGGGTGCTGGTCGAGCCGCGGGTGACGCGGGTGCTGGAGAAGTTCGGTGTAACGCTCCCGGAGCTGATGCAGCCGCCCGGCCCGCTGGAGGCACGGCTGGTGCGGTCCCAGCTGCCCGGCGACGCGCTGGAGGCGCTCGAGTCGCTCCGCGCCGCCATCGATGCGAGCTACGAGGCGGTGGCGCGGCGTGCGAGCGAGATCGACCCGACGCTGGCGAAGCCGGTGCAGGGGGTCCGTCACCAGGCGCTGGCGGGCACCCACGAGGTCGAGAAGAAGCTCGTGCAACACCTGAAGAAGCGGGAGGAGACCGAGCTGGCGCAGCTGGCGCGGGCCCGAACCGCCGTGTGGCCGCAGGGGAAGCCGCAGGAGCGGCTGCTCACGCTGGCGCCGTTCATGGCGCGTTACGGCCCGGCGCTGCTGGGCGGGCTGCTCGGCGCCATCCGCGCCTGGTATGTGGAAGCCCTTGAGGGCGCTCCGGCGCCGGCATAGACTCGACGCATGTCCGTGATCGCGCTGATCCTGCTCGTGGCCCTGCTGATCCCGATCATCGGTATCGTGATCGATTCACCGATCGGGCGCGCGCTCGCGCGGCGCCTGGAGGGACCGGAGCAGACCCCGCCCGAGCTCGGTCAGCTGGCCAAGAAGGTCGAGCTGCTCGAGTCCGAGGTGGACGATCTCACCCGCAGCGTGCGCAACCTGGAAGAGGAGAATCAGTTCCTGCAGCGGCTCCTGGCCGAGCCTCCGCAGCGCTCCACCCTTCCACCGCCGCCCGCGCCCTGACCGCCCGGCCGGAGCGACCGGCTCGTCCCGCGGCGCGGGTGGCCGCGGGCATTCTGTTGAGCCGCGTGGTCGGGCTCGTGCGCACGCGGGTGATGGCGCACTACCTGGCGACCTCCGACGCCGCGGACGCGTTCGCCGCCGCCTTCCGCATCCCCAACCTGCTTCAGAACCTGTTCGGCGAGGGCGCGCTCTCCGCGTCCTTCATCCCGGTGTATGCGGGGTTGCTCGCGCGCGAGGACCGGGAGGAGGCCGATCGGACGGCAGGCGCGGTCGGTGCGCTGCTGGCACTCGTGGTATCCGTGCTCGTGCTCGCGGGCGTGCTCCTCGCGCCGATTCTCGTGGACGTGCTCACGCCCGGCTTCGAGGGCGCCAAGCGGGATCTCACGGTCCGGCTGGTGCGCATCCTGTATCCGGGTGCCGGGCTCCTGGTGCTCTCCGCGTGGTGCCTGGGAATCCTGAACAGCCACGGCCGCTTCTTCCTCTCCTACGCCGCTCCCGTCATCTGGAATCTCGCCATCATCGCCGCACTGGTGGCCGCCGGGAGCGGCGCCGGCATGTTCCGGCTGGCCGAGATCGCCGCCTTGGGATCGGTGGTCGGCAGCGGGCTCCAGTTCGTGATCCAGCTGCCGGCGGTGCTCGTGGTCGCCCGGCGGCTCCGGCCCTCGCTCGTCGCCGGCTCGGCGCACGTGCGGACCGTAGCGCGCAACTTCGGGCCCGCGGTGGTGAGCCGCGGCGTCGTACAGGTCAGCTCGTACGTCGACGCGGTGCTCGCGAGCCTGCTGCCCAGCGGCGCGCTCGCCGCGCTCAGCTATGCGCAGATCCTCTACACGCTGCCCGTGAGCCTGTTCGGCATCGCGGTCTCCGCCGCCGAGCTGCCGGTCATGGCCGGGGCCACCGGGGACCCGGCGATGGTGGCCGAGCATCTCCGACGGCGTCTCGACGGCGGGCTCCGCCGGATCGCCTTCCACGTGATCCCCTCGGCGGTCGCGTTCGCGGCGTTGGGGCACGTGCTCGCCGCCGCGATCTTCCAGTCGGGCGAATTCACCGCCGACGACAGCTACTACGTCTGGGGCATTCTGGCGGGCTCCGCCGTGGGGCTCCTGGCGGCCACGATGGCGCGGCTCTACTCGTCGGCGTTCTACGCGCTGCAGGACACGCGAACGCCGTTCCGTTTCGCCGCCGCGCGGGTGGCGCTGGGCACCGTCCTCGGCACCGCCGGCGCGCTGCTCCTGCCGGAGGTCCTTGGTCTCGAGGCACGGTGGGGCGCGGCGGGCCTCACCGTGGCGGCGAGCCTCGCCGGGTGGGTGGAGCTCGTGCTGCTCCGGCACGCACTGGAGCAGCGGATCGGCCCTACGGGGCTCGACGTCGCCTTCGGCGTCCGGTGCTGGGCCGCCGCCGTTCTGGCCGCGGCGGCGGCTGTGGCCGTATGGCTGTGGCTGCGCCACCTCCATCCCGCGGCGGCCGCGGTCGTCGTCGTGGCGGTGTATGGGTTGGGGTATTTCGCCGTCGCTGCCGCGCTCGGCGTGGACCGAGCCCGCCGAGCACTGCGGCTCTCTTGACGAGGAGCCGACTGGGAATGGGCAGGTGCCGGTCTCCGCCCGGCGACAGGTGTAATTTTCCTCACGAGATGACGGCCCCCACCGGCGAGGCGCTCGCCCGCAAGCTCGAAACCCTGCCCGACGGTCCCGGCGTATACCTGTGGAAGGACGGGCAGGGAGACGTGCTGTACGTCGGCAAGGCGAAACGGCTCCGGTCCAGGGTGCGGAGCTATTTCGCCGACGAGTTGCCCGCGAGCCCGAAGCACCGCCTGCTGCAGCGCCTGATCGCCGACGTGGAGACGATCGTCGTCCGCAGCGAGGCCGAGTCGCTCCTGCTCGAGAACAACCTGATCAAGGAATACCGGCCCCGGTTCAACGTCCGGCTCAAGGACGACAAGAGCTACCCGTCCATCGCGGTCACGGTGGCGGAACCGTTCCCCCGCGTGCTCGTGACCCGCCGGCGCGACCTGCCCGGTGCGCGCTATTTCGGGCCGTACACCGACGTCGCGCAGCTCCGGAAGACCCTGGCGATCATCCGTCGGCTGTACACGGTGCGGAGCTGTGCCGATGATCTCCCCCGGGAGCGGCGGGAGCGCCCCTGTCTCGACTACCATATCGGGCGCTGCCGCGCGCCCTGCGTCGGGTGGCAGGGGGAGGACGAGTATCGGCGCATGGTCAACGACGTGCTCGCGTTTCTGGAAGGGCGCACGCAGGACGTGCGGCAGCGGGTGCGCGAGGCGATGGGCGAGGCCAGCACCAGCCAGGACTACGAGCGCGCGGCGCAGCTCCGGGACGCGCTTCGCTGGCTGGAGCGGATGGAGGAACCGGCGCGGGTCGAGACGATCGGCACCGGCGACGCCGATGTGGTGGGCTACGCGCGCGACGGCGACGACGCGGTAGGCGTGCTGCTCCGGGTCCGCGAGGGGCGCGTGGTGGCGCGGGACCACCGCTTTCTCGAGGGCGTCGAGGAGGAAGCCGACGACGCCATCCTGGGCGCATTCCTGGTGCGCTACTACGTGCCCGCGGAATCGCGGGTGCGGCGCGTGGTGCTGCCGTTCCCGCCCGGGGAGATCGACACGCTCGGCGCGATCCTGCCGGACGCCGAATGGACCGTGCCCCAGCGGGGCACCGCCGCGCGCTGGCGCGATCTCGCGGACGAGAACGCGCGACACCTGCTCGAGAGCCTCCGCATCGAGTCGTTCGAAACGGAGGAACGGGCCGAGGATCCGGTCTACGCGCTAGGCCGCGACCTGGGCCTGAGCCAGGTGCCACGCAGCCTCGTGTGCGTGGACATTTCGCACAACCAGGGGCGCGACATCGTGGGCTCGCTGGTGTGGTTCGAGGGCGGGCGGCCGAAGAAGAGCGAGTACCGCAAGTTCAAGCTGAAGGGCCTGGCGCAGCAGGACGATTTCGCCGCCATCCACGAGGTGGTCACCCGGTACCTCGCGCGCCGGCGGGACGAATCGCTCCCGATGCCTGATCTCATGGTGATCGACGGCGGCAAAGGCCAGCTGGGTGCGGCGCTGGACGCGGCCCGTACGCTCGGCCTCGGCGCGCTTGCGATGGCGAGCCTCGCCAAACGGGACGAGGAGGTCTTCCTGCCGGAGCGATCGGAGCCCCTCCGGCTCTCGCGGCGGAGCCCGTCGCTGCGGCTGCTCCAGCGCGCGCGCGACGAGGCTCACCGATTCGGGTTGGCGTACAACCGTCAGCGGCGGCGCGAGCGGACGATCACCTCAGAACTGCTCAACATTCCGGGCGTCGGCCGGCACCGGCGCCGGCTCCTGCTCGAGCGCTTCGGGAGCCTGGCGGGGGTCAAGTCGGCAACGGTCGCCGAGCTTGCCGCGGTGCCCGGCGTCTCGGTCGGTCTCGCCGAGCGAGTGCTCCAGCACTTGCAGCAGCGTGGCGGCTAGCGGCGCGGCGAGCCTGGCCTCGACGGGCGTCGTGGACTGGACTCTCCGCTGCTCGGCCTGCGGCGCCACGGCGGCGGCCGGGGGGTTGCCGACCGTCTGCGGTGCCTGCAGCCAGCCCTGGCTGGTCGAGTATCGGGAGCGCCACCACCCACTGGCCGCTCGGGATTGCCTCCCCCAGCGGAGCGACATGCTCCGCTACGGCCGGTTTCTTCCGCTCCGCGACGGAGAAGCGACCGCGTCGCTGGGAGAGGGCGGTACGCCCCTGGTCCGCCTCGGGCGGCTGGCGGACGAGCTCCAGGTCGATGCGCTCTGGGTGAAGGACGAAGCGCCGAACCCGACCGGCTCCTTCAAGGCGCGCGGCCTGATGCTGGCCGTGACGCGGGCGGCGGCCGCGGGGGCCTCCGCGTTCGCCCTTCCCACCGCCGGGAACGCGGGCGTCGCGGCGGCGGCTTACGCCGCGCGCGCGGGTCGCTCCGTCAGGGTGTTCGCCCCGATCTCGACCCCGGCCACCATCCTCGCGCAGATCCGGGCGTACGGAGGGGACCTCGAGCTGGTGGATGGACATATCGGTGACTGCGGGCGGCTCGCCGCCGGGTACGCCGAGCGCACCGGCGCGATGCTGCTCTCGACGCTCCGCGAGCCTTACCGGATCGAGGGCAAGAAGACGCTCGGCTATGAGATCGCGGAGCAGCTCGGGTGGGTGCTGCCCGATGCCGTCGTCTATCCGGCGGGGGGCGGCACCGGACTGATCGCGGTGTGGCTGGCGTTCCGCGAGCTGCTCGCGGCGGGGTGGGCGCGCGGCAGGCTGCCCAGGCTCTACGCCGTTCAGTCGGCGGGGTGCGCGCCCGTCGTCCGCGCGGTGGAGCGAGGGGCGGACCGGTGCGAAGCGTGGACGGACCCGCGGACGGCCGCCAGCGGCCTCCGGGTTCCGAATCCGCTGGGCGGCAGCCTGATGCTGCGCGCGATCCGCGAGACGCGCGGCGGCGCCGTGGCAGTCAGCGACGACCGGCTGGCACACTATGCCGAGCGCGCCGCGCGCGAGGGGATCGACTTCTGCCCGGAGGGCGGCGCGACGCTCGCCGCGGTCGCCGACCTGAGGGCCCGGGGTGCCATTCGTCGCGACGAGGTGATCGTCGCGTTCAACACCGGCGGAGGGTGGCTGTACCGATAGCTGTCCGGTACCGGGCTATATTTCCAGGCGATGTCGGAGCCCCGTTTCGCCATCCTGGACCCGGTCGCCGGTTTGAGCGGTGACATGCTTCTGGGCGCGCTGGTTGCGGCGGGCGCCCCGGAGGCGTGGCTCCGCGGCGTTCCGGAGCGCCTTGGTGTGCCTGAGGTTGGGGTGGAGGTCCAGCCGGTCGATCGGTGCGGCATCCGGGCGCTCAAGGTGACCATCCGACTTCCGGGGGGGGAGATGGAGCCTCCCGCGGAAGCCCACGCTCACCCCCACCCGCAGGATTCCGCCGCACCCCACCTGCACCCGCACGCACACTCCCACTCGCACACGCACCGTCCCGTCGGGGAGCTGATCGGGCTCGTGGAGCGGGCGCCGCTGTCCGCGTGGGTGCGGGAGCGTGCCGTCCAGGCGTTCCGGCTGCTGGCGGAGGCGGAGGGCCGCGTACATGGGGTGGCGCCCGACGACGTCGCCTTGCACGAGGTGGGCGCCATGGACGCGCTGGTGGATGTCGTGGCGGCCATCGAGGGATTCGAGCAGCTCGGGATCCGGGAGATCTACCACCGCCCCGTTGCCGTCGGAAGCGGATGGGTTCGGGCGGCACATGGCGTCATCCCGGTCCCGGCGCCCGCTACCGCGCTGCTGCTCGAGGGCGTCGAGCTTGCGCCCAACGGCCCGGTGTCGGGTGAGGCTACCACGCCCACCGGCGCGGTCCTGCTCCGGGTGCTCTCGTCCGGGCCGCCGCCGGACCGGTGGCGAGCCGTCTCGGCGGGCAGCTGGGGCGCGGGCGGACGTAACCCGGCAGAGTACCCCAACGCGCTCCGGCTCATTCTGGCGGAGCCGGTGCGGGAGGCCGGCCAGATCGTGCTCCTGTCCACCGACCTGGACGACCTGAGTCCCGAGTTTCTCGATCCGTTGCGCGAGGCGCTCTTCGCCGCCGGCGCGGTGGACGTGCAGGTCTGGGCGACCCAGATGAAGAAGGGTCGAACCGGCTTCCGGATCGAGGCGCTGACCTCGCCGGCGGACACCGAGCGGGTGACCGAAGCCTTCTTCCGCAACAGCACGACGGCGGGTGTCCGCCGCCTGCTCGCCGAGCGCACCACCTTGCCGCGCCGCGAGCTCCGGCTCGACGTCGCCGGCGGGAGCGTACGGGTAAAGGTGCTCGACGGTCCGGGCGGACCGCGCGCCAAGCCGGAATACGACGACGTGGCGGCGGCGGCACGCCGATCTGGCCAGCCGATCCACGAGCTGGCAAGAGACTTGCAAAATCGTGCGCTCGACCTCGTGGCAGCGGATGCGCGGCACGGGGGCGACCCACCGCTCAAGGAGTGAGAAGAGTGACTCGTATCACACGGACACTCGCGGTCACCACCGCGTTGCTGCCATGGACCAGCGCGCTCGCGCAGGGCAACGAGCGCGTCATGAAGGATCTCGCCAAGCAGACGCAGTTCTTGCCCCCGGCGTGCAGCGCGGCGATCGCCGACGCGAAGGCGAACGACGCGGGCAAGGCCCTCAAGAACGCCATCGCCCAGACCGACCCCGCAAAGCGGAAGGGCGCTCTCGCGGAAGCGCAGCGCAAGGCGAGCGAGGCCGTCGCGCAGGGCACCGGAGCCGGCGGCTGGATCTACCTGGGCCGGGCCTACCTCTACGGCGGCGACCTCGTCGGTGCGGACACCGCATTCGCGCGCGCGGAGAAGGCGGCGCCGGACTGCAAGGAGGACACGGGACGGTTCCGCGAAGCCGCGTGGGTTCCGTTGGTGAACGCCGGCATCGACTTCGCGAACGCGAAGAATGTCGACTCCGCGCTGGTGTTGTTCCGTCAGGCGAACTCGATCTATCGCGATAAGCCGACCGCGCTCGCCGGTGTCGGAACGATCTACGCGAACCAGGGCGACAACGACAGCGCGATCGTGTACCTCCAGAAGGCGTCGGAGGTGGCCGCTGCGGCCAAGCTGGACGAGGACCGGAACGTCGCGACGTACAACCTCGGGCTGGTGCAGACCCGCGCGCAGCGATACGAGGACGCGGCCAAGACGCTGGAGCAGTATCGCATCTGGGCGCCCAACGACGTGCAGGGAGCGAAGGCACTCGCGGTCGCGTACCGCGGGGCGGGGCAGGCGGACAAGGCGGCCGCGCTGGAGAAGGAAGCCGGCCTCCCGCCGGGTGAGGTGCCGGGCGCGGGCGCCAAGGCCACCGAGCTGTTCCACCAGGGCGTGGCGGCATTCGACGCCGGCAAGTTCACGGAGGCCGGCGACCTGTTCGGGCAGGTGTACGAGGCGCAGCCCTACAATCACGACGCGCTGGTGAACCAGGCGACTGCGTACTACAAGGCCAAGGACACCGCCAAGCTGGTCGAGTCGGCGTCGAAGCTGGTCGCCGTGGAGCCGCTCAACGACATCGGCCAGCAACTCCTGTTCGAGGGCTACCGCGCGTCGAAGCAGCCCGACAAGCAGATCGAGACCACCGGGCACCGGCTGGCCATGCCGGTGAAGCTGGAGACGCGAGGCGTCAAGCTCAGCCCGACGGAGGTGGAGCTCACGCTGGTCGCGACCGGCCGCGATGCGAAGAATGCGAGCGGAGCGGCGATTCCCGCCAAGCCGACCGCGCTGGTATTCGAGCTGCTCGGCAGCGGCGACACGGTCCTCGCCACGCAGGAGGTCACCGTGCCCGCGCTTCAGCCGGAGGCGACGCACGAAGTGAGGGTGGCGGCACAGGCCAACGGAATCAGCGGCTGGCGCTACAGGGTCCGGTCGTAGCCGAGGAGCGAGACATGTCCGGAGTCGGAACCGAGACGGGCGGCGGCGCGGGGCTCACGACTACTCAGGCGCCCTTCATCGAGCAGGCCCAGCGCGAGGGGCGGCTGTACATCTCGCAGCCGTACGAGCTCTACAGCGATGACAACCACGACGCCTGGCGCCACCTGTATCACCGGATGGTGCCGCGCTGGCGCCAGTACGCCAATCCGCGGTTCCTCCAGGGCATCGACAACCTGTGCCTCGATCCGGACCGCGTGCCCAGGCTGGACGACGTGAATCGATTCCTGAGCCCGCTCACCGGCTTCAAGGCCAAGCCGGTGAGCGGGTACATCCCATCGTTTCTCTTCTTCGACTGTCTGCGGAACCGCGAGTTTCCCACCACCATCACGATCCGCGACGGCCGCACGCTCGACTACCTGCCCGAGCCGGACATCTTCCACGACATCGCCGGGCACGTACCGATGCACACCGACCGTGCCTTCGCGGATACGCTTGTGCGGTTCGGCGACTGCGCCCACACGGCCGCGGAGCTCACCACGGCCATCGCCGATGAAGACCAACGGATCCGGAGCGCGACCAGCATCATCAAGGCGATGGCGCGGTTCTTCTGGTTCACCGTCGAGTTCGGGCTCATGCGCGGCACCGATGGGCTCAAGGCGTATGGCAGCGGGCTGCTGAGCTCGTTCGGCGAGCTGGCGTACTCGATCGATTCGCCCGCGGCGCAGCGGTACCCGATTCAGCTCGAATGGGTGATCAACCAGTATTTCGAGATCCACCACTACCAGCCGCTGTACTTCATCGTGGACTCGTTCGACCACCTGTACGACCTCGTGGGCCAGCTCGAGCGCTGGATGAAGGCGGGGCGGCTGGACAACGTGGCGCCCGGCGAGCCGCTGATCAGCGAGCCGGACCTCAGGAGCTTCCTCGAGGCTACGGCCCGAGCCTGAGCGACCGGCCTTGAAGTGGTTCGGGATGGCGGGCATATTTCGCGCGCGCTGGAAGTCGCTGCGGGAGTAGCTCAGTTGGTAGAGCGTCAGCTTCCCAAGCTGAATGTCGCGGGTTCGATCCCCGTCTCCCGCTCTCCGACGGAATCAGCACAAGTGTGACGGCCGGAAACGTCCAGCCCCCTGAACCAATGTCTGGTGCAGGGGGCTCGGCGTTTGCGGGCAAGCCGCATCGCCTGCTCGTTTGCGGCACCTCGAAACCAGTTGAACCGGGGGGACCAAGGCACGGACGAAGACGGGAGAGGGCGGGAGGAAAGGGCGCCCGCGGCCTCTGACGCGTGGAAGCCGGCGCGGGGGGTGCGGCGTGTCGATTCTACCTGAAGGGTGCCGCCCAAAGCTTCGGTGGCGCTTGCATTTAGGGTGCCACGTCGCCATCTTGGCCACCCATGATCAAGGTGACGTCGGTCGAGCCCCTTTCGATCGCCGCGGAGTTGGGGCTGCGGCCCGGCACCGAGCTGCTGAGCGTCAACGGCCGGGAGCTCGACGATTTCCTCGACTGGGAGTTCCTCACCGCCGACGAGGAGTTCCTCCTGCACGTCCGCCACCCGGACGGAGAGGAGATCGAGTTCGAGATCGAGCGGCCCCTGGGCGAGTCGATGGGCCTGTCACTCGAACCGCCCCGCATCCGTCGCTGCGCCAACCGCTGCGACTTCTGCTTCGTCGAGGGCAACCCCACCGGGCTCCGTGAAGCGCTCTACATCCGCGACGACGACTACCGCCTCTCGTTCCGCTACGGCAACTTCGCGACGCTGACCAACCTCAAGCCCTATGACGTCGAGCGCATCATCGCCTACCGGCTCTCGCCGCTCTACGTCTCGGTCCACGCCACCGATCCGGTGATCCGGCGCTGGCTGCTGCGGAATCCGCTGGCGCCCGACGTGATCCCGCAGCTCCACGCGTTCGCGGAGCAGGGTATCCAGTTCCACGCTCAGATCGTGATGCAGCCGGGCGTGAACGACGGCGACGTGTTGCGCCGCTCGCTCGCGGACCTCTACGCGCTCGGCGGCGCCGTGCTGAGCTGCTCGGTGGTCCCGGTCGGGCTGACCGAGTACAGCGGTCATCACAAGGTACGCGAGCCTACGCTCGACGAATGCCGCTCGGCGATCACCCTGCTGGAGGAGCGCGCCGCCGTGGCCGTGCGGCAGCGCGGGCACCACTGGGTGTTCGGCGCCGACGAGCTGTACCTGCGCGCCGACGTCGAGCTGCCTCCCGCGGAGGTGTACGACACCTTCGATCAGGTGGAGAACGGCGTTGGCTCGGTACGCTGGCTCCAGCGGCGCATCCACGATGAAGCGCACGCGCTGTGCGGCTGGGAAGGGCGGCGCATCGGCGTGGTGACCGGCGCCGCGATGGCGCGGCTGATGCCGGGCGTGCTCGCCCTGCTGGCGGAGGCGACCGGTGCCAGGCTCGAACTGATCCCGGTGGAGAACACCTTGTTCGGCGCGCGGGTCACGACGGCGGGCCTGCTGCCGGGCGCCGCCCTCGCCGGCGCGCTCGCCGGGCGCGCGGATCTCGACCTGGCCCTGCTTCCGGGCGAAGCGGTGAACGACGACGGCCTCTTCATCGACAACCTCGATGTGGAAGAGCTCGCCCGTTCGGTCCCCGTCGAGATCCGCCTGTCGAAGGACTTCGCCGACGCGCTCGGGGAGCCGCTCGCGGCATGAGCAAGCCGACCGTGGCGATCGTGGGGCGGCCGAACGTGGGCAAGTCCACGCTGTTCAACCGGATTCTCGGTGGGCGCCGCGCCATCGTGTCGGAGCATGCCGGCACCACCCGCGACCGGCACTTCGGCGACGCGGAGTGGAACGGGCGGCGATTCTGGATCGTGGACACCGGCGGGTTGGTACCAGAATCCCACGAACCGATGGACAAGGCGATCCGCCGCCAGGTGGAGTTCGCGCTGGCCGAGTCGGACCTCGTGCTGTTCCTCGTGGACGGACCGGCGGGGTTGACGCCGGTGGACCGCGCGATCGCGGAGCGGCTCCGCCGCGCCGACCGGCCCGTCCTGCTCGCGGTGAACAAGCTGGACGACCTCGAGCGGAGTACTGCGCAATACGATTTCTACCAGCTTGGCTTCGGCGACCCGCTGGGCGTATCGGCGGCAGTGGGGAAGGGAAGCGGTGATCTGCTCGACGCCGTCGTCGCGAAGCTGCCGCCCCGCCAGGCCGGCGAGGACGGCGACACGATCAGCGTCGCGGTGCTGGGTCGCCCCAATGTCGGCAAGTCGTCGCTGGTGAATCGGCTGCTCGGCGAGGAACGGCACCTGGTCGCGCCCGAGGCCGGGACCACGCGCGATGCGATCGACTCGGTCTTGCGCTTCGACGGGGAGAGCCTCAACTTTATTGATACCGCCGGGTTACGCAAGCGATCTAAAGTAGAAGATGATATCGAGTTCTATTCGACGCTCCGCACCGAGCGGGCGGTCGAGCGCGCCGATGTGTGTGTGCTGGTGGTGGACGCTTCGGTGGGACTGCACACGCAGGACCTGCGAATCGCGAGCGACGCGTGGGACCGCGGGCGCGGGCTGATCGTGGTCGTGAACAAGTGGGACCTGATCGAGGGCAAGGATGCCAACACCGCGCATCGGGGACAGGAACAGATCACCGAGCGCGTGCCGTTCCTGCGCTACGTGCCGTTCCTGTATGTCTCGGCGCTCACCGGGCAGCGGGTGCGGAAGCTCCTCGAGCTTATCGTCGAGGTGGCCGAGCAGCGCCGGGCCCGGGTGCCCACGGCCGAGGTGAACCGGGTTCTGGAGAGCCTGGTGGAGCGCACCGCGCCGCCGCAGCAGCCGGGTGAAGCGGTCAAGCTGCTGTACGGTTCGCAGATCGGCACGGCGCCCCCGACGTTCGCCATCGTGACGAACCGGCCCGAGGACGTGCCTGAGTCGTATCAACGCTACCTCGTGCACGGCTTCCGGAGTGCCTGGCCGTTCACCGGCTCTCCGCTGCGCCTCAAGCTCACCCGGCGGGGGTCGCGGCCGCGATGACCGGCGCGATCGGCTGGCTGGTCGTCTCCTACCTGATGGGCGCGTTTCCGACGAGCTGGCTCGCGGCGCGACTCTTCCGCGGCATCGATCTTCGCGAGCACGGCAGCCGCAATCTCGGCGCCACCAACGTCTATCGGGTGCTGGGCTGGAGGTTCGCGATTCCGGTCGGACTGGTGGACATGCTCAAGGGCGCGTTGCCGGTGTGGTTGTTCGGGCCCCACGCGCCGGGGATCCCGCTCTTTCCGCTCCTCTGTGGACTGGCCGCGGTCGCGGGACACGTGTTCTCGGTGTTCGTCGGCTTCAAGGGCGGCAAGGGCGTGGCGACCGCGGGGGGCGTGGTGCTGGCGCTGGCGCCCTGGGCGCTGCTTGCCGTCACCGTGGTGTGGGGACTGCTGGTCTGGCTCACCGGCTACGTGTCGTTGGCGAGCGTGATCGGCGCCGCGCTCTTCCCGCTCGCGGCCTGGCTGCTGCACGATGCGCGCGGCGGCATGCTCGTCGCCTACATCGGGTTGGCGGCCTTCATCGTCTGGAAGCACCGCTCCAACCTCCAGCGGCTGGTGCGCGGAACTGAAAGTCGGTTCGGCAAGGGGCGGGAGCGGGCGGGAGCCGGCGGAAGCGGGCGGGAGGTGGCGTGACCGACCGAGTCGCGGTGCTCGGCGCCGGGAGCTGGGGAACGACGCTCGCCGATCTGCTCGCGCGGAAGGGCAACGACGTGCGGCTCTGGGCCTACGAGGCCGAGGTCGTGGAGTCGGTCAACCGGGCGCGCGAGAACGCGGTGTTTCTGCCCGGCGTCGTGCTGAACGAGCGCGTCCGCGCGCATGCCGATGCGCGGGACGCCGTTGCCGGAGCGGCGGTGCTGGTCTCGGCTGCACCGAGTCATGCGGTGCGCGCGGTCGTCGGACGGGTGCGGGGCTGCGTGCCGGACGGCACGCTGGTGGTCAGTGTCACGAAGGGATTCGAGCTGGACACGCTCGAACGCATGTCCACGGTGCTCGGCGAGGCGCTGCCCGGCGCCCGCGTCGCGGTGCTCAGCGGGCCCAGCTTCGCGCAGGAGGTCTGCGAGGAACAACCCACTGCCGTGGTGGCCGCTGCCGCCGATCCGGCCGACGCGCTCGACGCGCAACGGGTGTTCGCGACGCCCGCGTTCCGGGTGTACTCGCACGCGGACGTGGTGGGCGTGGAGCTGGCCGGGGCGCTCAAGAACGTGATCGCGATCGCCGCGGGCATCCTCGAGGGGCTGGGACTCGGCCACAACCCCCGCGCGGCGCTGCTCACCCGCGGGCTGGCGGAGATCAGCCGGCTCGGCGTCGCGATGGGCGCCGATCCGCTCACCTTCGCCGGCCTCGCCGGTATGGGCGACCTCATTCTCACCGCGTGCGGCCAGCTCAGCCGGAACCGGGCGCTCGGAGTAGCGCTCGCGCAGGGCCAGTCGTTCGAGGCGTACCGCGCCGCGCACCGGAGCGTGGCCGAGGGAGCCAACGCCTCGCGTGCGGGCGCCGCGCTCGCGGCGCGCGCGGGCGTGGAGCTGCCGATCACCACGAAGGTGTGCGAGGTGCTGTTCGACGGCCGGCCGGCCCGCGACGGGGTGGCCGAGCTGATGGGCCGCGAGCTCAAGCCGGAGCTATGGAGATGACCACAACGTCGGCGCGACCGATCCAGGAGTTCTACTCGATCGGCGAAGTGTGCGGGCTCACCGATCTCAAGCCCCACGTGCTCCGCTACTGGGAGAGCCAGTTCCGGTTCCTCAATCCGGCGAAGAACCGCTCGGGGAACCGGGTGTACAAGGCGCGCGAGGTCGAGCTGATCATGCTGGTGAAGCACCTGCTGTACACCGAGAAGTACACCATCGAGGGCGCACGGCAGCGCATCGATCAGTACCGGCGGAGCGGGGAGCTCAAGCCGGCCGCGCGCGCCGCGCTCGAAGCACAGATCCTCCAGGAGGTGGCGGAGGAGCTGGTCCGGCTCGAGGCCATTCTCGAGGGGCGGGAGCGGACGGGCACGGGCGGGAGAGGGCGGGAGGCGTAGGGGTTCGGCTGCCGCCGCTATCTTCCGCGCTATGCAGATCCTGGTTTCCAACGACGACGGCGTCCTCGCCCCGGGACTCGGGCTCCTCGCCGACGCCTGCCGCGAGGTCGGACAGGTCACCGTCGTCGCTCCCGACCGTGAACAGAGCGGCACCTCCCACTCCCTGACGCTGCACCATCCGCTCCGGGCCACGCGCCGCCCGGACGGCGCGTTCCAGGTGGATGGCACCCCGACCGACTGCGTCATGCTAGCCGTGGAGGCGCTGATGCCCGAGCCACCGGACTTCGTCTTCTCCGGCGTCAACCAGGGGCCGAACATGGGCGAGGACGTGCTCTACTCGGGCACCGTGGCGGCCGCGATGGAGGCGGTGATGCTCGGCATCCCCGGCATCGCCATCTCGTTCAGCGGGGCACAGGTCGAGACCATGCTGACCTACCGGGAGCGGCTGGCCGGCCTGGTACGCCGGATCACGTCGAGCGGCGACTTCCCACGGCACACCCTGCTGAACATCAACCTCCCGCCCGTTCCGGCCGACGAGATCAAGGGCGTGCGCGTGACCCGGCTCGGCAGCCGCTTCTTCTCCGAGTCGCTCACCCGGATGAAGGACCCATGGGGGCGCGAGATCTTCTGGATCGGCGGGGGGACGATCACCTGGACCGGCGGCGAGGATTCCGACCACCAGGCGGTGGCGCAGGGATTCATCGCGGTGACGCCGCTGCACATCGACCTCACCAACTATTCGCTGCTGGAGACCGTGCGCGGATGGTGTCTGGAGGCGTAGGCGACAGCTACGGAGGCTATCGCGCCCGGCTCGTCGAGACGCTCCGCGGGAAGGGCATCCGCGATCTCGGCGTGCTCCGCGCGATCGCCCAGGTGCCGCGTCACCTGTTCGTGCCGGAGAGCCTCCGGCATCGGGCCTACGACGACGCGGCGCTCCCGATCGGGAGCGGGCAGACGATCTCGCAGCCCTGGGTGCAGGCCCGCTACCTGGAGGCGATCGGCCTGTCCGGCCGGGAGCGCGTGCTCGAGATCGGCACCGGCTCGGGCTATCAGACGGCGCTCCTCTCGCTCTTGACGGAGGCCGTCTTCAGCGTGGAGCGGGTGCCGGCCCTGGCGCAGAGCGCCCGCTCGGCGCTCGACGCGGCCGGCATCCGCAACGTGACGGTGCTCGTGGGCGACGGCACGCTCGGCTGGCGGCCGTTCGCGCCATACGACGCCATCCTGGTGTCGGCCGCGTCGCCCGAGGTGCCCGGCCCGCTGGTCGAACAGCTCGCCGAAGGGGGGCGGATGGTCATCCCGCTCGGCGACCGGGACACCCAGACGCTCACGCTGATCCGCCGGGAGCCGGGCGGGCTCCGGGCAAGCACGCTGGCCGATGTGCGCTTCGTCCCGCTGGTGGGGGAGCATGGCTTCGAACCGGAAGAGCAGAGGAACCGAAGAGCAGAAGAGCAGCCCTAGCGACGAGCACCTCGGCTCTTCCGCTCCTCTGCTCTTCGGCTCCGCCAAACGGGAACTCCATGGAACTCATCAGGCAGGCCGTCGACTTCTTCCTGCATCTGGACCAGCACCTCGCGGAGATCCTCGCGCGGTACGGCGTCTGGACCAACCTCATCCTGTTTCTCATCGTCTTCTGCGAAACCGGCCTGGTGGTGACGCCCTTTCTGCCGGGCGACTCGCTTCTGTTCGCGGCCGGCACGTTCGCGGCGGTCGGGTCGCTGGATCCCGTGCTCCTCATCCTGCTCCTGAGCGCGGCCGCGATCCTCGGCGACACGGTGAACTACTGGGTCGGCGCGTTCGTCGGCCCGCGCGCGTTCACCGGCGAGGTCCGCTGGCTCAAGCGGGAGTACCTCGAGCGCACCCACGCCTTCTACGAGAAGCACGGCGGCAAGACGATCATCCTCGCCCGCTTCGTGCCGATCATCCGCACGTTCGCACCGTTCGTGGCCGGAGTCGGCGCCATGAACTACCCCCGGTTCCTGATGTACAATGTGGTGGGCGGCATCCTATGGGTCGCGCTGTTCGTGCTCGCGGGGTACTTCTTCGGCAACCTTCCGGCGGTGCGGCAGAATTTCACCTACGTGATCCTGGTGATCATCCTGCTCTCGGTGCTCCCCATCATGCTCGAGTATCTGAAGGCGCGCCGCCGGGCCGGGGCGTGACCCGGCGCTACCTCGTGTCCGGCCGGGTGCAGGGCGTGGGGTTCCGGTGGTTCGTGCTCCGGCACGCAGAACGGAACGGGCTCACCGGCTTTGCGCGGAATCTGCCCGACGGCAGAGTGGAGGTGGTGGCGACCGGAGACGCCGGCGCGCAGGACCGGCTGGCAGCGGCGCTCCGGGCCGGTCCGGGTCATGCCAGCGTGGACGATGTCACCATAAGCGACGAGCCGGCGGCACCGCCCTCGTCACGTTTCGTGATCCGCTGACCAGGATGCTGCCGATGACCGACGGCCTCGCCGGGACGGTGTTGAAGACGCTGCGTTCCATTCCCGACTATCCCAAGCCGGGCATCCTGTTCCAGGACATCACACCGGTGCTGCAGGACGGGCCGCTCTTCCGGCGCGTGGTCGAGGCGATGGCCTCGCCGTTTGCCAGTGCCGGCGTTACCCACGTGGTCGGCATCGAGGCCCGTGGGTTCATCCTCGGGGGCGCGGTAGCCACGGAGCTGGGGGCGGGGTTCATCCCGGCGAGAAAGCCGGGCAAGCTGCCCTGGGAGTGCGTGCGTGAGTCCTACGAGCTGGAGTACGGCACCGACGCACTCGAGGCCCACCGCGACGCGTTGCCGCCCGGGGCACGGGTGCTCGTGGTGGACGACGTGCTCGCCACGGGCGGCACGGCCAGTGCCGCGGGCCGGCTCGCCCGCTCGCTCGGGGGGCACCTCGTGGGGTGGTCGCTCCTGCTCGAAATCGGAGCCCTGGGCGGCCGGCGGCAGCTCGCCGGCGCCGAGTGCCGGGTGCTGGCCGCCGTGTGAGCCGGAACATCCTGTTTCGCCCGCTGGGCGACCGCCGCTGGGACCTGATCCTCCGCGCTACCGGCGCGGCGGGGCTCGCCGGCATCGCGCTGGTCCTGCTGGTGCCCGGCTCAGCGGTGCTGATCTGGTTCGCCGTGATGGCGCTCCCGGCCAACGGGCCACTCAGCCCGCTGATTCCCGCGGCGTTCGAGCCGCTGATCATGGAGGCGGCGAAATACGAGCATCCGCTGTCGGTGGCCGCGGTGGGGCTCGGCGCGTACATGTTCACCGAATATCTCAACTGGCAGCTGTACGCCTGGGCGCTGAGCCGCGAGCAGCTGGCCGGCGTCGGGAGAAACCGGTGGGTGCGGTGGGGCATGAATCGCTTCACGCGGGCGCCGTTCACCACCACGATCGTGTTCGCCTTCACGCCGCTTCCGTTCTGGGTCGCGCGCTGCCTCGCGATCCTCGACCGCTATCCGGTGGGAAGGTTCATGGCGGCCACGGCGCTGGGCCGGTTCCCGCGCATCCTGATCTATGCGTGGCTGGGCTCGGTGCTCCGGGTGCCGACCGTGGTGCTGGCGGCGGTGCTGGTGGGAAGCCTGCTCCTGGCGATTGCGTGGCACCCGCGGCGGGCTTCAGGTCCCGGGGCTACACGCCCCGAGCCCGCTCCCAGTTCCACGGCAGCGCCCGGTTGAGAATGGCGACGTTGTCGGCAATGAACTCGCGCGGGGTCTTCTCGGTGGCGGCGCGGGTGCTGATGTAGCAGCGAGTGCAGGTGTTGCCGCAGGAGAACTCGCGCTGCATGGTCCCGTAGTCGTCGTAGTAGGCCATTACCATGGCGCAGGGCGTCAGCCGGCCGTCGGGATGGATCACGAGAAACTTGTAGCCGGCCTGACAGTTGGGGACCTCGACGCCGCAGAGGAAGTCGCAGAACCGCCACAGCAGCCGCTCCGCCGTGTACACCGGCTTCCCCGCACGCTTGAGCGCCACGAGCTCCTCGAACACAGCGCGCAGCTCCCGGCGTATGCTCTCGTCGTGCACCAGCCCGCTGGCGTCGTCGGTGCGGAGCGGCGTGTAGGCCGAGAAGTTGACGCTGACCCCCCACTGCTCGGCCAGGCGCACGATGTCCGGTGCCGCACGAAAGTTCCACGACGTGACGCAGCAGTTGAGCACCACGCCACCCTCGTCCGCGAGGCGGGCGCACTCGGGGATCACGCGAGCCATGCGGTCGAACAGACCGGGAATCCGCCGGAACTCGCTGTGGCGGTGGTCGGGGAAGTCGATCGAGATGGAGAGCTGGTCCATTCCGGCGGCCCGGAGCCGAAGAAACCGCTCGGGGGTGAGCTGCGAGGCGTTGGTCACGACCACCATGAGCGGAAGCCGACCCGGTCGCGCCATCGCCCGGATGATGTCATCGACGTCGCCCCGGGCGAGGGGCTCGCCACCGGAGATGTGCGAGACGACCGGGTCGAGCTCCCGGCAGATGGCCGCGTAGCCCTCGGGCCCGAGACGGGTCTCCTTGATGGGTCCGCCCCAGTTGCAGTGCCAGCAATTGGCGGTGCAGGAATGGGTGACCTCGAACGACACCGACAACGGGCGCTTCCGGAGCGTGTTCCAGGCGCCGTGGGCGACCATCCGGAGCGCCATGGTGCGTTTGATGTTCATCAAGTCGTCCGTATGGAGGAGCCCGAAGAAGGGCGGGGGCTCCACGTGGTTGCCGGCCCCGATGTAGGATACCTGCGCCCAGCACCGGCGCAACCGGTAGGTCTGGAGGATGCATGGCGCGACATTGCCCGACCTGTGGCACCGAGCTCGATGCCTTTGCCGTGCGCTGCAAGTGTGGAGCGGTGCTCCCTGAGGCCAAGGACCTCCGGTCGGACCCGGATCACCCGGCCTGCGGCGTCTGCGGCGCCGCCATGGCCCTCATGACGGAGACCTGCCCTCGATGCGGCGCCAGCGGGTACCCGGCGCTCCGGCCCCGTCGGAGCGGCCGCAGCCTGGGCCCGCCGGACGCGCCGGCCTGAGCCGTGCGGCCGAGCCACTATCTTTCGGACAGCGTGCTTCCGGTACCTTGCCACCCTGGAGCTCCGATGTCCTGTAGCCGATTGCTCGCGGCGCTCACCGCCTGCTTCCTGTTCGTGGCGCCCGCACCCCTCTCTGCACAGGGCTTCGAAGGCACCGTCACCTACACCATGAATCCCGCTTCCGGCAAGCCGGGACAGCTGGTCTATCACGTCAAGGGCACGAAGATCCGCGCGGACATCACCGGCGCGACCGGCGGCCCCCCGGGCGGCATATACATGCTGATGGATGGGGCGGCCGGCACGATGATGAGCGTGATGCCGGCGCAGAAGGTGTACATGACGATGGACCTGAAGGCGATGGGCGAACGGATGAAGCAGCACGCCGGGCACAAGAAGCCAGGCGGGAAGATCACCAAGACGGGCAAGACGGAGACCATCGCCGGCCACAAGTGCGAGCACTACCTCATGGGCGAGAAGCAGGACACGGACGTCTGCGCCGCGAAGGGACTCGGCATGTTCATGGGCGGGAGCGGCGGCGGGGGCATGGGGCGGGGGTTTGCGCTGCCGGCGGGCTACGAGGAGTACGCGGAGTTCGCCAAGCACGGCTTCCTGCCGCTCAAGGTCGCGGCGATCAGGAACGGCAGAGAGGAGGTCGTCATGGAGGCGACGAGCGTGGAAAAGAAGTCGCTCGACGCGTCGCTCTTCGCCGTGCCCGCGGGGTACCAGGCGATGGACATGGGGAAGATGATGCAGCAGATGCGGCAGCAGAGGCAGAAGCCGCCGGGCAACTAGTCTCGGTTTCGCCTTCCCGATTCCGGACCCCGCCCCAAGCGGTGCAGAGCACAACGGGGGTCGGGATTCGGCGCCAGGCGGGATGGGGTCAGGGTTCAGGGTTTACTGTAGGTGACCACGCCAAGATATTGCACGGCAACGCGCCCCCGTAGCTCAGCTGGATAGAGCAGCGGTTTCCTAAACCGTTGGTCGGAGGTTCGAATCCTCTCGGGGGTATGAACTTGGAGGGCCGGCCGCTGGCGGGGGCCCTGCCGGCCCCGCTATTTTGGATGGCTTCGCCCTGCACGCAGGTCGGGCAGGGGCCCCCTGGCAGGATACGTATGGCAACAACGGTGGAAGCGACCTCAATCAAGCGCGACGCGGCCCTGGCTGAGGCGACCCCCTGGTACAAGGACCGGACGCGCCAGCTCGCCATCGCCGTCGGAGCGGTGGTCGTGGTGGCTCTCGGCATGTGGCTGGTCGTGAGCAGCGGGCGCCGCAAGGAAGCGTTCGCCCAGCGCATGCTGTCCCAGGCGATCGCCACCGCCGACCGCGGCAACTACGCCCAGGCCTCGGCTGAGCTTCAGCGGGTGAGCCAGACGTACCGGGGCACGGAGGCCGCCGGCGAGGCAGTCCTCGCCCTCAATTGGGTCCGGCTGAACAACAACCAGGGCGCCATTGCCGCGCAGGATCTCCGGGCGTTCCTGGGCACGAACCCGCCGGCGCGGCTGGCCGCCGGGGCGAACGCGCTGCTCGCCGCCGCCGAGGAGAACGCCGGGCGGTTTGCCGAGGCGGGCGCGGCGTACGAGAGCGCCGCGAAGGCATCCGACATGGCGAATCTGCAGGCGGCTCACTTGGTCGACGCCGGCCGGGCCTACCGGATCGCGGGGAAGCGGGAGGACGCCATCCGGGTCTATCGAAACGTGGTGGAGCAGCACGCCGAGACGCCGTCGTTTGCCGAGGCGCAGGTGCGGCTGGCCGAGCTCACCGCCGGCGCATAGGCGCACCCTCGCGTTCCAGCAATGTCGTCGAGCCCCGGTCCGATGGACCGGGGCTTTACCTTGCGGCAGATTCCAGGGTCGTCGGCATCACCGTCCCCGGGCTCGGCTCGAAGAGGCAGATGCGACTCGTGCTTCTCGCTTCCTGCTGCGCGGCCCTCGGGGCAGCGCTTCCGAGCCGGCCCGTACGCTTCCCCCGCAAGGCGGGTTCGAGGGTGTCATCGTGTTCACCATGCGCCCGGCAGCGGGAAGGCCCAGGGTCGTCTTCCAGACCACGAAGGGGCAGAAGGTGCGGTTCGACAATCTCGGAGGCGACAGAGATCCGTGGATCGTAGACGCCGACGCCGAACGCATCCCGGCCATCTCCCACAAGGAGAGGAAGGTATTCGTGATGACCGTGGTGGAGATGGAGCAGGCAGCCGCGTTGAGCCGTGGAACGCGCGGAGGGCTCCAGGGGAGGGACAGTGCGGTCTCGAGCGAGACGACGATACAGCTGGACTTCTCCCGGGCCGGCCGGTCCGAGACGGTCGGTGGCATTCGCTGTGAGGTCGGGCGCGGGTCCGCGGCGCGCGAGGGCGAAAGGATCGAGGGGGACGTGTGCCTGGCAGACGGTGTCGGGCTCGCGCTCCCGGAAGCGCTGCTCTCGTTGCCCACGTTGACTGGCGGCCGCGCGGCGGGGCCCCGGCTGGCGCGCTATCGGCGAGCCTTCGGCACGAGAGGAATGATCAAGACCATCGAGATCGAGCACGGCAAGGCCCGGGGCCAATGGGCGCCGTGCTCCAGCAGCTCCAAGAGCAACTCCGGAAGGCAAACCAGCGGAGGACGCAGCGTGCCGGTGCCGCCCCGAGTGGGAAGGACTCGCTCCGAATCGCGGCGGGCTCAGAACACGGAAACGCGGCCGTTGCCGAGGAGCCGGCTGCGCCAGGCTGACTGCTTGGCTCTGGCACAATGTCGTATAATATATGTTATGTTAAGTACGCGTGGGGATAACTGTGGAGAACCCGGCCCCCGGCGGATCTCGAAACCTCATCTTGTTGCGGGAGTTGAAGATCGGTTGATGGACCGTGGGGGCTTCAGCGGCGTCGGGCCATGTGGAAGCGAAGCCCTACATCCCCCACCGAGCGCTGCCGCGAAGCAAGCCCCTCGGCCCCATTGCTCGCAGGGCCATCCAGGCCAGCAGCAGCGCGTGAACCGTAATGGCCGCCGTGCGGAGCCATGAACCGCCGACCAGCTCGGCATTGAGGGCCGGCGAGAAACCTTCGGAGGCCATCCGGACCTGCAGCGGAATGTCGCGGGTCAGCGATGACCAGACCGCGAGCCCCTCCAACATCGTGCCGCTCCACACCGCCCATTCCGGCACCTCCGGCGGCCGGAGCCAGACCAGCAGCGCCGTGGCCAGCAGCAATAGCGCGAAGGCCGTGACCACGGGCATCTGGCTGAGGCTCGCGTACTGCTCCTGGTAGCCCGGCGCCTCGAACGATCCCACGAAGGCGCGCAGCGGATACAACACCCGCTGGGTCAGCCAGGTCGTCCCGGTGTTGTACCAGGCGAGCGCCAGGCACGTGACCAGCGCCACATGTCCGGTGGTTTCGTGCCCCGTATTCGGAAGCTCCCGCCGCCAGGCGTCGAGCGGCTGGGGACGCAGCGCGAGCCAGACCAACCAGCCCACGACCGGCGCGGCGACTACCAGGAGCGCCACCGCCCATCCAGGACGTCCCCGGCGGCCCGCGTCGGCGAGCGCCCAGCGCACGAGCGCGGCGACCACGAGCAGCCCGGCCAGGATCGCGAATACACCGGCCAAGGCGTCGAGCACGTCAGCCCTCCCACTCGCCGCGGAACACCAGGCGTCCCTGCCCGCCGAGCCAGACATCGGCGGCGCGCGCCGCGGTGAGTGTCGCGCGGACGGAGAGCGCCTCGCCGCCCCAGCTACGGAAGCCGAGCGGCAGCGGGACGCCGCAATGGACCGCCAGCGCGAGCGCCGCGGCCACCGTTCCGGTACCGCACGCGAGCGTTTCGCCTTCCACCCCGCGCTCGAAGGTACGGATCAGCCACGGTCCACCGGCCGCGGGCGGCGGCGCGACGAAGTTGGCGTTGGCTCCATCCGTCCCCCCGGCGGGATGGTGCCGGAGCGTCCGCCCCCGGCCCGCTACGTCGACGACGGCCACGTCATCGACCAGGACGATCAGGTGCGGCACGCCCGCGGTGCCCAGCCAGGCCGCGAGCTCGCCTGCCTCGAGCGCGATCGACGGCACCGGGGCCGGCACCTCGCAGTCCGGAAGCCGAATCTCCGCCAGCTCGGCGTCGCCGACGCAGCGGCTGTCGACCCGGCCGGCATCGGTGAGGAGCCGCACGTCTCCCCGGGGCGCCATGCCGAGCCGCGCGGCGAGGCGCGTGCTGCAGAGGGCCGCGTTGCCGCACATCGCCGCCCGCGAGCCGTCGGCGTTCCAGTACGCCATGCGTACCCCACCAGCCTCCGGCGTGAGCGCGACGAGGCCGTCGGCGCCGATGCCGGCCCGGCGGTCGCAAGCGGCGGCAATCCGGACCGGCGTCCATTTGCCCGGCGGGCTGGTTCGCCCGTCCACCATGACGAAGTCGTTGCCCGAGCCGGTCATCTTGAAGAACGCCGTGGCGGTCACGTGGTGCCCATCAGCGAGCGGAGGCGCAGCCACCAGACCATCCAGATCGCTTCGCGGACGATCTTCCGGTTCATCTTGCTCTGCCCCTCGACGCGATCGGTGAACACGATCGGGATCTCGCGGATCCGGAAGCCTTTCTTCCAGGCGAGGAAGCTCAGCTCGATCTGGAACGAGTAACCGTTCGACTTGACGCGGTCGAGCGCGATCGATTCCAGCACCCGCCGGCGGAAACACTTGAAGCCGCCGGTCGAGTCGGCGAGCGGCAGGCCGGTGACGATGCGGGCGTAGTGGTTGGCCCCGATCGACAGCAGCAAGCGGGACATGGGCCAGTTGATCACGTTGACCCCGCTCTTGTATCGCGATCCGACCACCAGATCCGCGTCCTCGATGGCACGCAGGAACTCGGGCAGGAACTTGGGATCGTGCGAGAAGTCGGCGTCCATCTCGAACACGTAGTCGTACCCGCGGTCGAGCGCCCAGCGAAAACCGGCGAGATACGCCTTGCCGAGGCCCTCCTTGAGCTCGCGGTGGAGCACATGTACTCGGCTGTCCGCCCGCGCGAGGTCGTCCGCGAGGCGGCCGGTTCCGTCGGGCGAATTGTCATCCACCACCAGGACCTCGAGTCGGGGATCCTGCAGCAGGATCGCCGGCACGAGCAGCGGGATGTTCGTCCGTTCATTGTACGTCGGCACCACCACGAGCGCGCGCTCAGCCACCCGCCCTCCGCGCCCGCGCCCGCGGGCCGGCGAGCAACCCGGCCGTCAGCAGCACCGCGAGCGCCGTCACCACGCGGCCCTGCGCGTAGCTGGCCGACTCGAACCAGAGCCGCACTTCGCGAGCGCCGGGCGGAAGCACGACGCCGAGCAGCGCGTGATCGATACGCAGCAGCGACGCAGCGTTGCCATCGACGGAAACATGCCAATCAGGATACCAGGATTCACTCACGACCAGATAGGTCGGTTTGGGGTCCTGCCCCGTCAGGGCGATCCGCATCCGTCCGGGCTCCCACTCAGCGACCTCCGGGCGGGTCACGGCGGGCTCGGGCAGCTGTCCGGGCCGGATCGGTTCCGGAGTGAGCGCGACGGTGTCCGGCACCACCGCGACCCGTTGATACGGGAAGCGTGGATCGGCGAGCGCGGCAGGCGCCTGCGCATCCGGCACCTTCACCGCCGCGGGCAGCACGCGCGCCCAGGCCACGGCCGAGTCGCGCTCGTAGAGCACCGCGGGTCGCTCCGACGTCGCGAGCACGGGTCCGAGAACGTGCCGCCAACCGGCCAGGGACTGGGTATCCGGCAGGATGATGTACCGGGTGGCGATCAGGTCGAGCACGTTCTGGCTGCCCAGATTCGCCCAGACATTCTTACCGCCGAGCAGCTCGTCGTAGAACCGGGTCTCATTGCCGTGGTAGCCCAGCACGTTCGGAATCCGGTGCGCCATGAGCAGCGATGGAAAGTACACCCCGTTGGGCGGCGGTAGATCGAGCACGCGGAATGGTCCGGGCTGCGCCTTCAGGCGCGCAACCACGTCGTCGGTGTCGAACAGCCGGTGCGCCGGATCGTGGTACTCGAAGAACAGGCGCTCGACGCTCCAGAGATCGACGGTGACCAGCGCCGCCAGCGCGGCGGCGGCTGCCGGGCCACGCAGCCGCGCGGACGCCACGGCAAAGCAGATCAGGCCGGCGGCAGCGGTGATCGCGAGGAGTCGCGCTGCCCCGCCCCGCAGCGCATCGGCGTTGGCGGCGACCCGCTCGGCCTGCTCCGGCGCCGCCAGCAGCGTGGCGACGGCCTCGAGGCCGCCGGTGACGCCCAGCAATGCGAGTGCGCCCAGCATGCCCAGCGCGATGCTCAGCGCCCGCCGGCCGACGTCACGGCGCACGAGCCGGTCGACGCCGAGGGCCGCCCACAGGGCCACCCAGAGCGCGACGAGGAAGAAGGCCATGCCGGGGGCGCGCACCTTCTTCATCATGGGCATGACCTCATACCACACGCGGTAGAACGGCGTGTGCCCGCCGAAGGCGACCAGGAGGAAGAGGCCGGCGATGGCGCCGGTGGCGACGAGGAGCGGCCGCCGGGCGCGGTCGCCCCAGCCCAGCGCGGCGAGCAGGACGACCGTGGCCCCGAGGTACTCGGTGTGGAGCTTGAAGAAATTCCGCCCCCAGTAGCCGTCGAGCACCCCGTTGAACTGCGGCAGCACCGTCGTGAGCAGCTCCTCCGGAGGCATCGAGAACGCCGTGGCGTATTCCCAGCCGCCGCTCGGGCCGCCGGCAGCCCGCGGCGAGTACGGGATGTACTCGAGAAACGGGATCACCTGGATCGCCGCGATGGCGACGCCCAGCACGACGGCGCCCAGCGCGAGCGCGATGGGAACGAGCGGCCGCCGGTCGCGCGGCCGTTCGGGATCGAGGAGCGCGAGCCACAGGGTCCAGAGCGCGGCCGCCACCAGCAGGTAGTAGGTCATCTGATAGTGCGGGCTCAGCATGCAGAGCCCGATCGTGAGCGCCAGCAGCCCGTACCCCCACAGGCGCCCATGGCGCACCGCCCCGAGCAGCGCCAGGAACGCCAGCGGCGCGAGCGCGGACACGAACAGCTTGCCATCGTGGCCCGGCTTCACGAGCGATGCCACGATGCCGGTGAGCTGATACGCCACGCCGCCCACCACGGCGCCGGTCCACCCCACGCGGAGGCAGCGCAGCAGCAGATACATCGCCGCGCCCGCGAGGAACAGGTGCCCCGCGAATCCGAGGTTCATCGCCGTGTCCACCGGCAGGATCCAGCGGAGCCAGGCGGTCGGGTAGAACACGTCACCATGCTGCGCCGCCACGAACGGCAGGCCACCGAAGAGATACGGATTCCACTGCGGAATGCTGCCGCGTTCCCGGAAGTACTCCGCGCTCCAGGCGCGGAAGCCGTAACCCGCCACGAACTGGTCGTCGCCGAGGAGGAACTGCCCGCCCAGCATGGGCCAGCAGAGGGTGAGCGTCGCGAGGGCGAACACGGCCACGGCGAGTGCGAGCGGATGGCGGGGCTGCCAGGCGTCGGCTGGGCGATCAATCGAGGACACGCGTGCTCCGGTCGGAAAAGGCGAGGAACGGCGCGGCGGCGCCGAGCTCGACAATGGTGAGCAGGATGCGCGAGGCAAGGGCGAGCACGGTCGCGGCCGCGAGACCGAGCGGCGCCTGGAGGATCAGGATCATCACCCCTTCCCGCACCCCTAGACCGCCCGGCGCCATGAGTGCCAGCAGGCCGGCGAGGTACGACGCGGTGAACGCGCCGATCGCGGTGACGACATCGAGCCGCGCCCCGGGGAGCAGCCCGCGGGCGAGGCAGACCAGCGCGGCGCCGTAGCCGATCCACGCGACCAGGTTGCTGACGATGCCGAGGAGCACGGCCGATGCGGCCGGCGGACGGGCCGCCGCGGCATCCACGCCGGCCAGCCCCAGGAGC
>JBOHSY010000483.1:0-4657 GCA_050733355.1 Gemmatimonadales bacterium | reverse complement strand
GGGCAACAGGACTCGCCGCTCGGCAGTCACGTGAACGCTCACACGGCCGGGGGACTGGCCGAGGGCGGCTACCTGGGGTTTGCGGAGCTGCAGTGGGTGCACATGCCGCTCCCGGGAGAGCGTCTGGTCGTGTTCCTGTCCGACGGCGCCTTCGAGGAGCAGCGGGGTGGGGACTGGGCCCCGCGCTGGTGGCGGGCCGAGGACTCGGGCCTGGTCGTGCCGATCATGATCAAGAACGGCCGGCGCATCGACCAGCGGACGACGATGTCCCAGCAGGGTGGCGTCACCTGGCTCGTGCGTCATCTGCGACTGAACGGCTTCGACCCGATCGTCTTCGACGGCCGGGATCCGGCGGCATTCACCTGGGCGATCCTGGAGATCGAGCGGCGCCTCGAAGGGCTCGCGCAGGAGATCACCGCCGGGCGCCGGCGCTACCCGGTGCCACTGCCGTACGGGATCGCCGTCGCACCCAAGGGCTTCGGGTTCCCCGGAGCCGGCACGAACCTCGCACACAACCTCCCGCTCATGGCGGACCCTCGGACCGACGCCGGCGCGGCGCAGCGCTTCAACGAGGGCGCCCGGCGCCTGTGGGTGGGCCCCGACGAGCTTGTCGCCGCGCTCGAGAAGTTCCAGCACCACGTCTCGTCCGGACGTCCCCGCGAGCGCGACCATTCCCTCGTCCACCGCGACGTCAGCCTCGCCGTCATGCCTGAGCCAGCCTTCCGGCCGGTTGACGAGGAGACCCGTCGCGATCCGGCCAGGTGGTCGAGGAGCTCGCCCATGGCGGCCGTGGATGGCATGTTCGCGGCCACCGTGCGCGCGAACCCCCACCTCAGACCACGGGTCGGGAACCCCGACGAGATGCGCTCGAACCGCCTCCTCGAGACGCTCGAGCTCCTCAAGTTTCGGGTGACCGATCCTGAGCCGACCGTGCCGGAGTCCGTCCACGGGGCGGTCATCACCGCGCTCAATGAGGAGGCGGTGGCCAGTGCCGCACTCGCCAACAAGGGCGGGATCAACCTGATCGCCTCCTACGAGGCGTTCGGGGCCAAGATGCACGGCGCGGTCCGACAGGAGATCATCTTCGCCAATCACTGCCTGGAGACCGGGCGGCCCCAGCGCTGGCTGTCGGTCCCCCTGATCCTGACGTCCCACACCTGGGAGAACGGCAAGAACGAGCAGTCGCACCAGGACCCGAGCATGGCCGAGAGCATGCTCGGCGAGCTCTCGCATGTCTCGCGCGTCGTCTGTCCAGCCGATTTCAACACCGCGGGCGCCGTCATGGCCGAGGTTTACCGGACGCACGGCCAGATCTGGACGATCGTCGTTCCCAAGGCGGACGTGCCCGAGCTCTTCTCATCCGACGAGGCGCGTCGCGCGATGGCGGACGGCGGCATCGCCCTGGAATGGGCGGGACTGCGGGTCGAAGGTGCGGAGCTGCTGCTGGTGGCCGTCGGCGGCTATCAGCTGGAGCAGGTGCTCGCTGCCGCGCGCCGTCTCGCGGAGCGGGCCATCGCTCATGGCGTCGTCTACCTCCTTGAGCCGGGGCGTTTCCGACGAGCGCGAACCGCCCGCGAGCGAGCTCACCAGGCCACATCGGCGGCGCGAGCGCGGCTCTTCCCCGAACACTGTCGCGCCGTGGTCCTGATCAGCCACACGCGGCCGGAGCCCATGCGCGGGTTGCTGGAGCCCCTGCAGGGGCGCTCGATCGCGGCGCTCGGCTACACGAGCATCGGCGGCACCCACAACACGCCGGGCCTGCTCTTCGTGAACCGCGCGAGCTGGGCGCACATCTTGGAGGAGGCGGCCCGGCTGCTCGGCCTGCCGCGCGAACGCGTGCTCGAGGAGCCCGAGATCGAGGCCCTCGACGGCCGGCGCAGCCCCCATGGGATCATTGTCCAGGCCATCATCGACGAGGACTGAGCAGGCGCGTGGGACGGCGAGGCGCGAGGAACTGGAAGAGCACCATTTCCGGCATGCCGCGACGGCGACGGGCCTGGCGCCGGCTCTGGCTCCTGACGCTCGCGCTCGCCGCCTGTGACGCGCGGCCGCCGGCCACGCCCGATCCGTACGACCCGGCAACGATGGACTTCAAGTCGCCGCCGGCTCGGATCACCACGGCGCGGCAGACGGACGCCTTCGCCGCCGGCGCCGCGCTGTCCCTGGCGGCGGCGCTGAAGCCGCTCGATCCGGCGCCCGTGAAGGAGGTCCGCCTCGACACGACCCACAAGGTCATCGAGATCGCGCCGGGCGTCAAATTCAGCGGCTGGACCTTCGGCGACCAGGTGCCGGGACCAACGATCCGCGCCCGCGTCGGCGACAGGATCCGCTTCACGATGGCGAATCGCAGCGACGAGCCCGTGCCCGGCGTGCGTCTGACGACCGCGCCGATGATGCACTCGATGGACTTCCACGCGGCCATGGTGTCGCCGCAGGACAAGTACCGCTCCATTGCGCCGGGGCAGACCATCGAGTTCGAGTTCACCCTCAACTACCCCGGGATCTTCATGTACCACTGCGGCACCCCGATGGTTCTCGAGCACATCGCCTCAGGAATGTACGGCGCCCTCGTGGTCGAACCCCGCGCCGGCTTTCCCACCAAGGTGGACCGCGAGTACGTGATCATCCAGAGCGAGTTCTACGCCAAGCCCGACCCGGACCAGCGCAAGGTCGACGGCGCCCCCCTGTACGTGCTGGACGGGGACCGGCTGCGTGCCGCGCAGCCCACCCACACCGTCTTCAATGGCGTGCACAACGGCATGGTGAAGCGACCGCTGCCGGCCAAGGCCGGCGAGCGGGTGCGGCTCTACGTGCTCAACGTTGGCCCCAGCAAGACGTCGAGCTTCCACGTCGTCGGGACGATCTTCGACCGGGTGTGGCTCGACGGCAACCCGGGCAACCAGTTCCGGGGCATGCAGACGGTCCTGCTCGGATCCTCCAGCAGCGCGGCCGTCGAGTTCGTGATCCCCGAAGACGGTTCCTACATCATGGTCGACCACCACTTCGCCAATGCCTCGCAGGGCGCGATCGGGCTGATCTCGACGGCGGTGAAGGCCGACGTCACGGAAATCGAGCACCACAACCTGCAGGCGTCCGCCACGCCGACCGAGCCCCAGGCTGCGCAGGGCAAGCTCAACTTCGAGAGCAAGTGCCTCGCCTGCCACTCCGTCGGTCAGGGCAAGAAGCTGGGGCCCGACATGGTGGGGGTGACCAAGCGCCGCACCGAGGACTGGCTGACGCGGTGGCTCAGATCTCCCGAGAAGATGCTGGAGAGCGATCACGACGCGAAGGCGATGTTCAAGGAGTACAACAATCTCCCCATGCCCAACCAGAACCTCTCTGACGCGGAGATCCGGCAATACATCCGGTACTTCAAGTGGGTCGATGCCCAGCCGGCGGGCGCGCTGTCCTCGAGCGGCGCCGGCCACTGACGCCGCAGTTTACCAGGCATCGTTCCGGTCCGCGGTGGTCGTCAAGGTCCACAGGCGCGAGGGGGAAGTGTTGTAGGCCCGCGCGCGGGGTCGCACCGCGAAGCTCTCTCGTGGTAGCCGACGCCCTCGGGCTGGGCTCTCTTCTCGGTCACCGGGGCACGGATCGCGGAGCAATCCGGCTCGTTGGTCTTTGATCGCGGCAATCATGGGCACGATGACGAGCGTGGCCGGAGGCGTGTTACGTGACCTCTTGACCGCCGAGATTCCGCTCATCCTGACACGGGGCCAGTTTTACGCGAACGCGGCAATAGCCGTGCCGGCGTAGTGGCTCAAGGGGTGCTAGAGTCAGTGACGCCATCGCGGGTTCGTCATCTCTACCCATGCGCCGATGCGACAAGCGCGTCGCCTGAGGGGCCCGAGGCTCCAGACCAAGCGCGCCTACGAAGCGGCCGCCCGGAGCGACGGCTACCGGGTGCTGGTCGACCGGCTGTGGCCGCGTGGTGTCGAGAAGGACGCGCTCGCTCTCGACGCCTGGGCGAAGGATCTGGCGCCGAGCAGCGAGCTTCGCCGCTGGTTCGGTCACGACCCGAGCCGGTGGAAGAAGTTCGTTGAGCGTTATCGCCTGGAGCTCCGGGCTCCGGCAGCTCGCGAACGGTTGGACGACCTCGCGCGGCGGGCGGCGAAGGGCGCCGTCACCGTCGTCTATGGCGCCCGCGACGAGCAGCACAACGACGCCGCGGTGGTCCGCGGCGTGATCGCGCGGCGTCTCCGACGGCGCCCCGTGCGATCCGCCCGGCGTGGCGCCGCCTGAGTTAGGACCACCCGTATCGGGTGACGCCGGTTCCACGTGACTGTGATAGCTCTCCGTGTGATTTCCACGCTGTCCACGCCCGCCGGCCGGTATTTCACATCCGCTGACGACCGGTGTCATACGGGTAGCCGATGAGTTCGAATCCGCTCAGGGGCGCCGGGAAGCCGTATGGCTGGGTCGTGGTCGGCGTCTCCGCCACCGTCAACTCGCTCGCCTGGTCGGTTCGCTCGACGTTCGCCGTGTTCTACGTTGCGCTCCTGAGCGAGTTTGCCTGGAGGCGTGGCGAGACGGCGCTCGGCTACTCGCTGAGCTGGCTATTGCTCCTCGTGTTCTCGCCCCTGGCAGGCTGGCTCTACGACCGCTGGGGCGCCAGACTCCTGGTGCCGGCGGGAGGGCTCCTCCTGGGCCTGGCCCT
>JBOHSY010000482.1:0-2136 GCA_050733355.1 Gemmatimonadales bacterium | reverse complement strand
TAGTAGTCGCGGTCGGGCAGGCCGAGTCCGCCCTGGTACGCTTCAGCGATGACGCGGGCGCTGTTCTTCGCGTCCTGGGTGGAGCGGAAGACGAACGCCGCCGGCACGCCGATGCTGTGCAGGTGCGCGATGCCGGCGTGGAGCTGGCGCCGGTCGCGAACGGCTCGGATCCGCGCGAGGTCGGGCGAGAGCGGTTTCACGCCGTCGGCCTCCACGCGGGCGGAGTCCATGCAGGTGGCGTAGAAGGTGCCCAGCTTCCGGAGGTCCGCGTCCGGGGTGGTGCGCGCGTTCGCGGCGGCCGACGTCAGCACCTCGCGCAACGCCTCGAAGTTCCGTTCCTGAAGCTCGTTGAACGCCCCCCAGCCCGGCTGGTCGCCGGGGATCGTCGTCCGCTTGAGCCACCCGCCGTTGGCGTGGGTAAAGAAGTCGCGGCAGGGAGCGCAGGTAGTGTCGAAGTTGGCGGGATCGATCGGCTTGGATTGCTGGGCGGAGATACTCGGAGCGGCGAACAGAGCCAGCACGACGGTACAGAGACGGCGCATTGTCACCACCTTGGAAGAGCAGGGGAGCAGACCAGCCGAAGAGCAGATGGCGGTGGGGCAGTTCATCTGCTCTTCTGCTCCCCTGCTCTTCTGCTCACTCCCGGCTCCGCCGGACATAGTCTCTCGCCCACTCGAGCAGCTCCGGGCTCCGGAGCCCGACGCGCAGGGCATGGGCGACGGCGTCTTCTTCGTCCATTCCCTGATCGAGCACGAGGTAGGGAATGAGCGAAGCGCCCACGCGGTTGCCGCTGGCGCAGTGGAAGAGGACGCTTCGGTTTCCGGCCGTACGCAGGATCTCGCGAATTCGTTCCAGCGTTTCGTCGGTGAGCATCCCGGCCGCGATCGGGACGACCTCGTAGCGGACACCAAGTCGTTGCAGCGTGGCCGGTTCGTCGAGCGGGCGGGGCTCCCGCGGGTCGCGGGTATCGAGCACGATCTCGCCGCCCGCGGCCGCGAACCGCTCGAGGTCCGCGGCGGAGGGCTGTCCGCCGGTCACCACGGTCGGCAAGGCCTGGCAGGCGTTCGGGATGGCCGCAAGGGCGTCAAAGAGAGTTGGCATGCCACAAAGTAAGCAGTGAGCAGGGAGCAGTGAGCATCCGCTTCCTGCTCCCTGCTTACTGCTCCCTGCTCACTTATCTTCGAGCGGAGACCCCATGCTCACCCTCGCCATCGCCCAGTTCCGCCCGCGCAAAGGCGCTTACGAGGAGAACCTCTGCCGCCTCGGCGCCATGTTCCGCGAGGCGGCCGGCTGGCCGGTGCCGCCCGGGCTGATCGCGGCGCCCGAGGCGGCGCTGACCGGCTATTTCCTCGAGGGCGGCGTGCGCGACCTCGCCGTGCCTGCGGACCAGCTCTTCCGCGACCTCGCCCGGATCCACGCGGAGACGGCCGGCCTGCCGGTGGACGTCGCGCTGGGCTTCTACGAGGTCCACCGCAATCATCTGTATAACTCTTCGCTCTACGCTACGCTCGGCGGCTCCGATGCCGGCATCCGCCACGTCCATCGCAAGATCTTCCTGCCCACCTACGGCGTCTTCGACGAGGAGCGGTTCGTGGAGTCGGGCCGGGCGATCGAGGCGTTCGACACCGCCTGGGGCCGGTGCGCGCTGATAATCTGCGAGGACGCCTGGCATTCGATCGTACCCACCATCGGCGCGCTCGACGGCGCCCAGCTCATCATCGTGCCGAGCGCGAGCCCGGCCCGTGGGATCCAACCGGTCGACGGCGGCCGGCCCGCCAGCGCCCTCCGGTGGGAGCGTCTGGTGCAGGACATCGCGGGGGAGCACGGCGTGTACGTCGCGCTGGCGCAACTCGTGGGCTTCGAGGGGGGGAAGGGGTTCATCGGCGGTTCGCTCGCGGCGGGACCGCGGGGCGACGTGATCGCGCGGGGGCCGCTGTTCGAGGAGGCACTGGTGCCGGCAACGATCGACTTCGAGGAGATCACCCGCGCCCGCGCCGACATGCCGCTGCTGGCGGACCTCGAGGTGAAGCTGCCGCATCTGATGGGGAGCCTGCATCGCGCGAGACGAGCAGGCGGGAGCGGGCGGCAGCAGGCGGGAGTGGGCGGGAGCAGGCGGGAGCAGGCGGGAGCCGATGC
>JBOHSY010000481.1:0-3087 GCA_050733355.1 Gemmatimonadales bacterium | reverse complement strand
TCCCTGGTGGGCGCGGGTCTGCCGCCGGTGGTCCGCTCGCAGCTCGACTCGCTGGAAGTCCGGCTGCTCGACGGACGGGTCGAGGTCGGCGCCGGGCTCGCCACCGGCCGCCTTCCTCGCGACGCGGTGGGGCCGCTCGGGGTGGCGCTGCGCGACCGCGAGCCGATTCGGGCGAGCGGGCCGCTGGCGGTGGTGACGCCCGGCGTCGGCGAATGGACCATCGACCGGCTCGAGGTGCGCGGCGTGCCGCTGCCGGCCGACGCAGTGCCCGCCCTGCTCGAGCGCGTGTTCGCCG
The DNA here is from genome assembly GCA_050733355.1 of Gemmatimonadales bacterium. Lineage (GTDB taxonomy): Bacteria > Gemmatimonadota > Gemmatimonadetes > Gemmatimonadales > GWC2-71-9 > DASQPE01. Next base: position 2,792 of record JBOHSY010000481.1, on the reverse strand, counting down.
AACCCGGCCGGCGCTCGCTCACGCTCACTCTGCCGCCCGGCGTCGGCGCCGTGCGGGTGAGCCCGGCGGGCCTGGTGCTCTATGGAGCGGGACGACGATGAGCCACCGCGTTCTGATCGTCGATGACGAAGCCGGCATCCGCCAGGCGCTCAAGCAGGTGCTCGACTACGAGGGCATGGAGGTGCGCGTGGCCTCCTCCGGCGGCGAGGGCATCACCGCCTACGGAGAGTTCCGTCCGCATCTCGTCTTCCTGGACGTCAAGATGGCGGGGCTCGACGGACTCGAGACCCTCACGCGCCTCCGCGACCTCGACCCCGGCGCCGTGGTGATCATGATCTCGGGCCACGGAACGATTGCCACCGCCGTCGACGCGACTCAGCGCGGGGCGTTCGACTTCCTCGAGAAGCCGCTCGACACCGACCGGCTGCTCGTCACCGTCAGGAACGCGCTTGATCACGCCGCGCTGGTAGGCGAGAACGCGCGACTGCGCGAGGCCACGGCCAGGCGGTATGCGATGGTGGGCGCGAGCCCGGCGCTGCAGGGCGTACGCGAGCTGATCGCCAAGGTGGGGCCGACCAGCGCCCGGGTGCTCATCACCGGCGACAACGGCACCGGTAAGGAGCTGGTCGCACGGGCGCTGCACGAGGCGTCGCCCCGGCGGAACCGCGCCTTCGTCGAGGTGAACTGCGCGGCCATCCCGTCGGAGCTGATTGAGAGCGAGCTCTTCGGCCACATGAAGGGGTCGTTCACCGGTGCGTTCGCCGACCGGGCGGGGAAGTTCGAACAGGCGGACGGCGGCACGCTCTTTCTGGACGAGATCGGCGACATGTCGCTGTCCGCCCAGGCCAAGCTGCTTCGCGTACTCCAGGAAGGGGTGGTGACCCGGATCGGTGGGGCCAAAGCGGTGCAGGTGGACGTGCGGGTGATCGCCGCGACCAACAAGGACCTCGGCCTCGAGATCGCGGAGCAGCGCTTTCGCGAGGACCTGCTGTACCGCGTGAACGTCGTCGAGATCCCCATCCCGGCGCTCCGCGACCGGATCGAGGACGTGCCCGCGCTCGTGGCGCACTTCGTGGAGCAGCTCGCGCTGGGCGCCGGCGTGGCCGGGCGGTCGTTGAGCGACGACGCGGTCCGGCGGTTGCAGGCGCGGATGTGGCCGGGCAACGTGCGCGAGCTCCGGAACGCCGTGGAGCGCGCGCTCATCCTCGCGCCGGGCAAGGTCGTCACCGCCGTCGATATCGATCGGCTGTTTCCCCCCGCCGAAGGCGCGCCGCCGGTGCTCGATACCGCCGCGCCGCAGACCTTCGAGACGTTCAAGCACGAGGCGGAGAAGGCGTTTCTCCAGGGCAAGCTGCGGGAGTACGACTGGAACGTCTCGGAGACGGCGCGCGCGCTGAAGATGCCGCGCTCGAATCTCTACAAGAAGATCGAGCGCTACGGCCTGAGCCGGGAATCCGCGTGACCGGGCCGCGCGACTGGGACAAGGAGCTGGCGGCCATCGATCGCGCGATCGAGCGAACGCCGGCCGCGGCGGCCGGAGCCCCCGTCGCGGCGCCCGGCGGACGCCGGGTGTGGCTGCGGCTGCTGCCGGTGCTCGCGCTGGCGGCGGCCTTGCCGTTCTGGCCGTATCAGCGGACGTGCGGTCTCGGTCTCGCACTCTACCTGGGAGCCGTGGCCATGCTGGTCGGGGCGGGCGTGTGGGCGGCGGCGAGCGCGTGGCGCCATCGGCGGCCCACGGCGCACGTGCTCGCGCTGCTCGCGATCGGGTGGGGCGCCGCCCTGGCCGCGCGGGAGGCGCTGCCGCGGGTGGGGTACGCGCGCAGCGCGGCCGTGTGGACCTGCTGACCCGGTCGCGCCGTGTGATGCGCGCCGTTGCGCGGCGGACGTTCGCAGGATAAGGTACGCGCAGGCATCCTCGGTTCCGAGGTCAGCGGTATGCGTCCCATGCAGGTCGGTTCCGGCAAGCGGAGCGCTTCCTTCGACGAAGGCTCGCTCGACCAGTACCTCCGCGAGATCAGCCGCTACCCGCTGATTCCGCAGGAGGAAGAGGTCGCGCTCGCCCAGCGCATCCGGCGAAACGATGGCGAGGCGCTGGACAAGCTCGTCCGGAGCAATCTGCGTTTCGTCGTGTCGGTGGCCAAGAAGTATCAGAACCAGGGCGTGTCGCTCGCCGATCTCATCAACGAGGGGAACCTCGGCCTCATTCGCGCCGCACACAAGTTCGACGAGACCAAGGGCATCAAGTTCATCTCGTACGCCGTCTGGTGGATCCGCCAGGCCATCCTCCAGGCGCTGGCGGAGCAGAGCCGCATCGTCCGGGTGCCGCTCAACCGCGCGGGCACGCTGCACCGGATCGGCAAGCGCTCCTCGGCGCTGCTTCAGGAGCTGGGGCGCGAGCCCACACCTTCCGAGATCGCCGAAGGCATGGACATCTCGATGGAAGAGGTCCAGAAAACCCTCTCCATCTCGCAGAACCACCTCTCGCTCGATGCCCCGCTCACCCCCGGTGAAGACAACAAGCTCCTCGACTACCTGCCGGACACCCAGAATCCCGGTCCCGACTCGGACACCTTCGAGCACGCGCTGACCGAGTCCATCGAGGAAGTGCTTTCCACGCTCAAGGAGCGCGAGGCCAAGATCCTGCGGCTCTACTTCGGGCTCGACGGCCCCGAGCCGATGACGCTCGAGGAGATCGGAAGCCTGCTGGGCATCACCCGGGAGCGCGTGCGGCAGATCAAGGAGAAGGCGCTGAGCCGGCTCCGGCACGTGAGCCGGGCGCGGTCGCTGGAGAG
>JBOHSY010000480.1:0-1453 GCA_050733355.1 Gemmatimonadales bacterium | reverse complement strand
ACTGTCCAGGTCCCGGTGGTCCGGTGTGATCAGGTGGTGGCGGGGATCCAGGGGTCGCCGACGAAGAGCCGTTTGAGGACGCCGAGCAGGTTGAGCCCGTGTTTCGCTGCCGATTGGAGGTAGCTGCGCACGGCGCAGAAGGCGGTGGCTCCGTCGGGGGTGCGGAAGCACCCGGAGATCTTCTGCTGGAGTTTGACCATCCGCAGGTCCCGTTCGGCCTGGTTGTTGTCGAAAGGGACGCGGGTGTCGATCCAAGATCGGCAGATGTCGTCGCGTTGGGTGTCGAAGCGGCGCAGCAGGTTGTAGCTGGCCCGCTCGAGGGCGTCTCGTTTCCGGCCGGCGGGGTCGGGGTTGGCGGCGTAGCCGGCTTTGACGAGGAGGCTGTAGCGGCGCCGGAAACCCTTGAGTTGGTTGCGGTTCAGGCCCGAGGACCCGGCGGCGAGAGCGGCTTGGATGGCGTCTTTCGCGTCGATGAGCAGGTCGGCCATGCCGTCGGCCCAGGGTGTCTGGGAGGCGACCTCGGCGGCGCCGGCCAGGTCGCGGAGCAGGTGAGCTCCGCAGATGGCGTGGGCGCAGTCGAAGGCCCAGTACGACTTCCAGCCGTCGTGGACAGCGGTACCGGCGAAGCCGCCCAGGACACCCATGTCGTCGAAGGCGGCCCTGCCCCGCTTGGGATGGAACATCAACAGCGTGATCAGGTCGGTGGAGGCGACGTGGAACCAGTGGCGCTTCCCGGCGATCCGGGCGCCGGTCTCGTCGAAGTGAGCCACGTCGGCGGCGGCCAGTTGGCGCCGGGCTTCGGCCAGGAAACCGCCGAGGGCACCTTCTGCTTCGCCGGGGATCCCGGCGAGGAACCCCGTCGACACCGGGGCGCCCAACACGTCGGAGATGAACTCGGCCGCCCGGGCGACCGGGATGTGCTGGCGGCAGAGGAGGTAGGCGGCGAAGGCCCGCAGGTTGGGACCCCAGCACGCCGGCGCACGAGCTTCCGGTGGGAACGGCACGGCGGTCGTCTCGCCACACGAGCAGCGCTTCGACTCCGCCCGATGCTCGGTCACCCTGGCCCGGATCTCGGGCACGTCGAAGACCTGGCGGCGCTCCACGCCCACCACCAGCGCGTCCGCGAGGCTCTCCCCGCACCCCGAACATGATTGCGGGACAAGGGTTTCCACCACGTCGGGAAGGTCCACCATCTCCAACGTCTTGCCCTCGCCTCCGGGCTGTTTCCCGGGGCTCCGCTTCGGTTCCTTCGCTTTCGTCCGTTCCTTCAACTCCGCCCGCGCCATCCGGCGCCGCTCCGCCCGGGACAGGCGCTGTTCGTTCTGCGCCGCCCGTTCAGGCAACGTGTCCGACGACGGAGCCCGACCCGAATTCCCAGAGTGCCGGCTCGCTTCACGCTCCAACTCGACGATGCGCGCCTCGAGCCTGACCACCATCGCCCGCAGGTCAGCCA
>JBOHSY010000479.1:0-14160 GCA_050733355.1 Gemmatimonadales bacterium | reverse complement strand
CGCCACGGCCGCGTCGCGCTCGGCCCGGAGCTCCGCGTCGCGGAGCGCCGCAACCGGGGCGCCGCGCGCCACGGCGCTTCCCTCGGTGACCTGCACCCGCTCGACGATTCCGGGCACCATCGAGCGGATCTCGGTGCGCTGGGTGGACCGGAACACCGGCGCGGCTCCGGTCACGCGGAGCGGCCAGTGGATCAAGGTCAGCGCGCCGATGACGAGCAGAGCGACGATGGCGGCACCGGCTCGCCGGCGCTCCGGAATCGCGAGCAGCGCGCGCTTCCGCTCGGCGATCGCGGTAAAGGCATCCACCAGCGGCACCTGGGCGTACAGCTGCGCGTTCCGGAGCGCCACGGTGGTCTGGTTCGCCAGGATCGTCGCCAGCTCGCGCTGGGTCTCACCGGCGAAGCGCGCAGTGGCCGCCTCCAGCAGCAGGATCCCGACGATGCCTTCCTCGTCCTTGAGCGGCAGGTACAGACCGCTCCCGACCTCGTCCGCCTCGAGGTCCGGGCCGAAGATCGTCAGGAACGTCCGCTCGGCATCGGTCGTCGGCTCGGTGCGGTCGGACAGATAGAACGGCTCGCCGCGGCCCGCCGCCCACGCCGCGCGGACTGCCAGATCCTGGAGCCGGGGGTCCTTCGGGTCGACCTGCTCCTGGCCCGCCAAGGCGCGGATCTCGCAGCGGCCGTCCTGGTAGAGCGCGACCGCGCCGCGGTCGAACGGGAGCGCGCGGGCCGCGAGGTTCACCACCGACCGGAGCACGCGGTCGAGATCCAGGGTCGCCGTGATCTCGCGGCTGATCTCGAGCAACAATGCGAGGTCGCGAGCCCGTCGCTCGGCCGTGTGAAGCTGAGCGTTCCGGAGCGCGATCGCGGCGCTGGCCGCGAGCCCCTCGAACAGCTCCCGGTCGCCGGCATCGAACACGCCGGTACCGGTGAGCTTGTTGGTCACCTGGAGGGCGCCGACAGTCTGGCCCTGCGCCACCATCGCGGTCGCCATCACCGTGGACGCCGCGCCGTCATCGGTGCTGTCCACGTTGGGGTCGAAGCGGGGATCGCGGATGGCATGGGTCACCACGGTGGTCCGTTGGCGCTGGGCGACGTCGCCGACGAAGCCGGTACCCACCGGCATCTGTGCTCCGATCAGCCGTTGGCTGGCGCCGCCGCCGACCGCCAGGCGGCAGGTGAGCAGGTTCCCCTCCGCCACCCAGAGCGAGCCGCCCTCCGCGCCCAAGGTGGCGAGCACGGTCCGGAACACTTCAGGCAAGAGCGTGTCGAAGTCGAGCGACGAGTTGAACTGGTTGGAGATCTGCTGGAGCAGTCGGAGACGCTCGACCTCACCCCGGAGCAAGTCCGCGGAGTGGTGCGCCGGGGCGGCGCCGGGGGTGGCGGTCGAAGTGGCGTCCACGAAGATCCGGGGGCCTTGGTGTAGGGAGTGTCAGCGCAAGGTACGGCTCGGCACGGGGTTGCGCCAGACCGCAACGAGAAGGGCGGGAGCCGGTCCGGCCCCCGCCCTCAACGCGTCACAACAACCCCAAGCGACCTGCCTCGCAGCTACAACAGCCTGGCTGGGGCGATCCGATCTTCGAGCTCCTGCGGCCTCAATTCATCAGTGCCGGCATCCTTCCCGGTGGTCTTCTTGACAACCGCCGGCTGCTCAGGCGTCTGCGGGATCCCGATTTGCTCGTTCTGCTTCGACATCGTTTCCCCCCGGATAGTTGGACGCGTTGCCGTTCACTCCCCGGCAGCTCTGATCAGGCGGCGCCGAATGTCCCACCGCCCAACGGGCTGGGGCCCTTGCCCGGAGCGATCCGCTCTTCGAGTTCCTGCACGCTCAGCTCCAGCGACTCGGCCTCCTTGCCAGTCGCGTTCTTCACCATCGCCCGCTGCTCGGGGGTGAGGGTGATCCGGACCTGCTCCTTCTCGTTCGCCATGGTGTGCTCCTGGGTGAGTGGCGTCGGACGGCTTCGTTCGACGGGCGCGAATCTGGGTGCCGTGCGTGAATCCAGCGTGAATCGCCCTTGCCGCAACGTGAAACGCCGGTACGTTGGTGGTTTCCCACAAGGACCGCGCCGTGTCCGGAATTTCCGTGAGGCTGTTCGGCCAGCCAGCCGTGACCGGGCCCGGTGCGGACGCTCCAGACGCAGCGCTCGGAGCGAAGTCGTTCGCTTTGCTCGCGTTTCTCCTGCTCGAGCGGGGTCCCCAGCCCCGGGAGCGCCTCGCCACCTTGCTTTGGGGCGAGCACCCGGATGAAGCAGCGCGGGCGTCTCTCCGCCAGGCCCTGATGCAGCTCCGCGCCTTTGCGGGCGATGTCCTCCGGGTCACGCGCGCCGCCGTCGAGGTCGTTGATTCAGTGGATTGCGACGCGGTTGCGTTCCTCCGCGCCGCGGAGCAGGATCCCCACACAGCCATCCGGTATGACGTCCCCCGCTTCCTCCAGGGTCTGGTCCTCCGCCATTCCCCCGCGTTCGACGAATGGGCCGCGGAGATGCGGGGGCGGCTGCTGGCCCGCTGGACCGCCGCGCACGGTGCGCTCGCGCGCGACGCGATGGGACACTGGGACTGGCGGCAGGCTGTCGAGCACGCGACCATCTGGCTCGACGTCGATCCCCTGTGCGAGCAGGCCGCGCGACTCCTCATAGAGGCCCTGTACCTCTCGGGCGACCGGACCGGCGCCCTGGCCCGGTATGCAGACTTCCGGTCGCGGCTGGTCGCCGACACCGGCGAGGAGCCCGGCCGGGCCCTGCTCCAGCTCGTCCGGCGAATCGAAGCCGATGCCACGAGGCGGTCGACGCGGCCGATCACGGCCGAGCGATCCGCCCGTTTGCCGCCCCTCGAGGGATCGCTCGTGGGCCGAGGGGACGAGATGGATGCGCTCGGCCGCGCGTGGAGCGCGGTGCGGCGGGGCGGCGGACGAGTGGCACTGGTCGAGGGCGAGGCCGGAGTAGGGAAGACTCGGCTGGTCGAGGAGCTGCTTCGCCGCGTCGTCGCGGAAGGCGGGCTCGTACTCCGGGGCGGGAACTACGACGGTCAGGCCGGGCTCCCATACGGGCTCGTAGTCGACGCGCTCAAGTCCGCGCTCGACGCGCCAGGTCTCGCCGGCGCCGATTCCGAGTGGTTGGCCGAGCTCGGCCGTCTGGTGCCGGACCTTCGCCGGCGATTCCCCGGCCTGCCGGATCCGACGCCCGCCACGAGCGCCACGGACGCGTGGCGCCTCTCCGAGGCGGTGTCGCAGGGGCTTCTCGCCCTCGCCGCGGAGCAGCCGGTCGTCGTCGCGTTCGACGACCTGCACTGGGCCGATGCCGAGAGCTGCAGCCTGGTCCATTCGGTCGTCCGCCGACTGGAGCAGGCACCAGTCCTCTGGTGCGCCACATTGACGCTCGGCGAGCTCAACCGTGACGCGCCGGCCGCACGGCTTTCCCGTGCGCTCCGCGCTCGCCCACGCGCCACGACCATCATGCTCGCGCCGCTCGGCGAGGAAGACGTCTGGCAGATGGTTCGCGAGATGGGGCACATTCGCCTGCCCACGGGCGGCGCCCGCTTCGCCGCCCGGGTGCACGAGGTGACGGGCGGCAACCCGTTCTACGTCATCGAGCTGATCCGCACTCTCTTCGCGCAGGGCTGGCTCACCGTGGACGCGTCCTCGGGCGAATGGCTCGTCGCCCCAGCCACCGACGGGTCGGCCGAGATTGCCTTGGCGCCCACCGTCCACGACGCGATTGCCGAGCGGATCGAATCGCTTCCACCCGATCTCCACGACCTGCTGATAACTATCGCGCTCGCGGGCGGAGGCTGCCGGCCGGCTCTGCTTTCACACGTGCACGGCATCTCCCGCCTTCGCGCGGCCACGATGGCGGATGCACTGGTGGAGCGCTATCTCGTGGCCGAGCAGGACGGGGCGTATCGTTGCGCCCACCCCGTCATCGCCCGCGTGGTCAGCCACGGCCTCACCACGTCCCGTCGGCGGGAGGTGCACCGGACCATCGCGCTCGCGCTCGAACGCCTTGCCGTGACGGAGAGCGCGATCATCAATCCGGGCGAGATCGCCCGCCACGCCGAGGCGGGCGGGGAGCGGGCCCTGGCCTACCGCCAAGCGCTCGTCGCTTCCGAGGCCGCGATGCGGCGGTACGCGCACGAGGAAGCGCTCTCGTGGCTGGACCTCGCCGCCGCGTGCGCGGCGCCGGGTGGTGAGTCGGATGCGGTCAACCGTCTCACCGGCGACGTGCTCGGCCGGGCCAGGTGGGGCGAGGCGGCAGCGCCCCGGCGGCCGACGCCGGCGCCGGGCGAGCTCGAGCGGGCGGATCTGGACCTGAGAGTTACGAGTTACGAGTAGCGACTTACTCGTAACGCGTAGCGCGTAACTCGTGACTATTGCTTCCATCCCGGCCCCCGCACCACCCGCCCCGGCTTCGCCCCGGTGTGCTCGCCGTCCCTCAACACCTGGACTCCGTTCACGAACACGTGCGTCACGCCGGTGGCGTACTGGTGGGGCCGCTCGAACGTGGCGTGATCGGCGATCTTCGCGGGATCGAACACCACGACGTCCGCGAAGAATCCGGGGGCGAGCGTGCCGCGGCGCTCGAGCTTCAGGTTCGCCGCCGGCAGCGTGGTCAACCGGCGGATCGCCTCCTCCAGCGGGACCAGCTTCTCGTCCCGCACGTACCTGCCCAGCAGGCGCGCGAAGTTGCCGTAGGCGCGCGGGTGCGGGTCGGACTTGAGGAACACTCCCTCCGGCGCTGCGGCCTCGGCGTCCGACCCGAAACTCACCCAGGGCAGCGGGATCTGTTTCCGGATGTTGTCCTCCGACATCAGGAAGTAGACCGTGGCCACCCGGCTGCCGTCGAGCACCACCAGGTCCATCGCCGTCTCCTCCGGCGGCGTTCCGCGCAGGCGGGCGACCTCGGCCAGCGACTTTCCGGTGTACTGCTTGAGCGAGTCCGCCTTGAAGCCGACGAGGAGCATCCGTTCGGGGCCGGCGAACCGGAAGAAGTTCTCCCACGCGTCGGTCGGCGCGTTCATCTCGCGCTTGACCCGCGCGCGGACCTTCGGATCCCGGAGACGCTCGGCCCACTTGAGGTAGCCGCCCTCCTGCGCCCAGGGCGGCATCGCTGCGTCCAGCCCGGTCGCGCCGGCGGGGTAGGTGTACATGTCGGCCGTGATCGCGACCCCCGCCGCGCGGGCCTCGTTCACCTTCGCGATCACCCGGTCCATCTTGGGCCAGTTCTGGTCCCCGGCGGCCTTGAGGTGGTAGATCTCGGCGCGGATGCCGGCGTCCCGGGCGATGGTGATCACCTCGTCCACCGCCTCGAGCAGGCGATTGGCCTCGCTCCGCAGGTGCGAGATGTACATCCCGTCGTACTCGGCGGCGGCGCGCGACAGCGCGACCAGCTCGTCGGTCTTCGCGTAGAAGGCGGGGGCGTAGATCAGCGACGATCCGACACCGAGCGCGCCATCCTCCATCGCCGCGCGGACCAGGTCCTGCATTCTCGCCAGCTCCTCCGGAGTCGGCGGGCGGTCCTGGTAGCCGAGCTCGTGGATCCGCACCGTCGTAGCGCCGATGAACGACGCGACATTCGGGCTGACGCCGCGCGCCACCAGATGGTCGAGATACTCGGCGAGCGTCGTCCAGGCGACGTCGAACCTGATGTCGCCCTGCAGTGCCACGAGCTCTTTCTTCATCGAGTCGGTGAGCGGCCCCATCGACCACCCCTCGCCGAACACCTCGAGCGTGACCCCCTGGCGGATGTCGCTCTGTCCCCGCCCGTCCTCGAGCAGCGATTCGGTGGCCCAGCTCAGCATATTGATGAACCCGGGCGCGACGGCGAGCCCGCGCGCGTCGATCTCGGCGCGGCCGGCCCCGGATACGGATGGCCCCACCGCGAGGATGCTGTCCCCCACGATGGCCACGTCGCCGGTGAACGGGGCCGAGCCGCTGCCGTCGTAGACCGTGCCGGCGCGAATGACCAGGTCGTATGTCGCGGACGGCCGACAGGCCGTGCCCAGGAGTAGCAGGACCGCCACGGCTCCCATGCCACGTCCCGCTCTCTGGCGCATACCGTCTCCGGGTTGTAGGATGGGCCGACCGACGAGAACAATGCCGCGCCCGGGGCCCGAGAGCCAGCATGGCGATCACGGAGTCAATCCGGGGAGCCGCACCCACTGGAGGCCGCATCCCAAGTCCATGAGTCTGGGGAGCTAACCCGTTCTCGCGGGCATGCTGTCCGGGTCCAGTCCCGCCATTCGGGCGGACGCGGTCGACACCACGGCACCGGGCGGAGCGCCGTGCCGGGCGTCGCCGGCTGCCTCGCGGGAAACGGCGTTCCGGCGACTCGACCGCAAGTGACCAGGGTGCGGGATGCCAACTCCGGCACGGACGATGCAAGTTTGCTGGTTCCTTGGTCGCTCGCACGTGGCGGGCGGATTGTGCCGACGATGCCACAGGTGAGGGCCCATCTGGCCGGGCCGAGCGAAGTGGAGGTGTGATGGCTGGAGCGTCGTTCGAAGGTCGCAGGCTCGTCCTTGGCCTCGCCGTGTTTTCGCTCGGATGCGGGTCCGGCGGCTCGCTCGAAGGCGGGTTCATCGGCGTGCCGTGGAAGGCCCGGTCCGCCCAGGCGCCGTTAGCTGACAGCGCCACCACGACCGCCCTGGCAACGGGGCAGCCAGGCGCCATCGGCGAGTCTGCGGGCCGGGCATCGAAACGCACGCGGCGCGCGCCCAGGCTGTCGGCGCCCCTCCCCGGGTCGGCGGCAGAGACGACGACGGCGCCGACGCCCGCCCCACCGATCGTGCTGGCGAGCCGGCTGGAGTCTACGCTGCTCCGTCTCCGGGAGCTCGAGCGTCGCCACCACCGGCTCACCGGCAGCTACTCCGCTCATCCGTCGCGGCTCGGGCTTCCAGCCGATCCCGGCATGGAGCTGCGGGTGGTGTGGGCGTCGCCGTGGGGTTGGGCAGCGATCGCCCGCGACTCGGCCCACTCGGTGCCGGCCTGCGCGATCTACATGGGCACGGTCCCGTCCACCCAGTCGAGCGACGGGCGGGTGGGCAGCGCCCGACCCGGCACGCCCGCCTGTATAGACACCGGCGAGCAGCCATCCCGGATGCTCCACCAGGTGCTCACGCTGGCCGACAACCCGCCCTCGGCCGACCAGGGGCTCATGAGCCTCATGCGCGCCGACCTGATGAACCTGGCGACGTCCCAGCGACAGTATCGCGCGGTGCAGGGCACCTTCTCCCGCACCACCCGGGTGCTGGCCGTGCACTATTCCTGGAGTTCGGGCGTGGCCCTGCACATCCTCTCGGCCAACTCGAGGGGATGGTCCGGCGAAGCGACGTACGACCAGCTGCCGGGGAAGAGCTGCGTGATCTATGGGGGGAGGGTCGCCGAGGTGCCGACGACGGAAGAGCAGGGCTTGGCTCCCGAGCGGGAAGGGACGGTAGTCTGTGACGAGTAGGCGGGACGTCCAGGCCGTTCCGCCGCTACCGCCCTTGCCGCCTACCGGTGAGCTTTGCTCCTGAGCCCGCGTAGCGCACAGCCGTCATCTCCGCGAGAATTGCCAGCGCTGTTTCGGCCGGCTGCCGCCCGCCGAGATCGAGTCCGATCGGGCCGCGCAGCCGGCCGACCTGCTCGTCCGTGAAACCTGATGCCCGGAGCCGCTCCCGCCTGGAGAGCGCCGTCTTCTTCGACCCGATCGCCCCCACGTACGCCGCCGGTGACCGGAGCGCGATCTCGAGCGCCGGCTCGTCGAACTTGGGGTCGTGCGACAGGATGCAGACGTACGTCGCTGCGTCGATCCCCGTTCGGGCGAACGCTTCCGCCGGCCATGCGAGAATGAGCTCGTCGGCCTCGGGGAACCGCTCCCGCGAGACGAACGCTTCCCGCCCGTCGGCGACGATCGTCCGATAGCCGAGCGCTTTCGCGAGCGGGACCAGCGCGGCGGCGATGTGGACGCCGCCGAAGATCACCAGCCTGGGCTGGCGCGGGAACACCTCGACAAAGACGCGCGCCGGATGGCCGTCCGGACCGGGGACCTCGACGGTCGTGCTGGTTTCGCGCCGGAGCGCCTCGCGCGCCGCGGCTCGCACCGCGCCGGCATCGAGCTCCGCCGGGAGCGCGCAGGTCTCCGAGCCGTCATCCCGTATCCAAAGCGTTGCGCCGGCGGCCGCCCCATCGAGCACCGTGGCGATCACGACACCACCGGGTCCGCGCGCCGCGTCGAGCACTTCGGGCCGCACCTGTGGCTCCACGAACACGCGGATCGTGCCGCCGCACGCGAGCCCGACCTCCCACGCCCGATCGTCCGTCACGCCGAACGTCACGAGCTTCGGGGTGCCCCGGCCGATCGCCTCGGCGATCTCGACCGCGGTGGCGCTCTCCACGCAGCCGCCCGACACCGACCCCGCGATCCGCCCGTCGGCGGTCGCCAGCATGCACGAGCCCTCGGCCCGCGGCGCGGAGCCCCACACGCTGGTGACTACGGCGCGCCCCACCGGTCCCGTCTTGGCCAGCCTGTCGTAGTCCTGGAGGAGATCGCGCATATCCGAAGAGCAGAAGAGCCGAGGAGCAAAAGAGCCGATGGATTACCCCGCCCAAGAACATTAATGCCTTTCAACCCATCCGCTCTTCTGCTCTTCTGCTCTTCCGCTCATCTGCTCTTCCAGCTCGAGGGCAAGCTGCTCCAGCGACGCCACGCTCGCGCACGGCACCAGGGCATCGACGTGGGGCAGGGCCGCGCGCAGGCCGAGCGTTGCCGGCTCGAACCCGGGGCGGCCGGCCAGCGGGTCGAGCCAGAGCAGGCGGTGGCACGACCGCCGGAGCGTCGCCATCTCGCGCGCGAGGAGTTCGGGGTCGCCGCGTTCCCACCCATCGGACACCACCAGCACGATCGCTCCGCTTCGAACCGTCCGCCGCACCCAGCGGCGGTTGAGCGTTCGCAGACTCTCGCCGATGCGGGTGCCGCCGCTCCAATCCACGACCCGGTCCGCTACTCGCCGGATCGCGGCGTCCGGGCTTCGCGTCCGGAGCTCGCGGGTGATCCGCGTGAGCCGGGTGCCGAACACGAACACCTCGACCGCGGCGCCGCTTCGCTGGAGCGCATGGGCAAAGCGAAGCAGGAAGCGACTGTATCGCTCCATCGACCCGCTGATGTCGCAGACCAGCACGATGGGGCGGGGCCGCGTGGTGCGGCGCAGCCAGCGCCATTCCAGCGCCTCGCCGCCGGTGCCGAGCGCCCGGCGGAGCATGCTCCGCGCGGCCGGGCGATGTCCGCGCCGCGCGACCCGGGCTCGGCGCGCGGGACGTCGCGGCAGCTTCGGCCGGAGCGACTCGAGCATCGCCCGCGCATCCCGGGCCTCGTCGGCGGTCAGGCTGGCAAAGTCGGCCGTCCGGATCGCTTCCCGGTCGCTCGGACTCCGGATCGGGAGCGGCCGCGCCAGCTCGACCATTTCGCCGCCGGGATCTCCGCCCGACCCCTGCGACCCCGTCTCCCGCCGCTCTCCCTGGCGGATCCGCGGCAGGGCCCGGCTGATGCCCTCGCCGTCGGCACGCCGCCGCCAGAAGATCTCGAAGGCCGTGTCGTATGTGGCACGCTCCTCGCGGCGTTGAACGAATATCGCGCGCCCTGCGGCCTTGATGTCCGCTTTTCGATGCAAGCCGAGCTGGACCAGTGCGTGCAGGAACAGACGGGTGCGCGGGGGGTCGGCGGCCAGGCCGGCCTGGTGGAGCAGCCGGCCGAACCAGACGGCGTTCCGGGCCAGCGAGGCGCCCTCGTCCGGCTCAGCGCTCATCGATCGTCACCTCTTTCGGGAGTCGCAGGGTACAGGAGCGTCATGATCATCAGCTGCTCGGCCGTGCTGTTCGATCTCGACGGCGTGCTGGTCGATTCGACCGCGCACATCGAGCGGCAGTGGCGCGACTGGGCGGCGCGTCGGGGCCTCGAGGCCGAGCCGTTCCTCCGCCGGTGTCACGGCCGGCGCGCGGTCGAGACCATCCGCCTGGCCGCTCCCGAGCTCGATGCCGAAGCCGAGGTGGCACGGTTCCCCGAGTTCGCGGTCGAGGACGGCGCGCGGCTCGATCCGCTTCCAGGCGCGCGGCAGCTGCTCGAGGGACTGCCCGGCGGGCTCTGGGCCGTGGTGACGTCGGGCGTGCGCGCCAGCGCGGCGCGGCGGATCCGTGACGCCGGCCTCCCCACCCCGCGCGTGCTCGTGGCGGCGGAAGACGTGGAGCACGGCAAGCCCAGCCCGGAAGGCTACCTGCTCGCCGCCGAGCGGCTCGACGTCGCGCCCACCGGCTGCGTCGTCATCGAAGACGCGCCGTCCGGCGTGGAGGCGGCGCGTGCTGCCGGGATGCGCACGCTCGGCCTGGCGTTCACCCACCCGGTCGATCAGCTTCGCGGCGCGAACCTGGTCATCACGCAGCTTCCCGTGGTGATGTCCCGGCCCATCGACGAGGGCATCGAGCTGCTGCTGCCCGCCGTCGCCGACTAGCCTCGCCGCGCCGAGGCGCGGGCTTCTTCCAACATCGTGCGCGCGCCGCCTCCCCGCATCGCGCTCATATCCTCCTGATACTTGAGCAGCGCGCCGAGCGTCTGCTCCACCTGCTCCGCCTCCAGCCGCCGCGCGCCGAGCGCCACCAGCGCGGCCGCCCAGTCGAGCGTCTCCGCCACGCCCGGCACCTTGGTGAGGTCCGCCTCCCGGAGCCGCTGCACGAAGCTGATCACCTCGCGCGCGAGCGCGTCGTCGATGCCGGGCATGCGGGCGGCGAGGATCGCGAGCTCGCGCTCGTACGTGGGGTAATCGATCCAATGATAGAGGCAGCGGCGCTTGAGCGCGTCGTGCACCTCGCGGGTGCGGTTGCTGGTGAGCACGACGTGCGGCGGCCGGTCCGCCTTGAGCGTGCCGATCTCCGGGATCGTGATCGCGAAATCGGCCAGCACCTCGAGCAGGAACGCCTCGAACTCCTCGTCGGCCCGGTCCACCTCGTCGATCAGCAGGACGGCGGGGCGGTCGCGGCGATCGAGGGCGCGGAGCAACGGACGCCGGATCAGGAACTCTTCGCCGAAGATGTCGCGCGTCGCCGCCGACTTCGCCTCGCCGCGCGCCTCGAGCAGCCGGATCTCGAGCATCTGCCGCGGGTAGTCCCACTCGTACACCGCGGTGCCGACGTCAATGCCCTCGTAGCACTGGAGGCGGATCAGCTCGGTGTCGAGCGCCAGGGCCAGCGTACGGGCGACCTCCGTCTTGCCCACACCCGCCTCGCCCTCGAGCAGCACGGGGCGGCCGAGGGCGAGCGAGAGATAGAGCGTGGTCGCGAGGTCGCGGTCGGCGATGTACCCGCGTTGGCCGAACGCCTGCTGCAGCTGGTCGATGCCGCCGATCCGGGTCATGGCCATGGTCACCCGTCGGGTGCTCCGAGGTCCCGCGCGTAGGCCGGAAACCGGAACCGCATGTCGCGGGTGAGCAGGCCGCCGTGGCCCATATCGGCCAGGCTCTCGGCGGTGAGCCGCTCGCCGGTGAGGAGCCGCGGGAGCACCAGGTCGGCGGCGGTGGCGAGGCTGAACATCCCGCACGTGGGGAGCCCCAGGAGCTGGGTCTCGCCCAGGCCGGCGATCCAGATCATCGAGCCGGGATGGGCCGGCACCCCCCGGCGGATCACGGTGCCGCCCCGCGCGGCGAGCGCCCCCCAGAACGGCGAGAGGGGATCGCCGGCCGACACCCCGCCCACCAGCAGGAGGCGCATGGCCCGGCGACCGGCGAGCTCGTCCAATGCCGCGCCGACCTTCGTTTCGGCCACCCGGGGGTCGTCATCGGCGATCACGGTCGCCCCCGCGAAGCGGGATCCGAGCGCCTCCAACTTCGCCCGGGCGCCCCGCTCGAACCGGTCGAGCGCCTCCGCCGAAATCGTCTCCATCGCGATCGCCGCGACGTCGTGCGGCCGGTACGGACGGACCTCCACCAGCGGTCCTTCCTCGCGGGCGATCCGCTCGCCGGCCGAGAGCGTGGCCGCCGGAACCAGATGGGGCGCCACCTTGACCGAGGCGACGACCTGACCGCGCATCACTGCCTGGCCGTGAAAGACGGTGAACACTTCGAGCGGATCGATTGCGTTGAGCCGGCGGAGCGCCTCGGCCAGTACCTGGAGCACGCCGTCCCACGTCGCGGCGAGGTCGATCCGGCTCTGCCGCGGCGGCCGGAGCTCCACGCCGCCGCCGCCCACTGCGCGGGCGAGCCGCCCCGCCGCCTCGTCCTCGTGGACGTCGCCGGGCTCCGGCCACGCCACGCGCAGCGCGTGCGGCATGTCACCCGAGCGGGCCGCGGCGATCAGCCGGCCGGCGGAGACGTCGTCGAGCCGGGTGCCTTTCGGAAGCGGCCCGCTGGGGAGCCGCACGGGCGCCAGCAGAACCGCGCCGGCGAGATCCGCCGGCGCGGTCAGGGACAGCTCATCGGAAGACACCCGCGCGATACGCACCCGCTACCGTAACTCGCAACTCGTAACTCGTGATCTCAAGCCGCGTCCGCCTGCACCCGTCGGGCGAAGTCGGTCCAGAAGTGCTCCGTCAGCTTCTTGGACGTGCCCTCGAGCAGCCGGGCGCCCACGCTGGCCACTGTGCCGCTCACGTCGCTGTCCGCGGTCCAGTTGAGCCGCACGCGCCCCGGCGCCAGCTCCTCGACGTGCACCGACGCGATGACGTCCACGTTGGAGCCCGGGGCCTTGCCGCGCGCGCGCATCTTGGCGCGTTCGGGCTCCAGCACGTCGAAGACCTCGACGTCGAGCGCGAATCGCACCTTCACCGCGCCGACGCCGAATGCGGAGATCACCTTGTAGTGACTCGCATCGATCGGCTGCACCGACTCCACGCCCGGCGCCGACTGGGCCACGAAGTGGGGGTCCATCAGGCGGTGCCAGACATGGTCGCGCGTCGTGGCGATTTCCGGCGCGCCCGAAAAGCTCAGCTTCATTCGTGAAATCCTCGGCGTCGTGGGCCGGGCGAGCCTGGAAGAGCAGAGGAGCGGAGGAGCAGAGGAGCGGATGGAACCGCTCCCGCGGGCAGCTCATCTGCTGCTCTGCCCCTCGGCTCTTCCGCTCTTCTATCCTGCGCGCTCCAGCGCAGTGGTGAGCGCCCGTCGGACCGCCACGGCGGTGAGGTGCCGCCGGTACTCGGCCGGCGCGTGGATGTCACCGACGATCTCGAGCCCGTCGGCCGCCTGCGCCGCCACCCGCTGCACTGCGTCGGCCTCGCCCTTAGTCCCGACGAGTTGTTCCGCCGCCTTCACGAGGGGGGCCACCGCCCCGACGCCGGTGAGCGCAACGACCGCGTGGCTCACCGTCCGCCGCGTGAGGCCGATGACGGCCGCGGCCGCGACGATAGCGTAGCCCGACGCCGCCTGCTCGAAGCTGACGTACGCCGTTCCCGAGGTGCGGGGCAGTGGAGGCAGGATCACCGCCGTGAGCAACTCGTCCGGCTCGAGCGCCGTCTCGAACGGGCCGCGGAAGAACTCGCGGGCCGCCACCGACCGCTTGCCCCGCTTGGAGCGGAGGTTGAACGTGGCGTCGAGCGCCACCATCACCGCCGGCATGTCCGCCGCCGGGTCCGCGTGTGCCAGCCCGCCGCCGAGGGTGCCCCGGTTCCGTACCTGGACGTCGCCGATCGAGTCGGTGGTCTCCACGATGAGCGGAAACCGCTCGCGCAGGAGCCGGGAGTCGAGAATCTCGCGGTAGGTGGTCGTCGCGCCGATCCGGGCGCCGCGCCGGTACTCGGCGATGCCGCGGAGCTCCGGCAGCGCGCCGATGTCCACCAGCCGGGGCGGCTGGGCGAGCCGGAACTTCATCATCGGGATCAGGCTGTGCCCGCCGGCCACCACCTTGGTGCCGTCCTGCGCCGCGAGCGCGGTCAGCACGTCGCGGAGCGAGCCCGCGCGCAGGTACTGGAATTCGGCCGGAATCATCGCGCCACCCCCGATCCGTTGCCTCCCACTCCCGCCTTCTCCCGCCCGCTCCCGCCCTCGGCTGCCTGAATTGCAGCCCAGACCCGGGCAGGCGTCAGAGGCTTGTCGATGTGCCGGATGCCGAGCGGCGCGAGCGCATCGCACACTGCGCTCACCAGCACCGCGGCGGCGGGGATCGTGCCCGCCTCGCCGATGCCCTTGACGCCGAGCGGGTTCACCGGTGAGG
>JBOHSY010000478.1:0-7976 GCA_050733355.1 Gemmatimonadales bacterium | reverse complement strand
GCCGCGCTCGAGGCCGAGCTGTCGCCCGAGGAGCGGTCCCGCATCCGGAAGGAGCCGACTCGGGACGTGCAGGCCTACCAGCTCTACCTGCTGGGCAGGAATTGCATCAACCGATGGACCGACGAGGGTATCGACCAGGGGATCAAGCATCTCGAGCAGGCGGTCGCAAGGGACCCGAACTACGCGCTGGCGTACGCTGTCCTGGGGCACGCGTACACCGAGCTGGGCCTTGCCATCGCTGGGTCGATCCGGCCGGAGGATGCGTTTTCGAAGGCCAAGGCAGCCGTATCCAGGGCGCTCGACCTCGATCCGGGGCTGGCGGAAGCGCACGCGATGCTGGGATTCCTGCGATTCGTCTGCGACTACGACTGGACCGGCGCGGAACAGGAGTTCAAACGCGCCCTCGAGCTCAATCCGAACAGCGGCGAAGCATGCGACGCTTACGGACTGATGCTGGCAGCGCTCGAGCGGTACGACGAGGCGATCGAGGTGCAGCGGCACGCCCACGAGCTCGATCCGCTGACCCACAGGCTGGACATCGCCACCACGTTCCTGAGAGCGGGCCGGTACAGCGAGGCGTTCGGGGTGGCCAGCCGTGTGACCGAGCTCGAGCCTCACCTCCAGATGGCGCATTCGACGCTCGCGTGGGCGTACCTGCTGACGGGGAGGCCGGAGGAGGGCCTTGCAGAGCTCAGGCAGGCGGTCTCGCTCTCTCCGGGCAGCACGCTCTTCCTGGCGCAGCTGGGTCAGGCGCTCGCGATGACCGGCAGGACCGGCGAGGCGCGCGACATCCTGCGACGGCTGCACGATCTGTCGCGCGAGCGGTACGTGTCTCCGTATCACCTCGCGTACGTGTATACGGGGCTCGGCGAACAGGATGCCGCGATGGATTGGCTGGAGCGGGCGTACGAGGGACGCGCGGGCGGCGTCTATGGCGTGAAAGGATCGTTCCTCTTTTCGAGCCTGCGACCGCACCCCCGCTTCAGGGCGCTCCTGCAGAAGATGAACCTCGTCTGATCGGCGTCACCGCGACCGGGAGCGACCGATGGCGAAACCCTGGCGCAAGCGAATCTGACGGCCTCGAGCGCCCGGGTCGAGCACGCCATCCCGCACCGCTACTCGCCGGCCGACTCGCAGTTCGTCCGCGTCATGGGGAGCCTGCTCGGCCCCGGCATGGTACAGGGCAACCGGGTGACGACGCTCCTCAACGGCGACGAGGTCTTTCCCGCCATGCTCTCCGCGATCCGGTCCGCGCGGCGCTCGATCACCTGCGAGACCTACATCTACTGGTCGGGCGACGTGGGGCAGCGATTTGCCGAGGCGCTGTCGGAGCGTGCGCGCGGGGGGGTCAAGACGCACGTGCTGCTGGACTGGGTCGGCTCCGGCAAGATGGACGCCACGATGCTCGACCAGATGGAGAACGCCGGTGTCGAGATCGTGCGCTACCAGGCCGCTCCGCTGGTACAACCTGGACCGCCTCAACAACCGCGCCCACCGAAAGCTCCTGATCGTGGATGGCCGGGTCGGGTTCACCGGCGGCGTTGGCGTCGCGGACCACTGGCTCGGCAACGCGGAGGACCCGGCCCATTGGCGCGACTCGCACTTCCAGGTCGAGGGGCCGGCGGTGGCGCAGCTCCAGGCGGCGTTCATGGACAACTGGATCGAGACCCGTGGCGAGGTCATGGACGGGCCCGACTACTTCCCGCCGCTCGAGCCCGTCGGCGGGCACTACGCGCAGGCCTTCCGGAGCTCGCCGAGCGAGGGAAGCGCGAGCATGCGGCTGATGTACCTGCTCGCGATCGCGTCGGCCGCGAGGAGCATCCGCATCGGGAACGCCTACTTCGTACCGGACGACCTGGTGGTGGATATGCTGGTACAGGCCCGCGAACGGGGCGTGGAGGTGGAGATCGTCGTACCCGGCCCGGTGCTCGACGCGCAGATCGTGCGCCGGGCGTCACGCGCCCAATGGGGGCCGCTGCTCCGCTCGGGCGTCCGAATTTACGAGTACCAACCCACCATGTACCACACCAAGGTGATGGTGGTGGACGACGTGTGGTCATCGGTGGGGTCCACCAATTTCGACGACCGCTCGTTCCGGCTCAACGACGAGGCGAACCTGAACGTGCTGAACGGCGAATTCGGGCGCGAGCAGGCGCGCGTGTTGGCCGAGGACCGGGCCCGCTCGCGCGAGGTGACGCTGGCGGAGTGGGAGCGCCGGCCTCTCAAGGAACGGGTGCAGGAGCGGCTCGCCCGGCTGGTCAAATCGCAGTTCTGACCGCGATATTGCGCAGGGATCTGGGATCGGAGGTGCGCACGTGAACTTGACAGGGCGCGTGTTTCGATTCGGGCTCGCGGCTGGCGCCACCGGCCTCGCGCTCGCGCTCGACCTCGGGCTGCGGCCACTCATCCACCCGAGCTACGAGCCGCTCTTTCTGCTCGCGATCGCGGCCGCCGCGATCCTCGGGGGACTCGGGCCGGCGATCCTGGCGCTCGGGCTCTCGCTGGCGGCGCTGAACTGGTGGTTCTTTCCGCCGGAGCAGGCGTTCGGTTTCGAGAGCCGGACGGACCTCATCCGCCAGCTCGTCTTCGCGATCTCGGGCCTGCTCATCGGCGTGCTCGGGGCGCGCGCGCGTGCTCTCGAGCGCCTGGCCCAGGCGCGGGTGGTTGAAACGGAGTTCCGGCTCGTGGGCGCGGAGGGGCGTCTGGCGCAGGTCCGCCGCCGGCGTTCGAGCGGCGACCGAAAGGTCGTGGAGCTGAATGCTGGGGAAACGAAGGTCGAGGAGCGCAGGCCCGAGGAAACGGTGCTGATCGTGGATCCCGACAGCGATGCCCGGCAGCTCGCCTCCCGCGCGGTGGAGTCGGCCGGGTACCGGTGGGTGTCGGCCTGCGATGGGGTCGAGGCGCTGGAACTGCTCGACCGTTATGACGTGCCGTTCGCGCTCGTCGTCACCGACGTGGGCCTGCCCGACATTCCCGGCCCCGAGCTGATGGACCGGATATCCGCCCGGAGACCGGGCCTGCCGGTGCTGTACACATCGCTGAGGCCGCCCGGCGACGGCTCGGAGCCTGGAGCGGTCGGCGCCGACCAGCCGCTGCTGGAGAAGCCGTTCACGCCGGACGAGCTGCTGCGTCGCACGCGGGAGATTTTGGGCCGGGCGGGCGGGCACTGAGGGAGCGACGGATGGGCGACGATGACCGGGAGGTGCGGAGAGCGCAGATCGCCCTCGGTGCGGCGCTCGGCCTGGCCCTCGCCGGCATCGGCTTCGCGCTGCTGCTCCGTTACGGCCCGGCGCGCGGGGATTCGGCAGGGCCGGGGCCGCTAACGGCCCAGTTGCCGGAGGATGCCCCTACCGGGGAATTGAGCGTCGTTACCGCGGGGACCACGCTCGCCGAAAGCCTGGCCTCGGCGCCCGACTCGGCGCTCCCCGCCACCGCACCGCGGGTGGCGCCGGCGGCCGTCACCGACGTGGTTCTGCTGCCGTGCACCGAACCCAATCCACGGCCTGACGGAAGCTTTCTCATCCCACCGCACGACCCGACGCACCGTACGATCGTGGGGCTCCCGTCCCGCCCCGGCGAGCCGAAGTGGGGGCTGCTCATTCCGCCGCACGATCCCGGGGCTGAGAACCGCATTCCGGTTCAGCGGGTCCCGATGGATTCGATCCTCGAGCACACGATCCGGATTGCCCCCCACGACCCCGGGCGGTTCAAGCTGGTGCGGCCGGACACACTGCCCTGTCTCAACTGGTGAATGCGCCCCGCCGACGTGCGCATTCGCGCACGCCGGGAGGTGCAGGTGGCCTACCGCCTTCCCGCGCGCGCCCGCCCTGCGGCGCGGCGTTCGAACGAGAGACCGGCGGCCTCCGACGCAAGCGGTGTTCCATGAGCGCGCCGGGTGCGCGGCCGCCTGGCCGAATCGCGTAGGCTGCTGCGACGGAGTGACTTGACTCGGCAAACTGGGGCTCGCCCGGGACGACGCCGGGATCCGCCCGTGGACGTTCCTGTCCGGAAACGGGTCCGTCGTTGCCGGGACTTTACCTCCCCGTAGCTCGATCCTGACGCAGAGCGCCGAGACTGCGGCCATGCGATTGACCCTCGTGACGGACACCTTCCGCCCGGAGGTCAACGGCGTCACCACCGTTCTCGCGACCATGCGGAGCGGCCTGCTCGCGCGGGGTCACGCGGTCCAGGTGATCGCTCCGGACTACGGATCATCGGACGTCGATCCGGAGGGCGAGGTCCATCGCGTGCCGTCCATTCCGTGCCCGACCTACGCCGCGGTTCGACTCTCGTGGCCGCTGGGGCGGGGCATCGGCACACTCATGTCGAGGTTCGCGCCGGACGTCGTGCACGTGGTGACGGAGGGACCGCTCGGGGCGTTCGCGCGACGGCGGGCGCTCCGGATGGGGTGGCCGCTCGTCACGTCGTTCCACACCGATTTCCCGAGCTACGCGGCGCGGTACCTGGGCGGCTGGGCGGTGGCGCCGACGCGCCGCTATCTCCGGTGGTTCCACGGGCCGGCCCGCGCGACCCAGACGCCGAGCGAGATCGCCTGCGCCGAGCTCAGGCGGCTGGGCGTCGCGAGACCGACCGTCTGGGGTCGCGCAGTGGACTGCCGGCTCTTCTCGCCCAGCCGGCGGGACGAAGCCCGCCGGCGAAGGCTCGGCGCGACCGATCGCACCCTCGTGCTTCACGTCGGCCGGATCGCGGTCGAGAAGGACGTCGCGACGCTCATCGCCGCGTTTCGGCAGGCGCACGAGACCCTGGGAGACCGCGCCGCCTTCTGCGTGGCGGGCGAGGGGCCCGAGGAACCCCGGCTGCGGCGTGCGCTGCCGTTCGCGAGCCATCTTGGCTTTCTTGGCCGCGATCGGCTGGCCGACCTCTATGCCGATGCCGATCTCTTCGTGTTCACCTCGCCCACCGAGACCTGCGGACTGGTCGTGCTGGAGGCAATGGCGTCCGGGCTGCCGGTGCTCGCCGCGAACGCCGGCGGGGTGCGGGACAACGTGCGCGACGGCATCACCGGCCGGCTCCTGCCGCCCGGGCAGGCCGACGCGTGCATGGGACAGGCCGCCCGCGCGTTCGCGACGGCGCGCGACTGGCAGCGGGAGCTTGACGCGCTGGTGGTACAGTACGAGGCCGTGCGGGCGCCGGCCGCCTGAGCCGATGCGGCCGGCCGTCCGCGCAACCACGTCAGCAATCGCGCACGGCCGGCGGTGGGGGCGGAGCCCTGGAGCTTCTCGCGCGCGGTCAAGTCGAGCGTGAAGCGGGCGGCGACGTACATCTCCAACTTCGAGGAAGTGCTGGCCGAGCGGGCGCGCGCGGTCGGCGCGCAGGGCGTGATCTGCGGGCACATCCACCACCCGGCCGTCAAGGAGCACGCGGGCCTCGCCTACCTGAACTGTGGCGACTGGATCGAGCACTGCACCGCGCTCGTGGAAGGCTGGGACGGCCGGTTCGAGCTGGTCGCCTGGACCGGTGGGCCGGCTTCGAGCAGCGAGGAAGACGACCTGGAGCACGCGGTCGAAGCATGACCGACGCCCCGGCGCTTGTGCGCGCGGCGCCCGCGTCTTACCGTGGGGGATCTATTCCCGATGTCACGCTGAGCAGGAGGGCGACGTGGAGGCAACGTACCTCGCCAGCGCCTCGACCAGCGAGGGCGCGACGGAGGTCGCTGCGGCACTACTGGGTGTCGCCTGCGCGGTCGTGCTCCGCGCGGCCCTGGAGCCGATCGTCGGCCTGTCGCACACCGCGTTCACGTTCTTCGTCTTTCTCTCCGCCGCAGTCATCGTTGCCGCGCTGGTCGGCTTCTCGCCCGCGCTCCTGACGCTCGTCTTCGGCGCCCTGACCGCCTGGTTCGCCTTCGTACCGCCACGCTACACCTTTCCCGTCACCGACCCGACCGCGGTGTCCAGCCTCGGCATCTACCTGCTGACCGGGCCAGGGATCGCCTATCTGGCTGCGTCCCATAAGGTTGTCGCGATCAACGCCGCCACGGCCCGAGCGATGACCGCTCGGGTCGAGAAGCTGGAGCGCGAGCTTGCGGCCCACGCATCCGCCGAGAGCGGGCAGGCTACGATCGAGGAGCGCTTCCGGACGCCCGCGGACGAGATGAAGGACTCCGCGATCTATCTGCTGGACGACCGCGGACGTAACGCGACCTGGAACAAGGGTGTCCGCCGGTTGCTCGGCTACGACAAGGCGGAGTTCCTCCAACGCACGGCGGCGGACCTGTATCCACCCGAGGACCGCGCGGCCGGAATACCCGAGCGCGAGCTGGCCGCGGCGGTGGAGCAGGGACGCGCCCATAGCGAGCGCTGGTTGGTGCGCAAGGATGGATCCCGCTTCTGGGCGTCGGCCGCCGTCGCGAGCGTGCAGGGCCGCCACAACCAGCTCGTGGGCTTCGCCTGTACGCTCCGGGACCTCACCGGGCTCAAGCAGGTGGAGGAGGAGCTTCGGCGGCACCGGGAAGCCCTCGAGCTCGCGCATGACGCCGCCGGCCTCGGCGCGTGGCAGTACGATCTGAGCTCCGCCGAGCTCCGCTTCGACCCGCGGGCCAGGGCGTTGCTCGGGCTGGACCCCGACGCGCCGGTCACCTACGGAACGTGGATGGGAGCGCTCCACGCCGCCGATCGGGGCGCCGTGGAGGAACTCTGGCAAGGCGCCCTCCGCGAGCGGAAGCCATTCTCGGCCGAGTACCGGGTCGTGTGGCCCGACGGCAGCGTCCGGTGGCTCGCGGCGATGGGCCGCGCCGCGTCGTCGGCGCGGGGGGGTGAGCCGCAACGGATTACGGGAGTCGTGCTCGACATCACCGAGCGCAGGCAGACCGAAGAGCGGCTCCAGGAAGTGCTCCGGCTCGAGGCGGTCGGACGGCTCGCCGGCGGCATCGCGCACGACCTCAACAACATGCTCGCCGCGATCCTCGGGTTCAGCGACTTCCTGGCCCGGAGCCTCGAGCCCGGAGATCATCGACGCCACGACGTGGAGCAGATCGCGCAGGCGGCGAACCGATCGGCGTCGCTGACCCGGCAACTCCTGGCCTTCGCCCGCCGCGAGCTGATCCGGCCGCGGCGCCTGGATCTGAACGCCATCGTGCGGCGCACCGAAAGCATGCTGCGACCGGTGCTTGGTCCCGGCATCGAGCTGGGGTTCAAGCTTTCGAGCGAGCTCGGTGTGGTGTACGCCGATCCCGGACAAGTCGAGCAGATCGTGATGAACCTGGTCCTCAACGCGCGTGACGCCATGCCTCAGGGGGGTCGCGTGACGATCGAGACGATGAGCCTGGTGCTCGGCCGCTCATCCGTGCCGCCGCAGCTCGCGGGCGAGCTGCCCCCGCTGGGCCGCTACCTGATGCTCTCGGTCAGCGACACCGGCCACGGTATGGATGCCGCCACGCTGCAGCGCATCTGGGAGCCGTTCTTCACGACCAAGCCCGTGGGCGAAGGCACCGGCCTCGGGCTGTCCGCGGTGTACGGCGCCGTGAAACAGAGCGGCGGGTTCGTGTGGGCGGAGTCGGAGCCGGGCCGTGGGACGATCGTCGGCGTTTACTGGCCCGAGATGGCACCGGCCGTCGAGCCGGCCATCGATGAGCCGGGTGAGCCGCCGGTGGAGCCGGGGAACGAGACGGTGCTCGTGGTGGATGACGAGCCGCTGCTCAGAGCGCTCGCCATTCGCACGCTCACCAGTATCGGCTATCGCTGCCTCGTGGCGGCAGATGCCGAGGAGGCTCTCCGACTCGTCGAGGAGCAGGACCGGCTCGATCTGGTCATCACCGACGTAGTCATGCCCGGCATGAGCGGCGGCAGTCTCGGCGAACGACTGGCTGTGCTTCGTCCCACGTTGCCCGTGCTCTTCACCTCGGGCTTCGCCGACGAGGATGTGATCCGGCGCGGCCTGCTCCGCGCGGGCCGGCCGTTCCTTCAGAAGCCATTCTCCCCCAACGATCTCGCACGCGCGGTCCGGGGGGTGCTCAACGT
>JBOHSY010000477.1:0-16798 GCA_050733355.1 Gemmatimonadales bacterium | reverse complement strand
CGCCCGCTCCCGCCCAAAAGGTGCAGCTCACCAACACCGACAAGGTGTACTGGCCGGCGGATGGCTACACCAAAGGCGACCTGCTCGACTACAACCGCACCGTGGCGCCGTGGCTGCTGCCGTACCTGCGAGACCGCCCGGTGGTGCTCACCCGATTCCCCGACGGCATCGGCGGCAAGTCGTTCTACCAGAAGGACGCGCCGCCGTTCACGCCCGCATGGGTGCGCACGGCCCCGCTGCCGAGCGAGGAGCGGGACATCGACTACATCGTCGTGGACGACCTCGAGACGCTGCTCTACGTCGCCAACCTCGGCTCGATTCCGCTCCATGTCTGGGGCAGCCGCGTGCCGTCGATCCACCGCCCGGACTGGTGCGTCCTCGATCTCGATCCCAAGGACGCTCCGTTCGCGGACGTCGTGCGGATCGCGCGGGCGGCGCATGCGCTCTGCGAGCGGGTCGACCTGCCGCACTACGTCAAGACGAGCGGGTCCTCCGGGCTCCACGTCATGATCCCGCTCGGCGGGCAGCTCTCGTGGGACGAGTGCCGCTCGTTCGGCGAGCTGCTCGCGCGCGTGCTCGTGGGGGAGCTGCCCGACATCGCCACGCTCACCCGGCAGGTGTCCCGCCGGGGCGGCAAGGTGTACCTCGACTACCTCCAGAACATCGAAGGCCAGCTGATCGTGGCGCCGTTCAGCGTGCGGCCGCTGCCGGGCGCGCCGGTGTCGACCCCGCTCGAGTGGCGCGAGGTCACCATGAAGCTCGACATCCGGAAGTTCACGATCCGCACGGTGCCCCGGCGGCTCGGCCGGATGAAGGGCGATCCGCTCCGGGACGTGCTGACGTCGTCTCCCGACCTGGGCCAGGCACTCGCCGCGCTTGGCAGGGAAGCGGAATGAGCCCGCCCGAAGTGATCCTGCTCCGCCCGCCGGAGGCGCGGGCACTCCTGGTGCTGGCGCACGGCGCGGGCGCCGGCATGCGGCATCCCTTCATGCAGGCGATCGCGGAATCGCTGGCGGGCGAGCGCGTGGCCACCTTCCGCTACCAGTTTCCGTACATGGACGCGGGCGCCCACCGGCCGGACCCACCCGCGGTGGCGGAAGCGGCCGTGCGCGCGGCGGTGGACGCGGCCCGGGCCGCCGCGCCGGATCTACCGCTCTTCGCGGGGGGCAAGTCGTTCGGTGGGCGGATGACCTCCACCGCCGGGGCGCACGCGCCGCTCGACGGGGTGCGGGGGCTCGTGTTCCTCGGCTTCCCGCTGCACCCCGCCGGCCGGCCGGGTGTCACGCGCGCCGCGCATCTTGAGCGGGTGACCGTTCCCATGCTGTTTCTCCAGGGCACGCGCGACAGCCTGGCGGTACTGGACCTGATGGGTCCGGTGTGCGATCATCTCGGCGCCCGTGCCACGCTGCACGTAGTGGACGGGGCGGATCACTCGTTCAGCATGCTCAAACGCTCGGGCCGCTCGAACGCCGAGGTGTTGACGGAGCTGGCGGCCACGATCTCCGCGTGGACCGCGCGGATAGCGGATAGCGGATAGCGGATAGCGGATAGCGGATAGCGGATAGCGGATAGCGGATGTTCACCCCCACCCTTGCCCAGCGTCGCGCCATCGAGGCCCCGCTCGGTCCCGTGCTCGTCGTCGCGGGCCCCGGCTCGGGGAAGACGTTCTGTCTCATCGGGCGGGTGGGCCATCTCGTCACCGAGCTCGGGGTGGCGCCGTCGCGCGTGTGCGCGGTCACGTTCACCAACAAGGCGGCGGAGGAGCTTGCCGCCCGCCTCGAGCGCTCGTTCGGCGCCCGCGCCGCGGAGGTGGCTCGGGGCACGCTCCACCGGTTCTGCCTCGGCATCCTCAGGGATCATCCGGCGGAGGCCGGGCTCCGCGACGGCTTCGGCATCGCCGATGACGAGTATCAGCGCCGCCTGGCGCGGCGAGTCGGCGCGCGCAGCGATCCGGAGGCGCGGGTGCTTCTCCGGCTCTTCGGCCGGCACCGGCTGCAGGGGCTTCCGCTCGCGGGAAAAGACGCCGACCAGTTCGCCCGCTACCGGGACGCGCTCCGCGCGCGGAACCTGGTGGACTTCGACGACATCATCGTACTCACCGAAACGCTGCTGCGAGAACATTCCGCCATCGCGGTGGAGCGATCGCGCCGGTGGGACGCGATCCTGGTGGACGAGCTCCAAGACCTGAGCACCGCGCACTACGCCATCGTGCGGAAGCTGTCCCGCGCGGGATGTCTCTTCGGCGTCGGCGACGACGAGCAGTCCATCTACGGCTGGGCCGGCGCCGACCCTCAGGTGCTCAAGCGGTTCCAGGCCGACTTCGACATCAAGGAGCCGATCGTCATCGAGGAGAATCGGCGCTGCTCCAGCCGCATTCTCGACGTGGCGCGCAAGCTGATCGCCCGGAACCCGACGCTGTTCGACAAGACGATCGCGTCGGCGCGCGACGGCGAGCACGACGTGGAGGTCCACGAGTTCGAGACCGAGGCGGAGGAGGCGAGCTGGATCATCACCGACATCGTGCGCGACCAGGCCGCCACGGGCCTGGCCTGGGGCGAGTACGCCGTGCTCTACCGGAAGCACGAGGCGGCGCGCGGGCTCGAACCGGCGCTGCTCGACGCCGGGCTCCCCTGCCGGCTCGCCCGCGGTCAGGCGCTGCTCGACGATCGCGTGCTCGCCTCGGTGATCTCGTCGCTGCAGGTGATCGCGGCGCCGGACGACCCGGTCGTCATCGAGGCCTTCGCCCAGCGGGTGCTTCCCCCCGCCATGCTGGACCAGGTGCGCCTCGGGACGCCGCCGGATGCCGCTTTTCTCGGGAGCCTCCAGCTCTTCGCTCGGCGGGCAGAAGGCGATCCAGACGCGAAGAAGGCATGGCGCTTCATCCATTACGTGCAGAACCTGCGCGCCCTCGCCCGCGCGCACGACGAGCTGGCGCCGCTCGTCGCCGAGCTGCTCGCCACGCGGGGCGGCAGGTATCAGGGTCCGCTCGAGGAGCGCTACGCCGAGCTGAGCGACCCGCTCGACTGTCCTGGGGCTGCCGAGCTGGCCGACCGCCTGGCGCGCGCGGCGGGACGCGGCGGCATCATCTGGGTCGCTCCCGATCGCGGCGTCGAGCTGGCGCTCCTCGGCATGCTCCACGCCGCGGGGATCGGCACCGCGCGCCGGATCACGGGTCCCCGGCTCCTCGGGCCCGACGACGCGCTGCTCCGGCCCGGCGACGTCCAGCCCGGGTGCTGGCCGCTCGTCGTCTTCAAGGCGCTCCAGCTCCTCCACACCCGCGGACTCAAGGACCGGTTCCGCGACTACGTTGCGTTCGATCTCGAGACCAGCGATCGCAACGTCCACGGCTGCGGCATCGTGGAGATCGCGGCCGTGCGGGTGCGGGACGGCGACATCGTCGAGCAGTTCCACCAACTGGTCGATCCCGGGCGGCCGATTCATCCCGCGGCCAGCGAGGTGCACGGCTACTACGACCGCGACGTGCGCGGCATGCCCCGCCTCGCGGAGATCTGGCCCCGGTTCCGCGCTTTCGTGGGGCACGACCGGCTCGTGGCGCACAACGCCACCCGGTTCGACGTGCCGGTGCTCCGCCGATGCGCTGCGGGGCTCGACGGCGTGGACGACCTGGTCTTCTTCGACACGCTGCCGCTCGCCCGGCTGGTCATCGACGGGAGCGCCAAGCTCGGCGACCTGGCGCAACGCTTCGGCGTGAGCGCGGGCCGCTCGCACCACGCGCTGGACGACGCCCGCTCGCTGGCCGGGGTGCTGCACCACCTCTCGCTGCTCCGGCTTCGCCGCGCGCGGACCGCGGCGGTGAGCCAGGCCCTCGGCCATCTCGGGCTGGCGCTGGCGCTCGATCATGCCACCGGGCGGACCCCCGAGGAGCAGCTGCTTCGCGAGCTGGCGCTCCCCGCGGCGGTCGGGCGTTACGGCAACTGCCTCGAGCGCTACGCCGCCGAGCGGGATGCGTGCGGCGCCGACGCGGGTGACGCGCCGACCGCCGCCGAGCTGATCGAACGACTCGGCGGCCAGGCGATGGTGGACCGCATCCGCGCGCAGCGGTCGCCGGCGGAGCGGTACCCCACGGCGGTTGCCCGGCTGGACGCCCTCGTCGCCGCCAGCGTCGGGGCCGGGGCGACCCTCGAAGCGCAGATCGCCCGGATGCTGGAGCTGGTCGCGCTCTCCACCAGCGACGGGGTGGAGCGCGACCCGCACCGGTTGAGTCTCCTCACCCTCCATTCGACCAAGGGGTTGGAGTTCTCCCGGGTGTACATCGCCGGCGTGGAGGACAACGAGCTGCCCGGGTGGCGCGCGATGCGCGACGGACGCGAAGACGAGATCCGGGAGTCGCGACGGCTGCTGTACGTCGGCATGACGCGAGCGAAGGACCGGCTGGTGCTCACCCGCGCCCGTCAGCGGGGCGGACGGGCCGGCGGGGGCGAGATGTTTCTGCGGGAGATGGGCCTGACCGCGGCGTTAGCCGAGTGAGTACAGACGTGCGCGCCGGCGGGAGGGGGGCCTCGCGCTGCGCGCCCTAGTACTGCTCGACCAGGAGCCGCGCGAGCCGCTCCAGCACCCGTGCAGCCCGTCCCCGCCGGCGGAACTCCTCCAGCCTGATCTCGCGCGCCCGCGCGAAATCGCCGCGGAGCCCGTGTTCCACCTGTGCGGCGAGCCGGGGATCGCTCACACCGAGGATGTTCTCCTCGTTCAGCTCCACCGAGCGGTTGTCCATGTTGGCGGAGCCGACCATGGTCCAGCGGCCGTCCACGACCACGGTCTTGGCGTGCATCATCGCGGGCTCGAACTCGAAGATCCGCACGCCCGCCTCCAGCAGCTCCTCGTAGTGGCTCCGCCCGGCGAGCCGTACCGGCTTCGCGTCGGTGGCGGGCCCGGGCACCAGCAGTCGCACGTCCACGCCCTCGCGCGCCCGCTCGGCAATGGCCTCACGGAGCCGCCCCTCTGGCACGAAGTAGGAGCTGGAGATCCAGAGCCGCTGCTTCGCACAGGTGAACGACAGCCAGATCAGCTGCCTGATCGGCTGGGCCATGTCGGCCGGCGAGCTCACCAGCGCGAGCCCGCAGGGGTCGCCCGGGCTGCTTGCGGTGTCGGGAGCGTTCCCTTCCGACGGCGGGAAGAACCGCTCGCCGGTGAGGATCTCACCGGTTCGGTACACCCAGTTCTCCCCGAACGCGGTCTGGACGCCGTGGGCGAGCGCGCCGGTGAGCCGCGCCATCGAGTCGCGCCACTCCTCCGGGTGCCGCGCATCGCCGTCCCATTTCTTCGCGACCGCCGCGCCACCGGTGAACGCGACGCGCCCATCCACTACGATGGCCCGGCGGTGGTCCCGCTTGAAGGCGCGGACCAGCGTGAGGAGGCGGAGCGGGCGGAAGAACTCGAGCTTCACCCCCGCGCGCCGGAGCCGCTCCCGGTCACGCTGCTTGAAGCGCCACGATCCGAACCCGTCGAGCAGCACGCGCACCTCGACGCCCGCACGCGCTCGCTCCTCGAACGCGTCCACGAAGCGCTGGCCCACCGGGTCCGACTCGAAGATGTAGACCTGGAAGTTCACGGTCTCCCGCGCCCCGCGGATCGCGTCCAGCATCGCGGGGAAGAACCGACAGCCATTCTGGAGGATCTCGGCGGTACCGCCGCGGAGGATCGGCACGTTCAGGTAGCGTGAAACGGCGGCGAGGAACCCTTCGCTCCCGGCCGGCTCCTCGCAGTCGCAGGAAAGCGGCGGCTTCTTCAGGTCGGGAATGAAGAGCGCGGTGAACACGGCGACCGTCGCCAGTGCGCCCGGGCCCAGCAGCGCCCATCCCCACCACGGCAGCCCGTTCACGCCGCTCCCGGCAGGAGGGGCCCAGCCAGGGTCACGCGCGCGAGCAGCGGGTGATGGTCCGAGCCGAACACGTACGGCCCGCGGTCGCGCGGCTCTTCGTCCACCCGCTCGATCTCGAGGCCGGCGATCAGCCTGGCCGGATCCCGCACGAGCAGCCAGTCGAGCAGCAGCCGCGGCATGCGGTGATACGTGTGCGGCCACGCCGGCGCCCGCTCCGGGACGCCGTGTACGAAGCCCGCGTGGGTGAACACGCGGAACGCGCGCTCCCGGCGCCCGCGCGCGAGGTTCAGGTCGGCGCCCAGCACGGTCGACGCCGGCTCGCGGTCGAGCTGATCCAGCACCGCCTGCGCCTGACCTCCCCGTCCCAGCACCCCGAGCAGGTCGCGCGCGCTGCCGCCGCGGGGGTCGAGGTGCGCGCTGCACACCCGGAGCGACCGCCCATCCGGCAGGCGCACGGTGCCGGCGAGCGCCACCCTTCGTTGTAACCCGAACGGCAGCTCCCAGGCCACCGAGTCCTCGAGCGGAAACGTGGAGAGGATCGCGTTGCCGCGGTCGCTCCGGTGCGCGCCGTTCCGCATCGAGGGGGCGTAGCGAAGATGCAGGCCGAGCTCGCGCGCGGTCGCGCCGATGTCGCGCTCGGGAAACGAGCGCTGGGAGAAATCGCTCGCCGCGTAGGCCGTGGCCCTGCGCGGCACCGACTCGTCACTGCGGTAGGCCTCCTGGGCGAGCACCACCAGCGGCAGGTCGTTCTGCGTCCTGAGCCGTGCGATCAGCTCATCGAGCCGCCCGCGACCGATCCAGAGGTTCCAGGCGAGGATGAGAAACGAAACGCCCGCCCCGCCGGACGGGGATCCGGCATCAGGTCCGCGCGGTGCGTCCACGGCGAGCGGCGCGCCGACCGCGCTCCGCCAGCCCGCGAGCCGTGCGTCGGCCCCGAGGATGAGGTCGAACGGGAGGAGCGCAGGTGCCGTCACGCTCCAACATGGTCGCCACCGGGCGGGGGGGCCGTAAGCGCCGTCACGACCCGCTCGAGGGCCGGCAAATCGGGCGCGCTGCCCTGCGCCAGCCGGGCGGAGCCGCCGCCGCGACCACCGGCCGCTGCGACCGCCGCCTTGAGCGCGGCGCCGGCGTCCACCCCAGAGTCGGCTGACGCGGCGACCAGCACGGCCGGCGGCGGCGGCGTCGCCGCCACGAGAACGGCGCGGGGCAGGGCGGTGAAGGCCTGCGCCAGCGGGCGCACCGCCTCGAGCGCGGCCGCGTCGCGCACGAGCGCCCAACGGACTCCGGCGGCATTCGGGGGGGTCGCGTCGTACAGCTCGCGCGCGCGATAGCGCGCCAACGCTTCCTCCATCTCGCGGCGCGCCGCGACGTGAGACTTGAGCTCGGCACGCTGGCCGTCGAGGATGCCCGGGAGATCGTCCGGCGCGGCCGAGCTCCGGGCCGCGAGCCGCGCGAGCAGCTCCTGGTCGGCGCGGGCGCGGCGGAGCGCACGCCCGCCGCACACGAACTCGAGCCGCACCATCTTCCGCACGCGCTCCACCCGGCGGATCAGCACCGGCCCGATCTCGCCGGTGGCCCGCACGTGCGTTCCCCCGCAGGCGCTCCGGTCCAGCCCGTGGATGGTCACGACGCGAATCGTTCCCGCGCGGTCGGTCGGCTTCCGGAGTCCGGCCGCGGCTGCGGCGTCCTCGAACGTCACTTCCACCGGGCGGTGCTCCCAGACGATCTCGTTCGCGCGCGCCTCCGCGGCGACGAGCTGCCCCGGGTCCATCGCGGGCGTCTCCAGGTCCAGCGTGGAGACGTCGGGCCCGAAATGCACGCTCACCGTGGCGAATCCGAACCGGTCGGCGAGCACCGCGGACAGCAGGTGCTGCCCGGTGTGCTGCTGCATGTGGTCGAACCGTCGGGGCCAGTCGACCCGTCCCTCGACCCGCACCGTCGCCGGCAGCGGCTCCGCCAGGACGTGCGCGATCCGCGCGTCTTCGTCCACCACGTCGACCACCGGCACGCCGCCGAGCCGTCCGAGGTCGTGCGGCTGCCCGCCGGACGTGGGATAGAACGCGGTGCGGTCGAGATACACGCGCCGGCCCGCGTCGCCGCGATCGACCACCGCCGCCTCGAACTCCGTCGCGTAGGCGTCGGTGTGGTAGAGCCGCTCGGTCACTGCCGGAGCCAGCCCTGCCGGCGGAACCACAGGCCGATTCCCATGGCGACCAGGAGGCACAGGAGCAACGCGGCCGGGTAGCCCCAGCGCTGGTCCAGCTCCGGCATGTACCGGAAGTTCATGCCGTACACGCCCACGATGAAGGTGAGCGGCAGGAAGAACGCGCTCACCACGGTGAGCATCCGCATCGTCTGGTTGGTGCGGTGCGAGGCGAGGCCGAGCTGAAGACTGAGCAGGGTGTCGAGCTCGTCGAGCAGCTCGTCCGCCCAGGTGAACGTGGCGTCCAGGTTCTCGCGGAGGTCCTGCAGCAGCGTGCTGCTGGCGTCTGGCGGGGTCGGGATCTTGACGAACGCGCCGACGGTGTGGCTCAGCATCCGCTTCACCACGGCCACCCGGCGTTTTACAGTGAGGATCTCGTGCAGCACCGGAACCAGATCGCGCTGGTGGAACAGCGTGCGCTCGTACCGTTCCCGCTCCCGCTCCGCCCCGTCCAGCGGTGTCTCGTACGAGTTCACCGCCGCGTTGACCAGGTCCGCGAACAGCCGGGGCCGGAGCGGCGCGCCGTCGCGCGGCGGCGCGGCGGCGTATTCGTCGCGCAATCGCGCGATGAACGGCTGGTCCATGCGGTGGACCGTGATGAGATACTCCGGCCCCATGAAAATGGCGACCTTGCGGGTGAGCGCCTGCGCGCTCGCCGCTCGCGGCGAGCAGAGCTCGTCGTAGGCGCGCACGATGACGAACTGCGCGTCGCCGGTGGGTTCGTACTTGGGGAGATGGTCCGGCTCGAGGCTGTCCTGCACCATCAGGGGATGCAGGCGATAGCGCCCGGCGACGTCGCGCAGCTCATCCGGCGCCGGCCCGATCACATCGAGCCAGTGGAACGGCGGCAGCTCGGTCCGGAAGACGATCTGTTCGCTCACCGGGACGAAAGCTGCGGCGCCCGGCCAGTGCCGCGCAAGCGCGGCTCCAGCTCCCGCTCCAGGTCGAGGCCGCGCACCCGTTGCCGAGCACCAGGACGAGCCCGCCGAGAATGAGCGGCGCGGCCGCCAGCGCCCGCGGGCCGATCCGCTCGCCGCCGACCCACGCCCCGAGCGCCAGGGCCACCAGCGGGTTGACGTACGCGTGGGTGGACGCACGACTGGGCGACACGGTTCGCGCCAGCCACGCGAAGCAGGTGAACGCGATCACCGAGCCGAAGACCACCAGATATACGTATGCCGCGACCGAGGTCGCGCTCACCCGCGCGGGGACGAACCCTGCCGGCTCCCCGGCCAGGACGCCGACGGCGAGCGCCACGGCGCCGCCGGCCACCATGGTCGTCGCGGACGAAAGCGCGGGATGCTCCGGCAGCGGCGCCCGACGAAGCAGAACCATACCGAGGGCGGACGCCGCCGAAGCGACCGCCACCGCGACCACGCGCGGTCCGCCGGTCGCCGTCAGCGCCTCGCCGCCGAGGAGGACGACCACGCCGGCGGATCCGACCAGGAGGCCCAGCGCCCTAGCCGGCGCAAGCGGGGCACCCCCCGGCGCGAGGCGCTCGAACAGCGCGACCCAGAGCGGGATCCCCGCCGCGATCAGCGCGGCGAGCGCCGATGGCACCTGCTGCTCGGCCCAGACCACGAGGCCGTTGCCCAGCGGAACGAAGAGCGCGCCCACCACAAGCGCCCAGCGCCAGGCGCGGGCCGCCGGCGGTGGGGCGCCGCGCGCCCGCGTCCAGACGTAGAGCGCCAGCCCCGCCAGCAGGAACCGGCTTCCGGCCATCAGGAACGGCGGCAGGGTCTCGACGGCGTAGCGGATCGCGAGGTAGGTGGATCCCCACACGAGGTACACGACGGCGAACGCCGCCACGACCCGCGACGTCGAGCGATCGGTCACAGCCGGAGCGACATGCGGATGTTCGATCGCTTGTACGGCACCGGACCGAGCGGCACCTCCACGAAGCCGAGCGAGCGGTAGAGGTTGACCGCGGCGGCGAGCGTCGTCTGCGAGAGCAGCTCCACCTGGTGGGCGCCGCGCTCGCGGGCCAGCGCCACCAGCGCGACGCAGAGCGCCCGGCCGATGCCACGGCCACGCGCCCGTTCGGTCACCGCCATCTTCGCCAGCTCGAACTCGTGCGGGCCGGTCGGAATCAGGGCGCCGGTGCCCACCGGCGTATCGCCGTCGAGCGCGAGCAGGATCGCGCCGCCCGGCGCCAGGATCTCCCCCTCCGGGTCGTCCAGCACGCGCCGGTCCTCGTCTTCGACCTCGAAGTGTGCGGTGATCCACTCGAGATTGAGGTCGCGGAAGGCGGCCCGGTGCGCGGGGGCGTAGGGCACCAGTCGGACCGGGTTGGCGGCGGTCGGCATGGTCGAACCTAGCGCGCGGGCGCGCACCATAACAGTTTCACCGTATGACAACTGTTACCGGAACAGTTGCGCGCCGGGGGCCCGCCCGCCGCCGCGAGCGCGTGCTCTACGAGCGGCTGGCCGAGGAGCTGGCCGGGCTCATCGAGCACCGCGCGCTCCGCCCGGGCGACCGGCTACCGTCGGTCCGCGGGTACAGCCGCCAGAAGCGCGTCAGCCTCGCCACGGTGCTTCGCACCTATCAGGTGCTCGAGGACCGCGGCTACGTCGAGGTGCGGCCGCAGTCCGGCCACTACGTGCGGGGCGCGCCCGCCCGCCCGCCGTCTCCCTCGGTCCGCCGGGTGGCGCCGGTCCGGGAGGAAGTGAAGGTCGCCGATCTGGTGTGGCAGCTGCTGTCGCACGTGAACGACCCGGGGATTGCGCCGTTCGGGGTCGCGACGGCGGCGCCGGAGCACTATCCGGCGCGCCGCCTCGGCCGCCTCCTCGCCCGGGTAGCGCGCGAGGCCGACTCGGCCGCGGTGGTGTACGGACATCCAGCCGGCCACGAGGCGCTCCTCCACCAGCTGGTGCGTCGCGCCCTCGCCGTGGGCGTCGCCATCGCGCCCGACGAGCTCGCCGTCACCAACGGATGCACGGAGGCCATCCAGCTCGCGCTCCGGGCGCTCGCGCGCCCGGGGGACGCAGTGCTCGTGGAGTCGCCGGGGTACTATGGATTTCTGGAGCTGGCCGAGTCGCTCGGCCTGGTCGTCGTGGAGGTGGAGACCGATCCGGACACCGGAGTCCGGCTCGACGCGCTGGAAGCGGCGATCCGCCGCACCCGGCCGCGTGTCTTCCTCACGAGCCCGAACTTCCAGAACCCGCTCGGCTTCGAGGTGCCTCCGGAGCGAAAGCGCGAGCAGGTGGCGCTGCTGGCCCGCCATCGGGTGGCGATCGTGGAGGACGATCTCTACGCCGATCTCCACTTCGGCGACGCGCGGCCGCTGCCGCTCAAGGCGTTCGACACCACGGGCGACGTAGTGCTCTGCTCATCCTTCTCGAAAACGATCGCACCGGGGTTCCGGGTGGGGTTCGTCGCGGCCGGGCGCCATGCCGGGCGGATCCGGAAGCTCAAGGTCGCGAGCTCGATCCACACGAACACCGTGGCGCAGCTGGCGATCGCCGAGTTCCTGCGGGGCGGGGGAGCGGAGCATCACCTGCGCCGCCTCCGCGGCACGTTCCGGGCGCAGGTGGCGGACTACACCCACGCCGTGGCCCGGCTCTTCCCTCCGGGGACGCGCGTATCCCGCCCTCGTGGGGGGCATCTCTTGTGGGTGGAGCTGGCCGGGGGCAGCGACACCCTGGCCTTGTCCCGCCGCGCGCTGGCGCACCGGATCGGGATCGTCCCGGGCCGCCTGTTCTCGGTCCGCGGGCGATACGCGCACTGCTTCCGGCTCAACTGCGGCTGGGCGCTGCGCGGGCCGCTCGAAGGCGCCCTTGCTACCCTCGGCCGCCTCGCCCGGGAAGAGCAGAAGAGCTGAGGATCTGCGCTTCCGCTCTTCTGCTCATCCGCTCTTCAAAGTCTTGCGACTTTGAGCCGGTTGTGCAGGTCGACGACGCCCGCTATCCCGCGCGCGATCTCCTCGACCAGCCACTTCGTCTCGCGCGTGTCCACCCGGCCGGTGAGCGTCACGTCACCATCCTCGACCGCAATCTCGATTTCCGTCGGGTCGAGATCGGGGTTGGTGGTGAGGTGCTCGTGGATGTCTTCCCAGATCGCTTCGTCCGGCCGTTGCTCCGCGGGGCCGCCGGCCCGCGGGTTCCGCTGCGTCTCAGTTTTTCGTATCATCGCTCCGTCGCCCGCAGTGGTGTTGACCGTGAGCCGGCACCGTGCCTCGCCGGGTGGGGCCGGGCGGTGACGCGGGTTACATCACCGCCGGTAGGCCCTCCCTATATCGCACTTCGGCTCGCGAAGGAAAAGACCCCCAGGAGACGCCCATGAAGCCACCCAAGTCACTCGTCGCCGGCCTGCTGCTCGGGGCGGGGCTGATGTATCTCCTCGATCCGGACCACGGTATCCGCCGCCGCTCGATCGCACGGGACCGGCTGGGTCGCGCGCGCCGTCGGATGGGAGAAGGGCTCAGCGCGACGGCCCGCGACGTGAAGAACCGCTCGTCCGGCGCGCTCGCCGAGCTGCGCTCCCGCCTCGAGGGCGACGAGGCCGACGACGCGGTCATCGAGGAGCGGATCCGTGCCCGGCTGGGGCGGCTGGTCTCGCATCCCGGTGCGGTCGAGGTGGCGGTGATCCGCGGCGAGGCGACCCTCCTCGGCACGGTGCTCGAGGACGAGCTCGAGGAGCTGGTGATCGGCGTGGCGCGGGTCCGCGGCGTGACCCGGGTGTGGAACCAGCTGGAGGTCTCCGCGGAGCCGGACGGGGTGCCTGCCCTCCAGGCGCGCGCCCCCCGCGGCCGGCGCCGGCGGCGCCGGACCATTGATGTGCGGAAGACCATGGACGTGGCGGTGCCGCTCGACGAGGTGTGGGCGCTCTGGAGCGACTTCTCGCGTTTCCCGCGCTTCATGACGCACCTGCGTGACGTGACCGTCGCCGGCCCGGACCTCTCACATTGGGTGGCGACGGGCCCGCTCGGCACGGCCGTGGAGTGGGACGCCGAGATCACCGATTGGCGCGAGCGCGAGCGCATTGCGTGGCGAAGCGTCGAAGGCTCGCAGGTCGAGACCGCGGGGGAGGTCCGGTTCCGCCGTCGGGGCGACGGCGGCACCCGGATCGAGTTGCGGCTTTCCTGCGCCCCGCCCGCCGGCGCGCTCGGTGAGGCCGTGGCCGCGTTCTTCGGAAGTCATCCCAAACGCCAGATCGACGACGACCTGGTCCGGCTCAAGTCGCTGCTCGAGACCGGGCAGACCAGGGCGGGGCAGGGCCGGGTGCACCTGGAGGACGTGCAGTCGGGTGAAGTCCGCGGCTCGGAGGGGCCGTCCAGCTAGCCCCGGCACGTCCTGCTTGGTCGAGAAAGAGCGAAGAGCGGAGGAGCAGAAGAGCCGAAGAGCAGATGAACTGCTCCCACGGGGCAGTCCATCTGCTCTTCGGCTCCTCTGCTCCTCCGCTCTTCGCTATTTCTCGACCAACACTCTCCGGATGATCCCCTTCTGGAGCGCCGCCCCGTTGCGCACCCGGCCGTCCTCCTCCAGCCGGTCCCAGCCCGCGTTGGCGATGTAGTACACCCAGCCCTCCACGGCCACGCCGTGCGTCGGCTCCGACAGCGTTTCCGTGCCCGCCTCGATCACGCT
Source organism: Gemmatimonadales bacterium (assembly GCA_050733355.1). Lineage (GTDB taxonomy): Bacteria > Gemmatimonadota > Gemmatimonadetes > Gemmatimonadales > GWC2-71-9 > DASQPE01. The sequence goes on along the minus strand of JBOHSY010000477.1, from coordinate 3,174 downwards.
CCAGCTCTCGATGCGGCCGAGATCACGATCGAGCCGGAGCCGGAGCACGCGCGGCGGGCGCACGCCGTTCTGCATCGCGATGAGGTCCCGGCCGGCGAGGACCAGTCCGTCGATGCCCATGCCGGCGAGATTGCGCGGCTGCGGCAGCCAGGTCGCCGCTCCGGTCGCGAGATCCACCTGCGCGATCCCGCGTGCGTAGTCCGCGACCAGCACCCGCCTGCCGTCGGGCGAGAAGGCGATCCCCTGCGGCGACACCAGCACGTCGCGCGGCACCAGCAGCTCCAGCGCCTTCCCGTCGGGGCGCAGCCGCCAGAGCTCGCCCGATCGCGCGTCCGACAGCACCAGCGTGCCGTCGGGGCCCAGTGCGATGTCCCCCAGGCTGTGTGCCGCGCCGTCGGCGGGAAGCTCGAGCCGGCGCACGAGGTCGCCGCTGGCGAGATCGAACGCGAGGAGCGCGGTGCGCGCGGAGTCGCCCGGGGAATAGCCCTCCGCCTGAGGAAGGGCCGACGCCGTCGCCCACAGTCGGCGGCGCGCGGAGTCGGCCACGACCGCGAGGACGGACCAGCCGGGATGATCGACCCGCGCGAAGTCGCGCCGCCGTCCGTCGCGCTCGACCGCGATGACCTTGCCCTTGCGGACGCTGCTCACCAGGAAGCGGCGGCGACCGGGATCGTAGGTGACGTCCTCCGGCACCAACTCGGCGTCATGCAGGGTGAACGCGGTCTCGCCCTGGTCCACCGGCTCGCGGTTCCGCACGAGCCTGGCGGCGATTTCCGCGTAGGCCGGCCGGGCGGCGAGCGGGGCGAGCACCGAGTCCGACGTGGGGTCGCGCGTCAGGCCGAGATCGGCGTAGCGGCGGAGCCAGGCGAGCGCGCTGTCCGGGTTCTGCAACATCGCCTCGGCGCGGGCGAGCGCCCAGATCACCTGCGGCTGCCCCGGGAGCTCGGCGTGGACGCGCTCCAGGTGGTGGCGGTAACGCACCGGGTCCGCGGCCGACTGGGCGGCGGCGGCCACGTGGTCGCGCCAGGTGGAATCCCCGGCCGCGGGGCGGACCGCGGTTGTGGGAGCGGAAGCCGACCGGACGGCCGAGCCACAGCCGGTGGTCAGCGCGAGGAGCAGCAGGGGTATGATGCGGAAGGGCATGCCGCAATTACGCCAAGGTGGACCGGAAGTTGCGCAGGAGCGCGGTACGATGCCTGTCCCTGCCCACCGGATCACGCTCAGCACGACTGTCCACCTTCGCTGGCTGACCGCCGATCCCATCGAGGCGGCACTCTGGCGAAATGCGGCGGAGCGGGCCGGAGCCCGCCCGGTACATCTCTACCGTCACGAGGATGGCTCCGGCTATACCCTGACGCTCGAGGTCTCCGTGGGCGCGGCGTTAACCCGGCTCCGCTACACCCCGCAGGTGCTGGCCGAAGTCGCCTTCGCGGACTCGACCGCCCACCTGCGCCGCCTGCAGGACCTCTACTGGGCGGTCTGGCTGCCCCGGCCCGCGCCCGAGAACGTCAGCGTCAACTGACTCGGTCACCGTCGTCGAACGATAACCCCACTGCCCAGCCTTCGCCGCGCGCCGGTGGTGAAAGGCGCGGTCGCCGGTGTATCTTCCGCCCCGAATTCGCCCCTTCTGGAGCAGTGATGAAGGCATCCGACATCCGGCGCGGCCACGTGCTGATCATCGACGGTCAGCCCTGCCGCGTGATGGATTTTCAGCACCGCACGCCCGGCAATCTCCGCGCGTTCGTCCAGGTACGGCTGCGCAACCTTGCCACCGGCAACACGTTCGATACCCGGCTGAGCGCCACCGAGTTCGTGGACGATGCCCGCCTGGACACCAAGGAGCTCCAGGTGCTCTACCGCGACGCGAACGGCCTGCACGTGATGGACAACGCCAGCTACGATCAGTACTCGCTCGACGACGAGACCGTCGGTGACGCCGGCCCCTGGCTCGAGTCGGGCCTGAACTTCCAGGCGGAGTGGCTGAATGGCCGGCCGATCGCCATCCAGCTGCCTTCGGTCGTGGAGCTGGAAGTCGTGGAGACCGCCCCCGTCATGAAGTCGGCTACGAAGACCGCCAGCACCAAGCCGGCCAAACTGAGCAACGGCGTGACGGTGCAGGTACCCGAGTTCATCGGGGAAGGCGAGCGCGTGCGGATCAATCCCCGTGAAGGGACGTATCTGGAACGGGCGAAGTAGTGCTTGCTAGTGCTAGTGCTAGTGCGGGGAGGGGCCTGGCACTAACACTAGCACCAGCACTGCATCACTGCAGTACCGGCTCCCGCCGGGCTGCCAGCACCGTCGTCCTGTCGTCCACGAACACCCGGATGTCGCCGTTCGAACGCACCAGGGCGTTCATGATGTCGTAGACTCCCGACTCGCTCACCTGCAGCCCGTCCAGGATCACCGTATTCGGCAGCGGATGATCGTCGCCCTCGACGACGGTCTCGCGCACGTTGATCCGCCCCATGTTGCAGAAGAAGACCTCGCCTTCGCGCGAGCCGGTGGGTGCGTTGAAGAACGCGCCCGCGATGGAGCTGAACCAGCTGTCGGCGAACGCCATGACGCGAACTCCCGGAAGGTCGACGCGCACGTCGGTGCCGTGGCGGACCCGCGCCTCCTCCATCCTCTCGCGCAGCCGGTACGGCTGCGAGTGTGCCGTGATACGTGCTTCCATAGGTCACCCCCGTGATGCGGAACGCAGCAATGAAAACCGCCGAGCCGGGAAGAGCAGCTCGGCGTCCCACCAGGTTGCCCCGCACCCACTCGGCCTGTTCTCACATTAAGGGCCCCGCCAGCGGTGGGCAATGACCCCGGTCACCGTCGCCAGCGGATAGCGGATAGCGGATAGCGGGTAGCGGATAGTCCGATTAACGCCTGCCTCGGCTGTGCGTCTGCGGTTTACTGCGGCGTCCCCGAAGTATCGCCCGCGCGTGGCGCGGCACCCGTCCGGAGAATCTCGATGCGCCCGACCCGTAGCCTCCTCATTCTTGCCGCGCTGGCCGCCACCGGCTGCGCGCCCGATCCGGCGCCCGAAGAGCGTCGGGACGCGCGCGATCTCACCCTTGCGACCGCGCCCGCCGGCGATGCCGTGCTCGGCTCCGCCGAACTGGTCAGCATGCGGAGCCCGCCGAGCCTCCCGGCGGTTCGTGCCACGCCCGCGCCCCGGCCTCGGAT
>JBOHSY010000476.1:0-5127 GCA_050733355.1 Gemmatimonadales bacterium | reverse complement strand
ATGCACGAGTATCGGTGTCTCCCCGAGACGGTCGATCCGCGACGTACTCGCTAATCTCCTTGCCAAAGTTGCGGCCTAACCAGCGCATGCAGCTGGCGGGCGCGGACCGATTCGGCCTCCGGTCGATGCACCGCTCCGTTGTGGCGGTGCGGAACGTAAGTCTGTGTACGCGCGGGCCCGTCGCCCGCAGCTGATGCGCAGGCCGTTAGGCCGCGGGCGTGTGCACCTCGGCCGCGCTCCGAGCACAGCCCCGCACGTCGAGTTGGCGGACGTCGGCCCAATACCGAGGCGGGATGAGCGCTCGCAGGGTCCACGGGCGGAGCGGCGTGGTGCGCAACAGGCGATAGGCGCCGATCACGGTCGCGAGTCGCGGCGGGTCCGGCAGCCGGAGCATCCGGCGCAGCTGGGACGGCACGAGCACGGCTTGCAGCTGCCGCAGCAGCGCATAGCGGCACGGACCGAGCCGCCGGCGATAGGCCGCATAGAGCGCCTCGGTCTGTTCGCTCCAGGCCAGGTCCTCGACGAGTTGCCGTGCCCGATCGGGGCGCCAGTGCTCGTAGCTGGTCGGCAGCGCGGCGATCCCGAGTCCTTCGCCGATCCGCCGGAAGTCGGTGTAGAGCTCGTGCTGCTCAGTGGGCGTGAGCGCGCGCTGCAGGAGGGTGTGGGCGCGCTCGGAATAGGCCACCAGCATGTAGAGCACCGCCCGATGGGCCCAGGGCGGAATCGTCCGACCCCGGGCGGTCTCGAGCGCGGCATGGGTGCGGCGAATCCGCTCCAGCGACTCGTGCGCGGCGTCATCCCCGGCGAATGCGATCGTTTGGGCGTACCGCACAGTGCGAAAGACGCGGCTGACGGGGTCGCGAGGCAGCGCCCCGGTGAAGAACAGCCAGTCCACTGCCCGGTTGAGGGCGAACTCCGCGGCCGCCCCGGCGAAGATGAGTAGCACGGCATCAGCCTGGCCCCAGATGCGGCGAGTGACGCCGTGGTGCACGGGTCCCGGTTGCATACGCACGAACTTAGCCGCGGGGCTGCCCCGACGCGGCCGCTACCGGCCCGCGGTCTGATATCAACTTTGAAGTGCAACGTTGGCCTCGGTAACGGGTGGGCCGTACCCGGGCACTGGCGGCGCCGGCGTCCCCGCGGCGACGGAGCGTCGTCGCCGCGATACTGACCATGGGTTGACTCGGCGGCGGGCACGCCCCCCGCAGCCGATGCGCGATCCATTAGGCGGACGCGCGACGATCTCGTGGGGGCAAGCGATGCATTGGCGGGCGCTCCTCTCGACCGCAGCCACGCTCGCTGCGTGTCACCCCAGTGGATCCCAACCTGCTGTGGCACCTGAGGTCGCCAGCAGTCACTATCTCTTTGTATGGGCCGGGGACGCCGGCAAACGAGAGAGCGACTTCCTGGCGGTTCTCGACGTCGATCGGCAGAGCCCCACGTTCACCGAGGTGATCGCCACGCTACCCATCGGCGCCGTGGGCACTTTGCCGCACCATACCGAGCACGAGATGCCCTTGGGCGGCGTCCTCTGGGCCAATGGCTTCGCGGCTGGGCGGACCTTTCGGCTCGACCTCAGCGACCCGACGACACCTCGGCTCGCCGGATCCTTTGGGGCGACGGGCGCGTTCAGCCACCCACGGCCGGGTAGCACGCGATTCCATTGTGCTTCTCGCTGAGGACGCACGGTATGACAAATGTGCGCCCCTCCTGGGAGGCCTTCCGCTTTCATAAGGTCGCGTCCGCCGGTCAGGCTCGGGCTGGCTCCGCGACGGTGGCGCGCGCCCGGATCAGCCGCACGACCTCGTCGCCCAGCTCGGCAGAGGTCGCGGTCCGCTCGCCGGGCCGGGCGATGTCTTTCGTGCGCCAGCCGGCGTCGAGCGCGGCCTTGATAGCCGCGTCGATGAGATCGGCGGAGTCCGGCAGCTCGAGCCCGTGGCGCAGCAGCAGCGCCGCCGAGGCGATCGCCCCGATGGGATTGGCGATGCCTTTCCCGGCGATGTCGGGCGCGGAGCCGTGCACCGGCTCGAAGAGGCCCGGCCCGTCGCCGAGCGAAGCCGAAGGGAGCAGCCCCAGCGATCCCGCCAGCACCGCCGCCTCGTCGCTGAGGATGTCGCCGAACAGGTTCTCGGTAACGAGCACGTCGATGGCCGCGGGGTTCGACACCAGGCGCATCGCCGCGAAATCCACGTACAGGTGCTCGAGGGTCACATCGCGGTAGTCGGCCGCCACCCGGGTCACCGTGTCGCGCCAGAGCTGGGAGACTTCGAGCACGTTGGCCTTGTCCACCGAAAGCACGCGCTTCCGGCGGGTGGATGCCGCCTCGAACGCCACGCGCGCCACACGCTCGACCTCTTTGGCACTGTAGCGCATCGTGTTGCCGGCCTCGGTCGTGCTCTTCCACCGGGGCTCGCCGTAGTAGATCCCGCCGGTCAGCTCCCGGACGATGAGCACGTCCACGCCCTCGAGGCGCTCGGGCCGGAGCGGCGATGCGTGCGCGAGTGCGGGGTGGACCGCGACCGGGCGCAGGTTGGCGTAGGCGCCGAGCAGCTTCCGGAGCGCGAGCAGGCCCGCCTCCGGGCGGTGACGGCGAGGCGCCTTGTCCATCGACGGATCGCCGACCGCGCCGAGAAGCACCGCGTCCGCGGCGCTTACCGCGTTCCGGGTGACCTCGGGGAACGGCTCGCCGTGCTCGCGGTAGGCCTTCGCGCCTATCGGATACTCGGTGAGCTCGAACGCCTGTCCGCAGACTTCGCCGGCGGCGCGGAGCGCACGCGCCGCCTCCGCCGTGACCTCGGGCCCGATGCCGTCGCCCGGCAGCACCGCGATCGTGAAACGGCTCATCGAACGCCTCCCGCCTTGTCCCTCCGGCTCCCGCCCGCTCCCGCCCGCTCGAAAGCCGCGATTTTCCCTTCGTTCAGCAGGGTGCGGCCGATCTCGTCGAGCCCGAGGAGCAGCATTTCCCGACGGTAGGGGTCGATCTCGAACCCGGCGCTGAATCCGTCGGCATCGCTCACCTGCTGCCGCTCGAGATCCACGGTGAGCTCGTAGGCATCCGCCGCCGTATCATAGCGGCGCACCAGCGCCTCGACCTCCGCCTCGCCGAGCCGCACGGGAAGGAGGCCGTTCTGGCAGCAGTTGGTGAAGAAGATATCGGCGAACGACGGTGCCACGATGGCGCGGAAGCCGTACTCGCCGAGGGCCCAGGGGGCGTGCTCCCGCGACGACCCGCAGCCGAAGTTGACGCCGGCCACCAGCACGGTCGCGTCGTTCGCCTTGGGGTGGTTCAGCTCGAATGCCGGGTCGGGGGTGCCGTCCGGCAGGTAGCGCCAGTCGTGGAAGAGATGTCGCCCCAATCCCGTGCGCTCGATGCGCCTCAGGAACTGCTTGGGGACGATCTGGTCGGTGTCCACGTTGGCCCGCGGCAGCGCCGCGACCCGGCCCGTGTGGCGGGTGAAGGGAATCATTCGTCTCCTACTTGCGCGCGCCCGGTGCGCGCGTGTAGTGGCAGTGTGAAGCGTGAGCGGCGAACGGCGGACGGGGGGTGAGAGACAGACAGCGTCGCACGGGCCGGGGAGGAGGTTCCGGTCACCGCGTCTCACTGCCGCCTCTCGAATCCACGCCCCCCGCCTTCCGTTCGCCGTTCATCGTTGCCCACCCCGCCCGCCCCTCTACCGCCGCAGCATCCCCCGCACGTCCACCAGGCGGCCGGTCACGGCCGCGGCGGCGGCCATCGCCGGGCTCACCAGGTGAGTGCGACCGCCCTTGCCCTGCCGGCCCTCGAAGTTCCGGTTGGACGTGGAAGCGCACCGCTCGCCGCTGCCGAGCACGTCGTCGTTCATGCCGAGGCACATCGAGCAGCCCGCGTTGCGCCACTCGAACCCCGCGTCGCTGAACACGCGGTCCAGTCCTTCGGCCTCCGCCGCCGCTTTCACCCGCATGGAGCCGGGCACGATCATCGCACGCACCCCGCGGGCGACGCGGCGGCCCTGCACCAGTCCGGCCGCGACCCTGAGGTCCTCGATCCGCGCGTTGGTGCAGGAACCGAGGAAGACCCGGTCCACCGGAATGCCCTCGAGCGGCGTGCGCGGGGCCAGCGCCATGTACTCCAGTGCGCGCGCGACGGCTTGCCGGTCGGCCTCACGCTCGTAGTCGGCCGGGTCGGGCACCGCGCCTGTGATGTCGCCCACCATGCCGGGATTGGTGCCCCAGGTGACCTGGGGCGCGAGCCGGCTGGTGTCCAGCGTGAGCTCGCAATCGTACCGCGCGCCGGGATCGGTCGCCAGGTCGCGCCACCCGGCCACCGCCCGGCCCCACGCGGCCCCCGTGGGCGCCCGCGGGCGGCCCTCGAGATACGCGAACGTGGTGTCGTCCGGCGCGATCATGCCGGCGCGCGCGCCCGCCTCGATCGACATGTTGCAGACGGTCATCCGCCCCTCCATCGAGAGGGCGCGGATCGCTTCTCCGGCGTACTCCAGCACGTGTCCCGTGGCGCCGCCGATCCCGATGCGGCCGATGAGCGCGAGCACCAGGTCCTTGGCGCTCACGCCGGCGGGCGGCCGCCCCTCGAACCGGACCACCATCGTCTTCGGCTTGGTCTGGACGAGACACTGGGTGGCGAGCACGTGCTCCACCTCGCTCGTGCCGATGCCGAAGGCCAGCGCGCCGAAAGCGCCGTGGGTCGAGGTGTGCGAGTCGCCGCAGACGATCACCATCCCCGGCTGCGTGGCGCCCAGCTCGGGGCCGATCACGTGCACGATGCCCTGGCCCGGCGACCCGAGCCCGAAGAGCTCGACGGCGAACTCGCGCGCGTTCCGCTCCAGGGTGCCGACCTGGGTCGCGGAAACCGGATCGGCGATCGGGAGCGCGCGGTCGCCGGTGGGGACGTTGTGGTCCACCGTCGCGAGCGTCCGCTCCGGCCGGCGGAGGCGGCGGCCTGCGAGCCGAAGTCCCTCGAACGCCTGGGGCGACGTGACCTCGTGGACGAGGTGCAGGTCCACGTAGAGCAGCGCCGGCCCCCCGGCCGGCTGATGCACGACGTGGGTGTCCCAGACTTTCTCGAACAGGGTCCGTGGCGTCATCTCGCGCCGGCGGGAGCGGGCGGGAGCGGTCGGGAGCGGTCGGGAG
>JBOHSY010000475.1:0-22523 GCA_050733355.1 Gemmatimonadales bacterium | reverse complement strand
CGCCCGCTCCCGCCCGCTCCCGCCCGGACGGCACTGATCCCCTCCCCTAACGTCGACGCCCTCGATCCCACCGGCTGCGGCGACGTGTTCGGCGCCACGCTGTGCGCCCGCCTGCTCGCCGGCGATCCGGTGGAGCCCGCGATCCGCGAGGCCAACCGGCTCGCGGCCCGGAACGCGACCTACCGCGGCGCCGGCGGCCTCGCGCGCTTCCTCAGGGGCGAGCTGGTGACGGCGTGACCCGCGTCGTCGAAGTCCCGGCGAGCTTCGACGACCGCACCTTCGACCACTTCGCGGGCGGCTTCGGCGCCTGGCCGCCCGAGGAGCGCATCCTGGTGGATGCGCGCGCCACCCAGTGGGCGTCGCCCTACGGATTGGTCGGGCTGCTGACCGCCGGCCAGGCGCTGGCCGAGGCCGGGCGCGAGCGCCCGCTGCTCACGGTGCCGCAGAGCGAGGACGTGCGGCGCTACTGGGCCCGCACCGGGTTCTTCACCCATGCGGCCGGGCTGTTCGAGGTGCACGGCAAGGTGCCGAAGGCCACCGCGTCGGGGCCGTCCGACGTGCTGCTCGACGTGACGCCGGTGCGCGCGTCGGAGGACGTGCACGAGGTCGTGGGTCGGATCGGCGAGAACGCCGCCCGGATCATGTCGGGCGAGCTCGGGCTCGAGGCCAAGTCGAGCGTCGGGTTCTCGATGGCGCTTTCGGAGTCATGCACGAATATTGTTGAGCATGCGGGCACCGGCGGATGGGTGGCGGTGCAGGCATACACGTTCCGGCGCCGGCTCGGCCGGCGCGTGGTGGTGATCGCGGTGAGCGACGCGGGGATCGGGTTCCGCCGCTCGCTCGAGAGCGCGCACGCGCGGCGGTTCGGGGACCGCTGGGGCGACGCCACTGCGCTCGAGGCCGCGCTGATCCAGAACGTGAGCCGCTTCCGCGATCCCGGGCGCGGCCAGGGGTTCGCCGGCATCAAGCGGTATCTGAGTCGGTGGCAGGGCAAGATCAGCATCCGGAGCGGCACGGCGCGGCTCGCCGTGGTGCCGCCGTGGGACGACGACCTTCCGCTGGCCGAGCAGCTTCCCTTCTTTCCGGGAGCCCAGGTGCAGATCACGATTCCCGCCCAGCACCCCGAGCCGTCATGATCCAGACCATCTGCCTGCACCGCGTGCTGCGGGAGTCGGTGACGACCCCGTACCGCAACCTCGTCACCCGCGCCACGGGCGCCCTGGTGCGGGGTCGTATCGAGGCGGCGCTCGAGCGCTCGGCCTGCGACGTGGCCGTGCTCGACTTCTCCGAGGTCGAGCTGCTCGACTTCAGCTGCGCCGACGAGATCGTCGCCAAGCTGGTGCTCCCGGCCGCCCGCCCCAGCCGGCCGGTCGTGCTGCTCGGCGTGCGCGACGAGCAACGCGAGGCATTGGACCACGTCCTCGCCCACCACGGCGTGGCGATCACCGCCCGGCTGCACGAGAGCGGGGAGGCCGTGCTGCTCGGCTCGGCGACGCCGGATCTGCACGAGGCGTTCGCGGCCCTCCGGGCACGGGGCGCTGGTCTGCACGACTTCGCCCGCCTGCCGCTCTCGTGACCCCGAGGCGCCTCGGCATCTCCACCGTTGCCGTCCACGGACCTCCGACGCGCCGTCCGGACTGGGCCCCTGTCGTTCCCCCCATCGTTCAGAGCAGCACCTTCACCAACCCGGTCGGCTCGGAGGAGGAAGTCCTCTACAGCCGGTACGGCACGAATCCCACCCAGGTCGCGCTCGCCCGGAAGTACGCGCTGCTCGAGGGGACGGAGGACGCCATCTTCGTCGCGAGCGGCAGCGGCGCCACCGCGCTGGCCCACCTCGCCGTGCTGCGCCCGGGCGATCACCTGCTCTCGAGCGAGTGGATCTTCGGCGGGACCCGCCAGCTCTTCGACGACGAGTTCGCGCGCCTCGGCATCGACGTGTCGTACGTGCGGCCGGACCGGGTGCGGGAGTGGCGGAAGTCGATGCGGAAGACCACCCGCGCCATCTTCATCGAGACGCCGACCAACCCCCTGCTCCGGGTGATCGACCTCCGGCCGGTCGCGGCGCTCGCGCGCGACTCCGGACTCGCGCTCCTGGTGGACGCCACCTTCGCGAGCCCGGCGAACCTCCGTCCGACCGAGCTCGGCGCCGACGTCGTGATCACCAGCGCGACCAAGTATCTGAACGGCCACAGCGACGTCGTCGCGGGCGCGGTGGCGGGTTCGGCGTCGTTCGTCGAGGAAGTCCGGCGGCTGATGCGGATGTGGGGGCAGTCCATCGACCCGCACGCGGCGTGGCTCGTGGACCGCGGGCTCCGGACGCTCGCGGTCCGCATGGAGCGCCACAACGCGAACGGGCTCGCGGTGGCGCGCTGGGCGGAAAAGCAGCGGTGGGTCGCCCGGGTGCACTACCCGGGGCTCGACTCGCATCCGGACCACGAGATCGCGACCGAGCTGCTGGGCGGCTACGGCGGGATGGTGGGCCTCGAGCTCCGCGGCGGGGCCGAGGTCGCCGCGCGGCTCCTCTCCCGGCTCAAGCTGATCGTGCACGCGCCGAGCCTCGCGGGGGTCGAGAGCCTCATCTCCGAGCCGCGGCTCACGTCGCACCGCGAGCTCTCAGCCGCCGACCGCGAGCGCCTCGGCATCCCCGACGGCTTTCTCCGGCTGAGCTGCGGAATCGAGGATGCGGAGGACATCATCGGGGATCTGGAGCAGGCGGGCAGGTAGCTATCCGCTATGCGCTATCCGCTATCCGCTATCCGCTATCCGCTATCCGCGAAGGGGGCGAGTAGATGGGGATCTGGGAAGCCGGTGGAGGCATCGGAGCAGGCGGATGGCGGATAGCCGATAGCCGATGGCTATATTGAGATGTGATCCGCTTCCAGAACGTCTTCAAGTCGTTCCCGAACGGCGCGCTCGCCCTCAAGGATGTCACGTTCCAGGTCTCCAAGAGCGAGTACGTCTTCCTCACCGGCCACAGCGGCGCGGGCAAGTCGACCATTCTCAAGCTTCTGTTCGGCGAACAGCGTCCCTCCCAGGGGGACGTGAGGGTCTCCGGGTTCTCGGTGACCGAGATGCGGCGCGCCGACGTGCCGAAGCTGCGGCGCCGCCTCGGCGTCGTGTTCCAGGACTTCCGCCTGCTGGAGGACCGCACCGCGGCCGAGAACGTCGCGTTCGCCCTCGAGGTGACGGGCGCCCGGCGCGACACGATCCCGGCCCGCACCATGCGCGTGCTCACCCAGGTCGGCCTCGCCGCCAAGTCGCGGGCGTATCCGCGCGAGCTCTCGGGCGGCGAGCAGCAGCGGGTGGCGATCGCGCGCGCGCTGGTCAACGACCCCGCGATCCTCCTGGCCGACGAGCCCACGGGTAACCTCGACGAGCGGGCGACCCGCGGCGTGTTCCAGCTGCTCCGCGAGATCAACGCGGGTGGCACGGTAGTCGTGATGGCCACGCACGATCTCGACCTCGTCCGCCAGACCAGCTATCGCAACATCGAGCTTCGCGAGGGCGCCATCGCGTACGACAGCGCGGTGGACGACGCCCGCGCCACCGGCACGCGATGAGGCTCCTCTTCCGGGAGGCGTTGCTGTCGTTCCGGCGCGCGCCGCTCCTGTCGGGCCTCTCCGTCACCACCATCGCCTTCTCCCTTTTCACCCTCGGGCTTTTCGCGCTCATCGCGGTGAATCTTCGCCAGGCGCTCCAGGGGCTCGAGGAGCGGGTGGAGATCGTGGCGTTCGTGCTGCGCGGCACGCCGCCCGAGACGATCACCCTGGCCTCGCAGGACGTGGCTGCGTTCCCCGAGGTGCAGGACGTCGAGTACGTCTCCGAGGACCAGGCCCTCGAGCGCGCCCGCAAGGAGCTGGTCGAGTTCCGCGACGCGTACCGCGACCTTCAGGTCAATCCGCTCCCGGCTTCGATGGAGATCCGCCTCAAGGACGGCTACCGGAACGCGGTGGCGGTCGAATCGGTGGCCGAGCGGCTCCGGGGGTTCACCTTCGTGGACGACGTGCGATACGGGCGCGACTGGGTGCAGCGGCTGGACCGGCTCCGGAATCTGACCGGCATCGTGGGGCTCGTCGTGGGACTCGCCTTCGCGTCGGTGGCCGTGGTGATCATCGGCGTCACCATCCGGCTCACGATCCTCCAGCGGGCGCGCGAGATCAACATCATGCGGCTGGTGGGTGCCACCAACAGCTTCATCCGCGGGCCGTTCCTGCTCGAGGGCGCGCTCAAGGGGCTGATGGGCGGGCTGCTTTCGCTGGTGCTCTGCTACGCCGGCTATCGACTCTTTCAGGGCAGCGGCACCGCGTCGCTCGCCGGCCTGGTGTTCTTCGGCCCCCAGCTGATGCTGCTCCTCGTGCTGTTCGGCGTGCTGATCGGACTGGGGGGAAGCTTGGTCAGCGTCGGACGGCATCTGAGACATGTCTAGAAGGGCAGAAGAGCGGAAGAGCAGCGGAGCAGGTGGGCTCGCCCGCCTGGTGCAGTTGCTGCTCTTCTGCTCTGCCGCTCTTCTGCTCTTCCCAGCCGCCACCCCGGCTCAGACTCGGGACCTCGACGAGAGCCGGCGGCGGCTGGAAGAAATCAAGGCCGAGCGCGACCGGCTCGAGTCGCAACGCCAGCGGCTCCGGGGCCAGGTACACGATGCCAATGCCGATCTCCGGAACATCGAGCGGCAGAAGGAATCGACCGAACGGATCGTCCACGAGATCGAGCGGCAGATCGGCGGGCTGGCGGGTCAGCTCGATCGGAGCAGCGCCGAGCTCATCCTGGCCGAGGACAATCTGGCCGAGCGGCGCGCGATCCTCGAGCGGCGACTGATCGACATCTACAAGCGCGGCGCGCTGTACGCCTTCCAGGTGCTGCTCAGGGCGGAGTCGTTCGGCGATCTGCTCAGCCGCTACAAGTATCTCTACCTCACCAGCCGCCAGGATCGTGCCCTGGTGGACGACGTCGAACAACTCCGGAATCGGGTCGGCGCGCACCGCGACGACATCCTGCGGGTCCGCGGCGAGCTCGACCGCCGGCGGCAGGAGCGCGAGGCCGAGTACGATCGGTTCGGCTCGCTCGCGCGGGAACGCGCCCGGCGGCTCCAGCAGCTGCAGCGCACCGCGCGGTCCACGGAACGGCGGCTGAGCGCGCTCGAGCGCGACGAGCTCCGGCTCTCCCAGCTCCTCGCCACCCTCGAGCGCGCGCGGCGCGACGAGCTCGCGCGGCGCCGGGCGGGTCTGCCGACGCCCGCGGTCCCCGGCGCGCTCACCACGGCCGACATCGGCAAGCTCGACTGGCCGGTGGACGGCTCGATCATCTACCGCTTCGGGCGCGACACGCTGCCCAGCGGCGGCGTGATCCGCTGGAACGGCATCGGCATTCAGGCGCCCGTGGGCACGCCGGTGCGGTCGGTGGAGGCGGGGAAGGTGCGGCTCGTCGGCCAGTTCGGCACCTACGGGCTCACGGTACTCCTGGAGCACGGCAACGGCTACTACTCGGTCTACTCCCACCTCCAGTCGGCCACGGTAAAGCTCGGCGACGTGGTGAGCAAGGCGCAGGCGATCGGCGCGGTCGGCGGGATCAGCAGTGAGCACGGCCCGCACCTGCACTTCGAGATCCGGGGGGAAAATCAGATCGCGCTGGACCCGACGGACTGGCTCCGGAAGGTGGGGCGGGCGACCCGATAATCGAAGAGCAGAGGAGCTCCTCTGCTCCTCTACTCGGCTATGCCGATCCGTTCCTCAGACTGTGCCTTGCCGCGCCGCAGCGCCGCCTCCAGCAGCACCAGCAGGTCCGCCGACTGTTCGACGGCCGGGTGGGGAAACGCCACGATCCCCGCGGCCACGTGCGCGCGCTCGCCTGCCGGCAGCCCGCCGAACGACTCCGCCCCCATCCGCAGCCGGATCCGGCGCACCAGCTCGCGCGCGCCGACCGATCCGGTCTCGGCCAGCACCAGCACGAACTCGTCGCCGCCGTAGCGGGCCACGAAGTCCGAAGCCCGCACCTCGCGCTCGAGCATCCGCGCCAGCTCTGCGAGCAGCCGGTCGCCGGCCGGGCGGCCCAGCCGCTCGTTCAGCGCCCGCTGATCGTCGACATCGAGCAGCACGAGACTGAACGTCAGCGAGTAGCGGCGGGCCCGCTCCGATTCCTCCAGCACCCGGCGGTCGAGCCGCTGCGGAGTCGGGAGACCGGTCAGCGGGTCCGCATCAGGGGGGCCGTTGTCGCGCCGGCCAGGCTTGGCCTCCAGCCGGCGATCGGCATCGAGCAGCCGGGCGGCCACGTGGGCCACGCTCACCGCGAACGACTCCTCGCTGGGGGACAGCCGCGCCGAAGCCTGGCGGGAGCGGAGCAGGAGCACGCCCAGCAGGCGTTCGCCCACCGCGAGCGGGAGGGCGGCCACCGCGCGCACCGGCGACTCGTTTCCCTCGTACGCCCACCGGCGCCGCATCCCGTCGAACAGCGGGTCGGTCTGGACATCGGGCACCACCACCGGCCGGCCGGTGCGGAGCGCCTCGGCGACCTCGGGGTATCGTTCGAGATCGAGCCGGAGCTCGTGGGACTCGCCGCCCTCGGGCCCGGCCAGCAGGCGCGGCACCGGCGTGTCGCTGTCGCCCGCCGCCACGAACGACGCCTCCCAGCCCGGCAGTGTGCGCGCGAGGCGCCGCACGAGGGCGCCGAGCAGCTCGCTGGGGCGCCGGCCGCCGCTGGATTGCTCGAGCAGGTCGAGCATGATCTCCTGCATCCGGTTGGGGCCGTTCCGGTCGGCCGGGCGGGGCCGGCGGCGCGACCGCACCTCAACCCGGGCGGCGAGCTCGGGCAGGTGAACTGGCGACGCGAGTGCGTCGTCGGCCCCCAGCGCGAGGGCCCGCGCCGGGCCCTCCCGATCGGGCGAGGTGAGCACGGCCACCAGCGGCACCTGGCCACCCCACGCGGCGTTGAGCGCCTGGAGCAGCGTGCCGAGTCCGGCGTCGGCTTCCTGCGCGGTGACCACCGCGACGTCGGGGCCGTCCTCGAGCGCGAGCCTGTCGGTGGCGCTGGTGGCCTCGTGAACCTGAAAGCCAGCGCGGCTGAGCGCGCGCTCGAGCCCGTACGGGCGCGCCGAGGCGTCCCCGAGGAGGAGAACGTGGGGGCGGACCGCGGCGGGATCCGACACGAGATCGCTCACACGCGGAAGGAGGCGTGATGCGTAAGGCTGTCACGCAGGATCGGCTCGGGGCTCACGTGTCGGTCCAGGGAGGAGTGGACACCGCCCCGGCGCGCGGTGCTGCGATCGGAGCCACCGCGATCCAGGTTTTCACCAAGACACCCAGTCAATGGCGCGAACCCGTGCTCGATGGCGGGATCGGCGCCAGGTTTCGTCGCGCCTGCGTGGAGAATGGCCTGACGACTGTCGTTGCGCACGATTCGTACCTCATCAATCTCGCATCCCCAGACCCGGCCTTAAGTGCGCGTTCCGCCGCATCTTTCCGGGCCGAACTCAGCCGCTGCACCAGCCTCGGCATCCGGTGGCTGGTGTCGCACCCGGGCAACTATATCGACGACCGGCGCGCGGGCCTCGCCCGGAACGCCGCCGCGTACGCCGCCGCCCTGACCGCCGTCCCCGGCGACGTCATGGTGCTGCTGGAAACCACCGCCGGCTCGGGGACCGCGCTCGGCAGCACCTTCGAGGAGCTGGCCGAGTTGCGGCGTCGCATCCCCGCCCGGCTGCGGCGGCGGATCGGCTTCTGCGCCGACACCTGCCATCTCTACTCCGCCGGGTACGATCTCGTCGGTGACTTCGACGGCGTCTGGGACCACTGGGACGCCGTCATCGGCTTCGAGCAGCTCTACGTGCTCCACCTGAACGATTCGAGAACACCGCTGGGCTCCCGCCGGGATCGGCACGAGCTGATCGGGGAAGGCAGCCTGGGGCCGGGCCCGTTCCGCCGGATCATGACCGATCCCCGCTTCTCGCGCGTGATCCGGATTCTGGAAACCCCCAAGGGCAAGGACGAAGTTACGATGGATCGCAGAATGTTGCGGCGCCTTAGGGCCTACGCGAAGGGGCCCGCCCGCCGCCGGTCGGTTGCCCCGCAGGAGCCGTCTGCCGATCTTTCGTGACTAGCCTTCGCACCGTGGAGACTATGACCGTTCAGGGTATCGCCGTTCAGCGGGAGAGCCTCACGCTCGCCGAGCACGGGCTCTATCCCGAGCGCATCCTTCCGAATCTCACTCCGCCACGCCTGATCGAGTACGCGCTCCGCCGAGAGGAGGGCGTGGTCACCGATCATGGCGCCTTCGCCGCCGTCACCACGCCCAAGACCGGCCGTTCGCCCAAGGACAAGTTCGTCGTCAGCGAGCCGTCCACCGCCGACCGGATCTGGTGGGAGAAGAACGGCCGCATGGAGGCCAAGGCGTTCGACCGCCTGCACCACGAGGTGCGCGCGTTCCTCGACACGCGCGAGCTGTTCGTGCAGGACCTCTTCGGCGGGGCGGATCCGGCTCACCGGCTGTCGGTCCGCTTCATCACGCCGAGCGCGTGGCACGCGTTGTTCGTGCGGAACATGTTCATCCGCCCGTCGCTCGCCGAGCTGGCGCGGTTCCAGCCCGGGTTCGCCGTGCTGCACGCGCCGGAGTTTCACGCCGACCCGGCCCGCCACGGGACGAAGGGCGGGACCTTCATCGCGATGAGCTTCGAGCGGAAGGTCGTGCTGATCGGCGGCACCCGGTACGCCGGCGAGATGAAGAAGTCGATCTTCACGGTGCTCAACTACGTACTGCCGCAGCAGCGCGTGCTGCCGATGCACTGCTCGGCCAACGTGGGCCCCGACCACGACACCGCGATCTTCTTCGGCCTCTCGGGCACCGGCAAGACGACGCTCTCCGCCGATCCGGCCCGGAGCCTCATCGGCGACGACGAGCACGGCTGGAGCGACCACGGGGTCTTCAACTTCGAGGGCGGCTGTTACGCGAAGGTCATCCGGCTCCGGTCCGACACCGAGCCGGAGATCTACGCCGCGACGCAGACGTTCGGCACCGTGCTCGAGAACGTCGTCCTCGATCCGGCCACCCGCGCGGTGGACTACGACTCCGACCGGATCACCGAGAACACCCGCGCCTGCTATCCCCTTCACTACATCTCGAATCACGTGCCCGGAGGCACCGGCGGGCATCCGGTCAACATCCTTTTCCTCACGGCGGACGCCTTCGGGGTGCTGCCGCCGGTCGCCCGGCTCACCGCGGACCAGGCGATGTACCACTTCCTGTCCGGCTACACCGCGAAGGTGGCGGGCACCGAGGCGGGAGTCACCGAGCCGAGCGCGACGTTCAGCGCCTGCTTCGGCGCGCCGTTCCTGCCGCTCCACCCGGGTGTGTACGCGACGATGCTGGGCGAGAAGATCGCGCGGCACGGCGCGCGGGTGTGGCTGGTGAACACCGGCTGGACCGGCGGCGCGTACGGCGCGGGGTCGCGGATGAAGCTGGCCTATACCCGCGCGATGGTGCGCGCCGCGCTCTCGGGCCATCTCGACCGCGCGCGCTACATCCGCGATCCGGTGTTCGGGCTCGAGATCCCCACGGCGGTGCCCGACGTCCCCTCGAACCTGCTCGACCCCCGGAGGACCTGGAGCGACGCTGGCGCGTACGATGCCCAGGCGCGGCGGCTCGCGGGGATGTTCCGGGAGAACTTCGGCCAGTACACGGGGCAGGTTTCACGCGCGGTGGCCGAAGCCGGACCTGCCGCGGGATGAGCCGAGGAGTCGAAGAGCCGAAGAGCAGATGAATCGGAGTCCATCGGCTCTTGAGATCTTCGCTCTTCTGCTCCACGGATATGGCTCCTGAACTCGAAGTCATCCGCGACCCCCTGTGGGACAACATCCGCCTCGACCGCGCGGCGCTTTTCGCGCTCGACACCCCCGCCGTTCAGCGTCTCCGCTACGTCCGCCAGCTCGGCCACGCCTTCCTGGTCTATCCCGGCGCCACCCACACCCGCTTCGAGCATGCCCTCGGCGCGTACCATCTCGCTCGGCGCGCGCTCGCGGAGCTGGAGGAGCGGGGCGAGCTGGAGTGCGTGCCGGACGAGGAGTCCGTGGCGGTGCGGCTCGCCGCGCTGCTGCACGACATCGGCCATTATCCGTTCTCCCACGCATTGGAGGAGGCCGGGTTTCCGTCGCATGAGGACCTGGGGATCGCGAAGCTCGCGCACGGCGAGCTGGGTAATCGCCTCGCGGAGATCGGCGGGCCGACCCTCCCGGGTCACATCGGCCACCTCGTCGGCGGGCGGAGCCGGAGCGCGCTCCAGGGCCTCGTCTCCGGCTCCCTCGACCTCGACAAGATCGACTACCTGAGCCGCGACGCGTTCATGTGCGGCGTGCCCTACGGCACCGTGGACGTGGACCGGCTGCTCGCGTCGCTCACGCTGGTCGAAACCGACGGGCGGCTCGAGGTCGGCGTGCACGAGAAGGGCGTGAGCGCGCTCGAGTCGCTGCTCTTCGCCAAGTACCAGATGTACCGCAACGTGTACTGGCACCACGCGGTCCGATCGGCCACCTGCATGTTCAAGCGCGCGGTGCTGGGCGCGGTCGCGGGCCACCACGTGGATGCCGCGACGATCGCCGACACGACCGACGACGCGCTGATGGAGCTGCTGGTGAGCCGGGCCCGCAGCGAGCTCGCGCTCTGCCTCCGCGGCCGCCGGCTGTACAAGCGCGCGCTCGATCTCCCCGCGAGCGATGTCCCCAGCGACGCCCAGGCCTGGCTTGCCGACGATCCAGCGCTCGCCGCGCGGGTGGAGGATGCGATGGCACGGGACGCCGGTCTCGAGCCGGGCGAGCTGCTGCTCGATTTCCCGTCCCGCTCGTCCATGCTGGGGGTGGATCTGCCGCTCCGGCTCCGCGGTGGCGCGGTCGACCGGCTCACCGACGAGGGCCGGGCCGGGCAGCTCGGTCTCCCACGCGTGGCCGACGAGCTGTACCGGAGCGCGCGCCGACTCCGCGTGTTCGTGGCGCGACCGGTCACCCGAAGCCTGAATGGCGTGCTGCGTGTCGTCACCTTGCCGGCCTCGGACATCGAGCGCCGGCTCGAGGACGGTGGTCCGCTGCTCTGACCGCACCCCTTCCCTGCGAGCTGCAACCGGAGCGCAACATGACCATCACTCGGCGGGATCTCCTGAGTCCGGCCGGCGGATTGGCGGCGGCCGCCGCTGTCGGGACGACCGGCGTGACGCTTTCCGGTCATACCGGGTCTCCATCGTCGGACGGCACTCTCCCTGCCGAAGACGCCTTCGCCATTCCGGCCGGCCATACCTACCTGAACAGCGCATTCATTCACCCCATGCCGGTGGTCGCGGCGAGCGCGGTGAGCCGGTGCCTCGAGGCGGACGTTACGCCGGAAGCGGTGGGACGGAGATGCGCTCGCGGCGCAGGGCGTGCGCGATTCGCGACGTTCACTGCCACGCCCGCCGAGATCAGCCTGGTGCAGAACACCAGCACCGGGGAGAACCTCGTGGTGAGCGGGCTCGGGGTGCCGGCGAACGACGGAAACGTGGTCGCCGACGCGCTGCACCTCGACGGATCGCTCGTCCTCTGCGGGGAGCTGCAGAAGCGCGGGCTCGACGTGCGCATCGTCCGGCCGCGCCAGTGGCGGATCGAGCCGCGCGACATGTAGCAGGTGGTGGACCGGAAAACCAGGCTGATCGCGGTCTCGCTGGCGTCGTGGTACAACGGGTTTCAGCACGACTTGAAGAGCGTCTGCCAGCTGGCGCACGCCTACGGGGCGACGTTTACGCCGACATCATTCAGACGGCAGGGAACAAGCCGATCGATGTGCGCGCGAGCGGACTGGACTTCGGCGCCTGCTCGAGCTTCAAGTGGCTGATGGGGATTTCGGGCTCGGGTTTCTGTTCGTGAGGGAGGGGGCTGCTCGACAAGGTGGTCCGGCGGACGCAGTACGGGTATCGGCCAGCGGACACCGAGCTGCGCTGTCTGCCATCCGACCCGCCGGCGCCCACCCGGTGACCTGGACGCTGCGCGGGGACACGAGCGGGCACTTCGAGGCGGCTCCTACGGGAGCTGGGCGGTCAACGCGCTGGCCGAGTCGCTGCCCTATCTGCAACGGATCGGCGCGGAGAAGATCCAGGCGTACCGGCAGCCTTTCCTGCGGCGGCGGCACGCGGGAGATGCCGCGGCCGGGCTTCCCGCCATTGACGCCGCCGGATACGTCATCCGCGCTGATTGCATTCGCGGCGCGCGATGCGGAGCGGCGTTTCGGTGAGCGCCTGCGGCAGGCGAATGTCTCGCTGCCTCTCGGGGGCGATCGGATCCGGATCTCGCCCTCGATCTTCAATGACGAACGGGACATCGAGGTGCTGTTGAACGCGCTGTCCCGACACCGGGCGAAACCTGCGCCGCGTGCTGAACGTCGTCACTTTACCGGCTCGTCGCTCTCACCGCACCCTTCACCGGATCGTCCATGCCCAGACTCCACGTCGTCATCGCGGCAGCCACGGCTGCGCTGGCCTCCACCGTTCACGCGCAGGCGCCGGACGAGCGCGCCGCGGTGCTCGGCGTCGTCCACCGGCTGTTCGACGGCATGCGCGCGGGCGACAGCGCGGTGGTCCGGTCGGTGTTCCATCCAAGGGCGCAGCTCGCCACGGCGATCGTCCGCCAGGGCAACGCGATCGTGGAGATCGACACCCTCGAGAGCTTCATCCGCGCCGTCGGCGCCCCGCACGACGAGGTGTGGGACGAGCGGCTCAGCAACACCAGCGTACAGGTGGATGGCACCCTCGCCAGCGTCTGGACCGGCTACTCGTTCTACCTCGGCAGCAGGTTCAGCCACTGCGGCGTGGACGCGTTCCAGCTGGCGAAGAACGGCGGTGAGTGGCGCATCGTCGCGTTGGCCGATACCCGCCGGCGGCAGGGGTGTCCGGAGACGGGCAGCGCGGAGGCGGTGGAGTACTATCCCATGCCCGGCGACATGAAGCTTCCGTTCTCGTCCGCGGTGCGCGTGGGCGGCATGCTCTACCTCGCCGGCCAGATCGGCGCCGATTCCACCGGCAAACTGGCGCGGGGCGGCATCGGACCCGAGACCAGGCAGACGATGGACAACATCAAGCGCGTGCTCGAGCAGCACGGCTCGTCGCTCGACCGGGTGGTGAAGTGCATCGTCATGCTGGCCGACATCAAGGAATGGCCGGCGATGAACAAGGTGTACGCGACGTACTTCCCGAAGAATCTGCCGGCGCGAAGCGCGCTGGGCGCGAGCGGGCTCGTGCTCAACGCGCGGGTCGAGATCGAGTGCATGGCGACCGTGGGGTGACCGCGGTAACATCGTTGCTTTCGCCAACTCGAAGGAGTCCTGCATGACCACGACATACGGCCGCGACGCCCAGCCGATGGCGGCGGCCGACCTGGCGCTGCCGGCGGCCGCGGGCAACGCTCCGACGGCGCGGGCGCTTCTCGCGGACCTGCTCGACCGCACTCGCCTGCCGGACTACGCCGTCGCGCAGGTCGAGACCGCGACTACGCTGGGCGGCCGGCCGGCGCAACGCGACGCGCTCCGCGCTCTCTATCACACGATCCAGCTTGTCGCGGCCGACGTCGCGCGGGTGCGGGAGGAGGCCGAGCGGTCCGAGCTGGTGCGGGCGGGGAGCGGGTTCAACGAAGAGTGGCTCGCGCCAATGGCGGTCGAGCCGCGTCCGACCGATGGCACGCCGGCCCGGAGCCCGCGCCCGGAGGATGCGCTCGACCTCCCTCGTGGCCGGGAGAAGCTCCTCCCGGTGGACGACGACGACGCGGGTCGCGAAGCGGCGGCGGCGCTGCTCCGCCAGCTCGGCTACCAGGTACCCGACAGCCGCAGCGGCGGGGAGGCGCTCGCCCACCTCGCGGGCAATCACGATCCGGTGGCGCTCCTGATCACCGCGGCCCGGGCGCTGGGGAACGTAGGTAACAGGTGTTATCGCCCGATAGGTTACAGGTGACTCTCCCGTTCAGCTCGCAGCGCTGGTGTCGACGCCGCACGCGCCACGCGTGAGTACTCGCCCCCATGGGGCGTGCTTACAGCCCTATGGGACTGTCCGCGCAAGTAGTTGACATTACCACCCTCGCCGTCGACGCGGTCGTCAATGCGGCCAACGAGCAGCTCGCGCCCGGCGGGGGCGTGCGGCGCGATCCATCGCGCGGCCGGGCCCGAGCTCGCCCGCGCATGCGCCGCGCTGGGCGGCTGCCCCATCGGCGAGGCGCGGATCACGCCCGGCTTCCGCCTGCGACCCTAGGCAGAGCGAGCTGTCACCCAGCATGAGTCTGGCTCCTGTTCTAGCGCGAAGCTAGATACAAGGCGGACGCACCGGCCTTGCGGGTCACATTACGGCTTCTGGCCGCGAAAGCACACTACGCAGTAGATTCGGCTCGTCCGAGCCGATCGACAACGAGATTTCCGTCCGGAGCAGACCATGTCCACTACCGCCCGTCGCATCCGTCGGTTGGCTCCACTGGTACTGTCGGCTGGCACCCTCGCCGTCCTCGTGGGATGTGCTTCGGTGACGCCGATCGGCGAGCTGCTCGACAATGCGGCACGCTACGATGGGAAGACCGTGCGCATAGAGGGGGAGGTGCGGGAATCGGCAGGAGGGTTCGGGCTTGGCGGTTATCAAGTCAAGGACGAGACGGGCACCCTGACCGTCCTGAGTGAACAGGCCGGCCCCCCTCGCACCGGCGCGAAGATTGGCGTGAAGGGGAGGTTCGAGGCTCTGTTCACGCTCGGCTCGAGGAGCCTCGCCGTCTTGCGAGAGGAAAGTCGCTCTGTCCCCTGAGCGCGGGCCCGTCGAGCCCAGTCTCGCTCTTCGGGAGTTCCCTACCTCATTGGCCTCCTGCGCCGCCTCACCAGCGCCTGCAGCCGGCGGGCGCTCCGGGACCGGCCTTCGCTGAACAACTGACTTGGTTGCGCGGGTAGACTGTAGAATTCGTATCGGCCGGTACGTCGCGCGCACTGATGCGCGATGCGTTTAGGCGGCGGCTGTCCCCACAGTTCCCATGCGCCACCTTGCGCGCGCACGCTGAGTTTTCTTCCTTCCCTCCAGGGCCCCATTGACACCTACCCCCACCCCCAGGAGGCCCCAACTATGACACCTCCCTCGACCACCGCACCAGCTGGCGCCACGTCGGTCGCTGCAGCTGGCCTCGGGGCCAACCTTGTCACCTTGGCAGGGATTGGTCTCGTGGGTTATGGCCTCATGTTTCTGGTCCGCAACTTCACTGGCTTCATCGAGCTCGGGCTGACGCCCGAACACGTTGGCGGCACACCGGAGCAGATTCAGGCGTTCAGCCCTCGGCTCTACAACTACATCAGTCACCTGCAGGTCGCCGTGGCGGCGTTCATTATCGCCCTGGGGGTAGCGGTCATCGCCCTCGCCTGGCGAGGCATTCGCACCGGACAGCGTTGGGCCCTGTGGACGGCCTTCCTGGCCCCGGTTATTGGAGTCGGGCTGGCCCTCCCGCTGCACTATGTCTACGGAATCGGCACGTTCGGCCATCTCGGACTGATCTACCTTGATGCCGGGATCCTCCTCATCGGGACGCTGCTTGCGGCGAGAGCCCTCGCGCGCTAACCGGGTGGGCGGCGGTGCGGTGCGCGAGAGTGCGTTGCCGCCGCCGAACCAGCGCATGCGGCTGGCGGGCGCTCGCACAGGCGACCGCCCGACGGCACCGGAGCGCCGGTACCGCGGTCGATCGTAGATCTCGTAAGTGCGGAGGCTGCGCCCGCAGCTGATGCGCGATCCGTTAGGCGGCGTTGACGAGCACCACTGGGGGTCGGCGTGGAAGACCAGCTGTCAGCGACCGATATCATCTCCTCGCCTTCGCGGGCACGCAGGAGGCGGCCGCCTTCATCGCCGCCCTCTCGCGGTTTCTCGACTCGCCTCAGGGCAGCCCCTACATGGTGCCGATCGGATCCGTGGAGCTCTGGAGTTTGCGGCCAACTTCGGGGCCCAGCCTCGGGCTCTACCTCAGTACCCGCGCGCTTGAGGCCGCGACGGCCGCCTTTGCGCCCGTTCGGGTCGCCGCGACCCTCGCGCAGTTGCCGCCTGGCGTCGAGCGACTAATTGGGGGTGGTCGCTCGCCCGCGCGGGGATTGCTGGAAGCCCAACGCCGCCTAACCAGCGCATGCGGCTGACGGGGCGCTTCCGTGACAAGCGCCCGGCCGCGCCGGAGCGCCGGCCCGCGGTAGACCATAGGGTTCGTATCGGCCGGGGCTTCCCGGCACCCATAGCGAGATGCCGGAGACCGTCATGGCTACGTCGCCCGTGCTTCAGGATCGCCGCGTTCGAGTGACCTCCTGGCTCTTCGCCGCGGTGGCGGCCTTCTTGGTCCTGCAGGCGGTGGGGGAAGCCATCCCCAGGCACGCGTTCGACCTGAGCTGGCCGAAGCATGCCCGATTTCATCTGACGGTCGGCGCCGGCAATCAGGTGGGATTCGCTCTGGTCACCCTTCTCGTCGCGCGGCTTCCCTTCCGCCGAGGGGAGCGCTGGAGCTGGTACGCGTTGCTGCTCTTCGCGGTGTTCGAAGTGCTGGTCCTCGTGCCCGCCGCGGTGTGGCACGCGAGCGGCCCTCAGCCGTGGGCGTGGGTGCTGATCGGGGGCTTCCTCGTGACCCTGTTTGGCGGGCTCGCCGCGACCTGGCCGCTGTTCTTCCGCAGCCGGGAGCCCGCGAGAGCAGAGCACCCCCCGCACTAATGCGCCGCCGAACCAGTGGATGCAGCTGGCGGGCGCGTCTGCGCCGGGCGCCCGAGCGGCGCCGACCTCCGACGCACGGCTGCGAAGCTTAGGTTTGTGCGTGCGGGGCGGGTGGCCCGCAGCTTCTGTGAAGCGGCGGCTGAGGTCAAGCCGGCCGGCCAAGCTTGCTGCCGGTGCTCCTCCTAGTCGTCCCGATCGCCGGGTAGGGCGAGATGCCGCTCAGTCTTCTGTGCGCGCTCTCGGGTGACGACGCGGTGGTCGTCGGCGCATCGGGGGATCCGATCGGGGCGGCGGCGCCCAACTGATGCACGGCCTCACCAGCGGCCACCAGCTGCGGCGCGCTCGCCGCGCGCGTCGGTCACCTCGCCCCGAGCCCGGCGGTTCTAGGCGGCGGCCTCGTCGCCCCGCCGCTGGCTCTGGTAGGCGGTGCGCTGGCGCTCGCCCGAGCTCCGCTCACTCGGCACGAGCCCGAGATAGGCCTCGAGCTGGTGGGCGGTGGCGAAGCGGGTGATCTCGTCGAGCGTAGCCACGAAGGCGGTGGCGGTCACCGGGCCGATGCCCGGGGCCGTCGCCAGCCGCCGCACGACGGCGTCGGCGGCCAGGTACTGCGTCAGCCGCCCATCCGCGGCGGTGATCTCCTGGTCGAGCCCGGGCAGGAGCGCGACGAGCGGCGCCAGTTCCGCGGTGAGCGTCGGGGGCAGCGGGGGGGCCGCGAGCTTCGCGAGCGTGTGCTCGGCCGCGCCGCTCGCCCGCCGGTGTTCAGTTATCACGTGACACTCAGTTCGTTGGTGGGCGCGAGCAGGGTGGGCGGGGTGCATCTTGGGGAGAGATCGATGTCGCTTAAGGGGAAAGTCGCCTTGGTCGCAGGCGCGACGCGCGGCGCGGGTCGAGGCATCGCGGTCGAACTGGGTGCGGCCGGCGCAACCGTCTATGTGACCGGACGGACAACGCGCGACCAGCCATCCGAATACGCCCGGCCGGAAACCATAGAGGAAACGGCCGAGCTCGTCTCGGCATCCGGCGGCAATGGCATCGCCGTGAAGGTGGATCATCTCGTCGCTGACGAGGTTGCAAAGCTGGTCGATCGCATCCGCGCCGAGCAGGGTCGTCTTGACGTCCTCGTCAATGACATGTGGGGAGGAGAGAATCTCAAGGAATGGAACCAGCCCGTCTGGAAGCATGATCTCCAGAACGGTTTGCGCATGCTCAGTCTCGGTGTTCATACCCATCTGATCACGGCGCACTTTGCGCTGCCGCTGTTGATCGAGCGTCCGGGAGGCCTCCTCGTCGAGGTGACGGACGGCACTGCCGAGTACAACGCTGAGCACTACAGAATCAACCCTTTCTATGATCTCGCAAAGGTGGCGGTAACGCGCATGGCTTGGGCACATGCGAAGGACCTCGCACCGCATGGAGCAACTGCGGTCTCGATAACGCCGGGGTGGTTACGCTCGGAGATGATGCTGGATGCGTTTGGCGTGACCGAAGAAAACTGGCGTGACGCAACGAGGAAAGTGCCGCATTTCGTGATCTCCGAGACCCCCCACTTCATCGGGCGCGCGGTTGCCGCACTTGCGGCCGATCCGGATCGTTCACGTTGGAATGGCCGATCGCTATCCAGCGGTGAACTGGCGAAGGTGTACGGCTTTGCCGATCTTGACGACTCTCGCCCCGACGCTTGGCGGTATGTCCGGGAAGTACAGGATGCGGGAAAACCGGCCGACGCTACCGGCTATCGATAGATTGTCCGTATCAACGCGAAGCGGGGGCAGCCGCTGATCCGAGCAGACGAGGCCTCTCCGCCGGAGAACGCTTCGGCCTAACCAGCGCGTGCAGCTGGCGCTTCTGAGGGAGCGCGGTGCAGGCCGGAGCACTGGCCCGCGGTGGATCATAGCATTCGTATGGGGCGGGCCAGTCGCCCCAGCTGATGCGCGATGCGCAGGCCGCGAGCTTCCATCACCCTGGCGAGGGCGAGCTTCATGTCAACCTACGCGATTCGGGGCGGGGCCGAGGGCAAGCGCCGGCTAGACCTCTTGGCCCAGACCATGGCTCCGACGACCAGGGCCCTCCTCGCGGAGGTCGGGGTGCACCCGGCAGCAGCTGCCTCGACCTCGGATGCGTGGGGGGCAGGTCAGCCGCTACCTCGCCGAGCTGGTCGGCCCGACCGGCCGAGTTGTCGGCCTCGATCTGGACACCGTGAAGCTGGGAGCGGCGCGGGACGATTGCGACCGGGCGGGCCATCGCAATGTGGAGTTCCGCGCGGTCCACGTGGCGGAGTGGACTGAGCGGGACACCTACGATCTCGTGTATGGCCGCTTCATCCTCTCGCATCTGGCTGATCGGGCGGCCGTGGTCCAACGCAGTATCCGGCGCTGCGGCGCCAGGGGTTGCTGGTCCTCGAGGGAGGACATCGACTTCGCGGGGGCGTTCTGCTATCCGCCCAACGCGGCGTTCCGGCGCTATTGTGACTGGTACTGCGCCGTAATCACACGCCGGGGGGGCGACGCGCTGCTGGGGCCGCGGCTCTTCGAGCTCTGCCTCGAGGGCGGCTTTGAGGGCGTGCAGGTGCGGATGGTTCAACCGATACACACGGGCCACTCCCCCGAGAAGGCGCTGTCGCTGAGCACCTTGGTAAACATCGGCGACGCCGTGGTTGCCGAAGGGCTGGCCACGGCCGCAGAACTGGAGGACACGGTGGTCCAGCTCGGGATGTTCACGGAGGATCCACGCTCGATCATCGGTTTGCCCCGCGTGTTCCAAGTCTGTGGGCACCGACCGGCGGACCCGGCGTGAGACAGCTTGCGGCCTAACCAGCACATGCAGCTGACGGGCGCTGGCACAGGCGTGCGCCTGTGCAGGCCGGAGCGCCGGCCCGCGCAGTGAATGAATGATAGAATTCATATCAGCGGGCAGGCCGCCCGCAGCTGATGCGCGATCCGTTAGGCGGCTGCGCCGGGCTTCGACACTCTCCCGCACTCAGGCATCCGGCCCGTTCTGCTCAGCCAGCGACCGGCGTGGGCTGGGCAGTGGCTGCGCGTCACAGGATAAACCGCTGGATCGGAGGGCTCGCCATGGCAACCTACATCTCATTGTTTCGCTACACTCAGCAGGGCATCACGAGCATCAAACAGGCGCCCGGCCGCATCGACGCCGCGCGACAGGCGTACCGCGCGCTGGGGGCGGAGCTGAAGGCGCTCTACCTCGTGATGGGCCAGTATGACTTTGTGGCCCTCGTGGAGGCACCCGACGATACCGTGGCTGCGAAAGCAGCCCTGGCTCTGGGATCGCGCGGGAACGTGAGCTCCGAAACGCTGCGCGCGTTCACGGAGGACGAGTTCCGGAATATCGTTGCCGGGCTGCCCTGAGCTCCGACCCGCCTTGCTCGCCCACGGTGGAGCCCGATGGCGCTGCGGGCTCCGGGTCCGGGTGACTCGGCGGAGCGCATCGCCTAGCAAGTTAGGCTGCACCGCGAGACTCCATGCGTAGCGAAACCTCGATCCTCGGCACCGCCGACCCCGAGCTCAGCCCCCTTGCCCTCGCGCGCCTCAGTTGGCGCGCACTGGTCGAGCGAGGCGAGACCGAGCAGCGGTGGTGCATCACCTTCCGTCTCGCGTGTCCGGATCGCGAAAGGGCTGCGCGGCTCGTCGCGTACCTGGACGAGCGCCGCGGGTAAGGCGTTGCCACAGCAGCTCTCGCTTGCACGGCTCGCGGCTATGGGAGGATCTTCGTGGAGCTGAGCTCGGTCGGACCGTATAGCGAGGCGCATTGGCGCGAGGATCGGTGCGCGGAAGCGGCCGGGCAATACCTTCTCTGTCCTAACTGCGAACGCCGGGAGTGGTTCCACGCGCTCGGGATCCCACCGGGCGACGGTGCACAGCGTAAGTATCGCGCTTGCAAGGTCTGTGGGTTTTGGCAGGAGGCGGACGGAAGCGCAGCGTATCGGTGCGTGATGACCGCTCACGTTTGCCTCGCACGCATTCCACATGGCAGGCGATGTCAGTACTGCGGCATTTGGGGTCCGCACGACTGGCACCCAGGATGCTGGCGGATTCTTCCGCCACAGGAGATCGGACATACGACCTGCCGGAACTGCGGGACCGTGCTGACCGAGGACTACGTGATTCCCTGGCCAGTCAGCGCACCATGAGCAGCGCTGTTTCGGCTGTTGCCGCCTTTACAAGCGCATGCGCGGCTGCAGCATCTCGGCAAGCAACCCGGCGTGACCGAGCGCGACCCGCATACACGCGTGGCGAGACCCGGCGCAGCAACGCGTGAGCAGCATGCGCCGCCTGAGTCGTCTCCTGAGCATTGGGCTCACCCGCGCCGGCACGATCAAGTCTCGGTAGCGCCGGGCGGTGGCGTTCCATCACGCGGACTATGGGAGGCCGGCGATGCACAGCTCCTCATTCGGCATTCTGTTCCTGACGGGCGTCCTGGCAGTCGCATCCGCTGGCCCGGGGCCCCGGGTCTCCCGTGTCGGGCCCGACAGCACCGTGGCTGGGTTGAGCCGGCTGGTTGGTCTCTGGGGTCCCTCGGCCAGCTCGCCTCGGGCTGCTCAGCGCCCGGAGCTCCGGCGGCGGGTGGTGCACGATTACAGCTGGACGGTCCAGGGTAAGGCGCTGCGCCTGCGGGAGGGCTACGCGTTGGGCCACCGGGAGATGGCGGAGCTGGACGGCCTGATCTACTGGAATCCGGCCACCGAGCGCATCGAGTTCGTCGCGGTTGGCGGTCCGGGACCCGCCGAAGGCCGCCTGTTTCTCGGTGAGTACCGCCTGCTGGCGGACAGCGCCATCGAGCGCATCTACGATGTCTTCTATCGCACGCTGGCCGACACGCCGGGAGAGGAGCTCGGCGGGGCCCGGCGGCGCTACCGGGAGGTCTATCGCCCCGTCGGCCCGGACACGATCGAGGCAACGCTGGACTGGTGGCGGGGAGGCCGGTGGGAGCCGTTCGGCCCGGGCACCTACACGGTCGTCCGGCTGGCCGCTTGAGGCCGGGAGTCGAGCCGAAGTCGGCTGCTGCCTGATATCAAGTTTGAAGTGCAACACCGAGGGTCACGAGACATAGCACTCCTCCGGGGTGCGGTAGCCGAGCCGCGTGCGAGGCCGACGGTTGAGCTTCGCCGCGAGGCGGCTGCACTCGGGTTGGCTCAGGTGCGCCATAACTCTGCCCCCTGGGGAGGTACTGGCGCAGCAGCCCGTTGGTGTTCTCGTTGGTCCCCCGTTCCCAGGCGTGGTGCGGGGTGGCGAAGTAGAAGCGCGCGGGCGTGGCGCGCTCGATGGCCGCGTACTCGGGGAACTCCGTGCCGTTGTCCACGGTGATCGTGGGCACCGCGCGCCGCTGGGCGCGGATCAGCTGGATCGCCCGCTGGTGACGTCGGCGTCGTCCGCTGCCGCAACTGCCCGAGCACCCGGTACCCGGTCTTCCGCTCGACCATGGTCAGCACGCACGGCCCAGCCGGCCCCGCCCCGAGCACGGTGTCCGCTTCCCACTGCCCCAGCTGGCACCGGGTCTCGACGGCAGCGGGGCGGGTGGTGATCGGGCGCTTCCCCGCCAGGCGGCCGCGGCTGTCGTAGCTCCCGTAGCGCTTCCGCCGCTGCTGCCGGGCTCCGCGCAAGTGGGTATGCAGGGTCCCGCCGGCCACTTTGTCGGCCCCGATGGAGCGGTAGATCGTTTCGTGGCTGATCGCCAGTCCCTGCTCGAGCCGCAGCCGCCCCGCGACCTGCTCCGGGCTCCAGTCCTCCCGGATCCGGGTGTGCACCGTGGCCCAGTCGGCCGGCGAGAAGCGCTGATTGCGCCGGGACCGCGAGCGCCGGCCGCGGGCGTACCAGTC
>JBOHSY010000474.1:0-7119 GCA_050733355.1 Gemmatimonadales bacterium | reverse complement strand
ATCCGCTATCCGCTATCCGCTATCCGCTATCCGCTATCCGCTATCCGCTATCCGCTATCCGCTATCCGCTATCCGCTATCCGCTATCCGCTATCCGCTATCCGCTATCCGCTATCCGCTTGGAACGTGCCGACGCGACGTCCTGTTTCACTCGCCGCGTGAACTTCGCCAGCATCGACTGCACCTTGTCGATGCGTTCGTCCAGCGCATCGGCGGTTTCTCGCGCCAGGTAGCCCAGGTCCCGCGCGATCAGTACCTGGCACCGGAGCTCACCGGCCGAGCCCAGCGCGACATCGGCGAAGCGACCCAGCTCGCCGTCGCGGTTGCGGCCGACGCCTTCGGCAAGGTTGCTGGGCACCGAGATCGCCGCCGCCCGCATCTGGGCCCTGAGCCCGTATGTCTCCGGCTTGGGGAAATGTTCGGTAGCGCGATACACCTCCAGCGTCAGCTGATGAGCATCCTCAGCCACGCGCAGCTTACGAATCGATCCCATGCGGGCCCCTGCATTTCGAGATTCGCCAAGCTGGGATAGCCGAGTGGTTGGCCGCTAACCAAACGGCCGCACGGCGAACCGATCCAGCGCCGCGGGGCCAGTCGCGGATAGCGGACAGCCGAGGGCGGATAGCGAATAGCCGGTCAACTCACCGCCGGCCCCAGCAGCTCCACCTCGCCTGCATCGGCATCCAAACCCGCGCGGACTCCGATCGGCATCGTCCACTGGTCGTCCACGTGGCCGATCGGGAACCCCATCGCCGTCGGCACCCGGATCGGCTCGAAGTAGCTCGCCAGCACCTCGTCGAAGCCGAGCCCGCCGTCCGCGGTCGCACGCTTCATGTCGGTGAACTGCCCGACGATCACGCCGGCGAGGCGGTCGAGCAATCCGGCGAGGCGCAGGTGCGACAGCGCGCGATCCACACGGTACAGGTCCTCGCCCACATCCTCGAGAAAAAGCAGTGCCCCCTCGACGTCAGGCTGCCACGAAGTGCCCACCAGGCATTGAAGTAACGTCAGGTTGCCTCCCACCAGCCGGCCTTCGGCCCGGCCGCGCACGATCGTTGCAACGCGGGGCGCCCGGGGCACGAGGACGTCGGCCGGGGGGGGGAGCCGTTCAAATCGCCCCGTGGGCGTGGGCGATCCGAGCACGCGCTCGAAGTGCCGCCGGCCGAACGCGGTCATCGGCTGGCAGGCGGCGGGCCCGTGGAAGGTGACGACGCCGGTGGCGCGGGTGAGCCCGTTGAGGAGTGCGGTGATGTCGGAGAAGCCGATGACCGGCTTGGGCCGGCGCGCCAACACATCCATGGCGACCCGATGCAGAATGCGGGTCACGCCGTAGCCGCCGCGGATGCACCAGACCGCGTCGACGCGATCGTCCGCCAGGGCGGTGTTCAGGTCGGCGACCCGCTCGTCGTCGGTGCCGGCGAGGTAGCCGTGCCGCCGCCCGGCGTGCGCCCCCGGCACCGGCTCGTGACCGAGCGCACGGCAGAGGTCGACGGCCCGCTGTAAATCATCCCGGTCGAGCAGCGGACCCGCGGGAGCCACGAGCGCGATGCGCGCGCTGGCGACCAACCTCGGCGGCAGTCTCGCCACCTTTTGACCCGATGTCGACGGCATGGTTAACTTCTCCGACCCGTTCCAGCCAGGGAGAAAAGCAGTGCGCGCTTCGCAGCCTGCGCTGCTCGCCGCCAGCCGCGTAATAGCCGACGCGCGAGACGCGATGGTGGTTCAGTGGGCCGACTGGCTCGGCGACCGTATCACCGCCGCCCCCACGATACCCCGCGCCACGGTCGAGCGGGAGTTCCGCCTCATCATCGACACACTGACCGAGATGGTCGGGCCGTTCCGACGCGAGGCCCGGATCGTCTGGTTCCACGGGTGCGAGCACTACGGACGGGTGGCCGCCGCGCGCGGGCTCGCCGCGGGCGAGGTCGTGGAAGAGCTCCAGTATCTCCGCGAGCTGCTGATCCGGCATCTCTCGCATTCGCTCTCCGCGCTCCGCCCGCGGCAGAGCCTGGCGATCGTGCTGCGCCTCAACCGCGTGATCGACAAGGGTATCGCCGTGTCCGTCGTGGGCTACACCGACGCACTCGTCGCAACACTCTTCGCGCAGAACGGCGTGCCGGCCCTCGCCACCGAATACGACTCCGCAGAGGTCGCGCGCCACCTCGACGCGCTCGAGGCCGAGCTCGCCGCGATGTCGCAGCCGCAGCCGGATCGCCGGTGACCCTGCTCTGGGCCGCCCTGCCCTGGGCGGCCCCGTTCCTTTCCCTTCCAGCGCTGGCCCGTACGACGCCGAATCTGACCGGCGCCGCGCCCGCGTGCGGGCGCCGGGTCAGCGTCATCATCCCGGCGCGGGACGAGGCGACCACGATCGACACCGTGGTCCGCTCGGTGCTCGCCAGCACGTACGCGCCGCTCGAGGTGATCGTGGTGGACGATCGCTCGAGCGACGACACGGCGGCCATCGTCGAGCGCATCGCGCGCGAGGACGGCCGCCTTCGCCTGGTGCGCGGGGAGGAGCTGCCGCCGGGCTGGTTCGGGAAGCCACGCGCGTGCTGGCAGGGCTACCGCGCCGCGCGCGGGGAGATCCTGGTATTCACCGACGCCGATACCCGCCACGAACCCCCGCTGCTGGCACACGCGGTGGGCGCGCTGGAGGCGGAACGTGCCGACCTGCTTACCGTCGCGGCGCACCAGGTCTGTCTCGGATTCTGGGAGCGCGTCGTCATGCCCCAGATCTGGCTGCTCCTCGGCCTGCGCTACAACCCGGCACGGGTCAACCGCGCACGGCGTCCGCGGGACGTGATCGCCAACGGGCAGTTCATCATGATGACGCGAGAGGCGTACGAGGCGATCGGCACCCACGAGGCCGTGCGGGGCGAGGTCGCCGAGGACCTGGCACTGGCACAGCGCTGCGTCGCGGGCGGGCGGAAGCTGTGGTTTGCCTACGCGAATGCGCTCATCGAGACGCGGATGTACCGCAGTCTCGGCCACCTCGTGGAGGGATGGGCCAAAAACGTCTACCTCGGCGCCCGGAGGAGCTTTCCCGACGAGCCGGTGCTCCGGGCGCTCGTCCCGGTGTTCCTCGCGCTGCCCATGCTCTTCTGGCTGCTGCCGCCCGTGACCCTGCTCTGGGCGCTGGCGACCGGTGCCCTGCTCACGGACCTTGCCGCCGCGGCGCTGCTCGCGACCGTGATGTCGGCCGGGTTCTGGGTGCTGATGGCGTTCGGGATGCGGATCCCGCCGCTCTACGGGCTGGGCTATCCGCTGGGGGCGCTGGTGGTGCTGTTCATCGTGGCCCGCTCGATCAGCCGGGGGCGTCGTGCGGTGGAGTGGAAGGGACGCAGGTACAACCTGGAAGAGCAGAAGAGCAGAAGAGCTGAGGAGCAGAAGAGCGGATGAACTGCCTCACCATCTGCTCTTCTGCTCTTCGGCTCATCTGCTCTTCTCTTACCTGGTGATTCGCTCGACAGAGAGGTTTTGCGCCGGAATCCCCCCGCCGAGCAACCGGCCGTCCTGGTCCACGCGCAAGCGGAACTCCACGGTGCCGATCGCCACGGTCACCGAGTCCGCGCCCACCGGCGCGACCGTGCCGCGGATGGTCTGGCCGCTCTGTCGGTTGGTGCCGCTGAGGTTGAAGAACGGCACCTCCACCGCCCCCGCGCCGAGCGTCCGCGCACGCCGGAGCGCCTGCTCCAGCAGCACGAACGACAGGTTGATGTAGGGCATCGCGCCGCGCTCGGTCGCGAGCACGAGCGTCTTGAGCCCGCGGCCGCCCATGTCGTCCACCGCCACGCTGTCGTCGCGGAACACGACCCGCGTACGCTGGGTGAACTTGGCCTGAACGGTTCCCGAGTCGGGACCATTGCGCACCGTCACCTCGACGAGCGGAATGGTGGCGTCCGGCGCCACGATCACCCGGTAGCGCTCGGAAAGGAACTTGTGCGCCTTGAAGTGCAGCCGGCCTTCGAGCGTCACTCCCGAGCGCGAAAACTCCTCGGTCGCCACCGTGTCGGCGCCGCGGCGTACGAGGAACGTCCCGCTGTCGCCGACCTGCGCCGTGGCCGCCGCGCTGGCCGTCGCCTGGCCGACGGCGATGGTGGGAACCGCCAGGAGCAGGCAGAGAGGGTAAGTGGCTCGCATCATGGATATCCGTTGGTGATGGTAGCCGGTAGCCGGTTCTTCCGCCACCGTCCGCGCGGCTAGGGTACCCGCCGGCCCCCCGTTCGTTCGCATCGTGACGGCTCCCCTTCCCGGAGTCGTCACCCGTGAGCGTCGCGAGCGTCCTCCCGGGGCTGCACCGCCTGGCCGACCTGCCGCGCCTCGTTGCCGCGCTGGGTCACGAGCCCCGGTTCGAGGAAGCGCCGCCCGGAGCTTGGGGGGCGCCCGGTCGCGTGGCGGTGGTCGGCGCGTCGGGCGGCTTTCTGTGGTACGGCGTGGAGGCCCGGGAGCCGGAGCGCGCCGCACTCGGGCTCGCGCGGCGGCTCCGTAACCGCGGGCGGCCCGCGGGCGTGCTGGCGCTGGACCCGCAGGCTCGGCATCTCGCGGCAGCGGTGGCCTTTGCCGAGCTGCCCGTGCTCCGCTGCAGCCTGGCCGCGCCGGAGCGACTGGCTCTGGCCTGCCTCGACCGGCTGGCCGGACCGGCCACCGCAACCGGCGGGCCGCTGGCCTACGCCGCGCGTGCCGCCGAGGCCCTCGAGGGCGAGGGTGTGGGCCGGCGGTTCTTCCGCGCGTTCCGCGCCACGCTCGACCGGATGACGGCGGCCCTGCCCGGCCCCAGCCCCGAGGCGGCGCGCCACGCGCTGGCGCTGCTCCAGCTCACCCGCGTGCTGTTCCTCTACTTCGTGCAGAGCAAGGGCTGGCTCGATGGCCGAGCGGACTTTCTCGCCCGGGCGGTGGACGGTTGTCTCGCCGGGCGGCGGCACCTGCACCGCGACCTGCTCGCGCCGCTGTTCTTCGGCACGCTGAACCGGCCGCCGGAGGCGCGAAGCCGGGTGCCGCGGCGGTTCGGGCGGGTGCCGTTCCTCAACGGCGGACTGTTCGAGCCTCATGCGCTCGAGCGCCGGCGCCGCCCCGACCTCCCGAACGACATCTGGCGCGATGCGTTCGATTCCCTGTTCGAGCGGTTCCACTTCACCGTCGATGAACGCGGGCGGCCGGGCCTGATCGCTCCGGACATGCTCGGGAGGGTCTTCGAGGGGGTGATGGAGCCGGCGGCGAGACGGCGGAGCGGCACCTTCTACACGCCGGCGCCGCTGGTTCACGCGCTGCTCCGCGCCGCGCTCGCGGCGTGGCTCGCCCCGAGAGCCGGGTGCAGCGAGGAGCGGGCGGAGCGACTGCTCGACGACCGCGACCCAGCCACCGAGCGGGCGCTCCGCCGGCTTACGATCCTCGACCCGGCGGTCGGGTCGGGCGCCTTCCTCCTGGGCGCGCTCGACGTCCTCGCCGGGCAGCGCGGATCGCGCGCCAGGCGGGGTATTCTCCGGCGCTCGCTCTACGGAGTGGACCTGAGCGCGGCGGCGGTGCGGCTCACGGAGCTCCGGCTCTGGCTCGCGGTAATCGCCGACGATCGGTCGGAGTCGCCGGAACAGGTGAAGCCGCTCCCCAATCTCGACGCCCTCGTGCGCCAGGGCGACAGTCTGCTCGACCGCTTCGGCGCCCCGCTACCGATTCGCGACTCGCCGCTCACCGCCAGGCTGGCTCGCGTCCGCCACGAGCTCGTGGCCGCCAGCGGCACCAGGAAGCGTTCCCTGGCCCGCGAGCTCCGGCGCACGGAGGTCGCGATCCTCGCAGCCTCGCTGGCGACGGCCGAGGACGCGGTGGGCCGGCGGATCGCGGATTGCCTGGCCGACGCTCGCGGCCGCACGCTGTTCGGCTCGCCCCGCGGGCTCGATGTACCGCTCCGCCGCGAGCTCTCCCGGCTCCGCGCGGAGCGTCTGGCGCTCAGGCTCACTCGGCGAAAGCTGACCCACGACGGTGAGCTGCCCTGGTTTCATTGCGAGAGCCACTTCGCCGATGTGTTCGCGGCCGGCGGCTTCGACCTCGTCGTCGGCAACCCGCCGTGGGTGCGCGCCGAGCAGGTTCCGCCGGAGCAGCGCCTCCGGCTCGCGGCGCGCTACCGATGGTGGCGCGCCGGCGGCCGCGGCTTCGCGCATCGGCCCGATCTGTCGCTCGCCTTCGTCGAGCGGGCGTATGAGATCGTCCGCGCCCGCGGCGTCGTGGCGATGCTCGTGCCCGCCAAGCTGGCCACAG
The DNA here is from genome assembly GCA_050733355.1 of Gemmatimonadales bacterium. Taxonomy (GTDB): domain Bacteria; phylum Gemmatimonadota; class Gemmatimonadetes; order Gemmatimonadales; family GWC2-71-9; genus DASQPE01. The sequence continues at coordinate 871 of JBOHSY010000474.1, read as the reverse complement.
CGGGATACGGGGCCCGGGCCCGGCACGCGCTCGCCGCCGAGGCGACGCTGCACGCGGTGGCGGACCTCGAGAGCGAGCGGCACGCGTTCGACGCCACCGCGTATCCCATGGCGCTCGTGCTGAGCCGGCAGCGCCCTGATCAGGGACACCTGGTGCGTGGCGCGCTGTCGGTCCGGGAACCGGCAGTGACGCCGCAGCGCGCGCTCGGCGCGGGCGGACCCTGGGTCGTGACCGGAGGTGCAGCGCGGGACGCGCTGCTCGGCGCCGGGGCTCCGCGGCTCCGGGACCGGTTCACGCCGCGTCTGGGCGTCAAGACCGGCGCCAATGCGCTCTTCCTCGACCCGCCCGCGTCGGTCGAGGCCGCGCTGGTTCGAGTTGCCGTGCGCGGCCGCGACGTCCGGCCGTTCGCCGCGGTGCGCGGACCCCGACTCCTGTGGCCGTGTGACGGCGCGGGCCACGCGCTCGCGGAGCTGCCGCCCGGCGCGCGAGCGCACCTCGCACTCGGAGAATCCAGGCTCCGCGCCCGCGCGGATTACCAGACCGGGCCGCCGTGGACCCTGTTCCGGACCGGGCCCGCGTCGGCGCCGCACCGCGTGGTCTGGGCCGATCTCGCCCGGCGTCTCACCGCGCTGGCCCTTACGGGCGCCGATGGACGCAGCCGCATTCCCCTCAACAGCTGCTACGTGCTCGTGGCGCCGGACGCCGAGGCGGCGCATCGGCTGGCCGCGTGGCTCAACTGCACCTGGATCCGGGCCGCCGCACGGCTCGGCGCCACGGTCGCGTCCGGCGGGTACGCCCGCTTCGGCGCCGCCCCGGTGGGCAGCCTGCCCCTCCCCGACGCCGCGGTCGCGGATCCCGCGCTGGGCGAGCT
>JBOHSY010000473.1:0-70824 GCA_050733355.1 Gemmatimonadales bacterium | reverse complement strand
CTCCCGCCCGCCGGAGGAGTCCCGCATCCAGGTCACGCGCTCGACGTCCCTCCACGCCGCGCCCGACGCCGCCGAGCTCGGCACGCTGCAACCGGGGCTCAACGGCCGCGAGCTCGGGCGCGCGGGCGAGTGGGTGCGCATCCAGCTCGAGGGCTGGGTGCGCGCCGGCGACGTGGGTCCCCCCGCCGACGGCGCGATGGTGGGGGTGTCGGCGGCAGAGCTCCGGGCCGAACCCGCCCGGTATGTCGGGCAGCTGGTCGAGTGGCGGCTCCAGTTCATTGCGGTGCAGGAGGCGGACGAGCTCCGGAGCGAGCTCCCCGCCGGTCAGCCTTTCCTGCTGACCCGCGGCCCGCTGCCCGAGCCGGGCTTCGTCTACGTGATCCTGCCGCGCGCGGAGGCCGAGAGGATCGGGACGCTGCCGGCGCTCCAGGAACTGGTGATGCACGTCCGGATCAAGGCGCCGCGCACCAAGTATCTGACGACGCCGGTGGTGGAGCTGGTCTCGGTGGTGAGCGGGTTGCCAGGGACGTGAGCTATCCGCTATCGGCTATCCGCTATCGGCTATCCGCTGTAACTTCCAGCCGTTACGGTCCGCGATGTCGTCGCGGGCACCGCGGATAGCGGATAGCGGATAGCGGATGGCCCGAATGAACGACCTTCTCAGGCAGCGCATCCTTCGCGCCCTCGATCAGCTCGACGACGAGCGGGGGTATCAGGCGCTGGATTATCTGGAGTTCCTGGCGAGCAAGTATGCCGCTCGCGCGCGGCCCACCGGCATCCTCGCGCAGCTCACCGAGGCGGTCGAGGACACGATGCGCGCGGGCAAGCTTCCACTGCAGGCCATCAGCGGCACGATGGGAGTGATGGACAGCGCCGCCAAAGTCATGCGCGGCCTCGCCGCGGCGGGGCAGGCGGTCGTGGAGGAGGCCGTGAAGGCCGCCGCGCCTCCGTCTCCCCCGTCCCCGGGTGGCCCGCGGGCCGATACCGGGAGCTGACCTCGTCGCTGGTAGCTCGTACCTCATTACCGCGAAGCGCGTAACCCTTCTCGAGACTGACTATGGCCGCGCCCGTCCGGTCGGTACGTCCGCCTGCCCCCGCCTCCTCCGACGAGTCGCAGTTCGTGCGCGGCATCGGGCCGCTGGCCGCCATTGCACTCGTCGTCGGCTCCATGATCGGCTCGGGCATCTTCATCGTGTCCGCCGACATCAGCCGGCAGGTGAACGCGCTCGGCCCGGCAGGGCTGCTGCTGGTGTGGGCCGCGACCGCGGTGATCACGCTCGTGGGCGCGCTCACGTACGCCGAGCTCGCCGCGATGATGCCCAACGCGGGCGGACAGTACGTGTTCCTCCGCGAGGGACTCTCGCCGTCGATGGGGTTCCTCTACGGCTGGACCCTCTTCATGGTCATCCAGAGCGGGACCATCGCCGCGGTAGCGGTCGCGTTCGGCCGGTTCCTCGGCGTCGTGGTCCCCTCGATCACGCCTGACGTCTTCCTCGACCTCGGCTCCTTCGCGATGCCGGGCGGACGGATCCAGCTCGGGCTGTCCCCGCAGCGCGTCGTGGCGGTCGTCATGGTGGCCGTGCTCACGGCGGTGAACATTCGCGGCGTGCGGCTCGGGGCCGCGATCCAGACCAGCTTCACGGTCGCGAAGGTGGGCGCGCTCGCCGCCCTCGTGCTGCTCGGCCTCACCGTGTTCCGCCGGCCCGAGGTCACCGCCGCGAACTTCGGCGCGTTCTGGGGCACGGGGGACTGGGGCCTCGCGGTCCTGCCGGTGATCGGTGCGGCGATGGTCGGATCGCTCTTTTCGAGCGACGCCTGGAACAACGTGACCTTCGCGGCCGCCGAGGTGCGCGACCCCCGCCGGAATCTTCCGCTGGCGCTCGCGGTGGGAACCGGCTTCGTCGGCCTGGTGTACCTGATCACGAACGTGGCCTACCTCAACGTGCTGCCGTTCCAGGGTGTCGAGGGCGGCGCCGACGTGCTCGCGCGCGGTATGCAGTACGCGACTCAGGACCGGGTGGGTACCGCGGCCATGGAATCGATGCTCGGCCCATTGGGCGCCACCCTGATGGCGATCGCGATCCTGGTGTCGACGTTCGGCTGCAACAACGGCCTGATCCTCGCAGGCGCGCGGGTCTACTACGCGATGGCGCGGGACGCGCTGTTCTTCCGCCGGGCCGGCACCCTGCACCCGGAGTACCGCACACCCGTCTTCGCGCTCATCACCCAGGCCGTCTGGACCATGGTGCTGTGCATCAGCGGCACGTACGGCGAGTTGCTCAACTACGTAGTGTTCGCGGCCCTCCTCTTCTACGCGCTCACCGCGGTAGCGCTGTTCCGCCTTCGCCGAACCCGCCCCGACGTGCCCCGTCCGGTCAAGGCGTTCGGATACCCCGTGCTGCCGGCGCTGTACATCCTCGCGACGGGGTTCATCCTCGTGGTGCTGCTCGTCGATCCCCAGCAGCGGCTCTACTCCGGGCTCGGGCTGCTCCTCGTGCTGCTGGGCGTGCCGGTGTACTGGCTGTGGCGCCGCGGACAGGCCCCGACTCCCCGTTGACGGCTGCTTCTGGCCGGTCGGGAAACATCTCGACCCGCGGCCCGTAGTGAACGCGGCCCGACGTCGCCCACTCGAACCCCGGACCCGCATGTCAGTCCACCTGCTCCGGCGCGCGCTCTGCGCGCTCGCGCCCACCGTCACCGCGTTCACCGCCGCCTGTAGCCGCCCCGACGCGCGAGCCGAGACTGCCTCGAAGGATCTCGCCGCTCGGATCACCTCGCTGGCCGACGAGTACTTCGCCGGAGTGATCGAGCGGACGCCGGAGATCGCGACCTTCTGGGGATTGACCGATGCCCGGCACGACGGGGTAATCGACGGCTCGCCGGAGGCGCTCGAGCGTTGGCAGGCTCGTGAGGACGCCTGGCTCACCCGTGCGGCGGCGATCGACCCGGCGGCGCTCGACGGCACGCCACAGGCGGTGACCTACGCCGTCCTCCGGGAGTCGCTCGAGTCGGCCAAGAGCACCCGTGTGTGCCGCCCGCAGCTGTGGGGCGTGAACCAGCTCTTCGGCTGGCAGGTCACGTATCCCCGGCTGGGCAGCCTCCAGCCGCTCGGCGACTCCGCCGGCCGGGCGCAGGCGCTCGACCGCTGGCACGGGATCCCGAGGTTCGTGGACCAGAGCGTGGCCAACCTGAGGAAGGGGGTGCGACAGGGCTACACCGCGCCGCGGGGGAATGTCGACGCGGTGCTCGAGCAGATGGACGCGCTCCTTGCCGCCGCGCCCGAGGCGTCGCCGTTTGCGCTCATGATCCGCCGCGACTCGACGCCGGAGTTCAAGACTGCGCTTACCGCGATCGTGCGCGACGAAATCAATCCCGCGCTCCGGCGCTACCGGGCGTACCTCGCCGACGAGTATCGGGCGAAGGCCCGCACCGATCCGGCCGTGGCCGCGCTGCCGAACGGCGCGGACTGCTATCGCGCGGCCATCCGGAGCTTCACCACTCTCGATCTGGAGCCGAAGGCAGTGCACGAGCTGGGGCTCAGGGAGATGGCGCGCATCGAGTCCGAGATCCGCGCTATCGGTGAGCGGAGCTTCGGCACGTCCGACGTGAAGTCGCTGCTGGAGCGACTCCGCACCGACCCGAAGTACACCTTCCGCTCGCGAGCGGAGCTCATCCGCGTGGCCGAGGAAGCCACGGCGCGCGCCAAGGCCGCCGCGCCGAAGGTCTTCAACCGGATGCCGAAGGCGGACATGATCGTGGAGCCTTGCCAGCCGTTCGAGGAGAAGTCCGGCTGTCCAGCGTCGTACAGCCGTGCGTCGGAGGACGGCACGCGGCCGGGCCGGTATCGTATCAACGCGGGGAGTCCACGCACCACGCCCCGCGCCTCGGCCGAGGCGACGGCGTTCCACGAGGGCATCCCCGGCCACCACTTCCAGGTGGCCCTCGCGGCCGAGCGGCCGGAAGCGCATCCGCTCACCCGCTACGTGTTCAACAGCGGCTTCGGGGAAGGATGGGCGCTGTACGCCGAGCAGGTCGCCAACGAGCTCGGCCTCTATTCGTCCGATCTCAGTCAACTCGGTCGCCTGTCCAGCGATGCGCTCCGGGCCGCCCGCCTCGTGGTGGACGCGGGCATCCACGCGCTCGGCTGGAGCCGCCAGCAGGCGATCGACTACATGGTCGCGCACACCGCGGAGTCGAAGGCGTTCATCGAGTCGGAGGTGGACCGCTACATCATCCTGCCGGGCCAGGCCACGGCCTACATGGTGGGGCGGCTCGAAATCGAGCGGCTCCGCGAGCAAGCGGAGCAGCGGATGGGTGATCGCTTCGACCTCCGCGCGTTCCATGACCGGGTGCTCGAGGGCGGGAGTGTTCCCCTCTCGCTGCTGCAGCGGAAGATCGAGCGCTGGGCGGCGGCGGAAGCGAAGTCGCAGACGTCTTGACCGGAGCTTGACACACTTGCCCCACGATTCCCTCGTCTTCCAACGGCGAGCGGATCATGAGGCAGGCCGCGATCTTCCTGTTGCTCGTGGCATGGGCGCCCGTGCTCGCGGCCCAGGCGGATGCGCCGCGGCGGCGGCGGTTCACGCTGCTCACGGGCGTGGGGAACTCGCTGGGATGGTTCGGCGCGCAGGGCGAGCGGTATTTCGCCGGCGATCGCCTGTCGGTGTTTGGCGGCCTGGGCTACACGCCCGACGTCGATGCGAACGCCTCCGGCATCACGGTGGCGGCGGGGCTGCGCGGATTCACCGCGGGCGGCAAGCACCGGGCATTCGTGGAGCTGGGTATCTCCCAGATCGCGGTCCAGTCCGGCATCGATCGCCGACTGTACGGACCCGGGCTGCAGGCCGGTTGGCAGTTCGTGTCGCGCGGCGGGTTCACGGTCATGACATCGGCGGGGCTGGGCTACATTCCGGCCGAGGACGTGAGCCACCCGGTGCAGGCGCTTATCGGACTGGGGCTGGGGTATACCTGGCGGCGTCCGCCGCCTTGATTTCGCCCAGACCGGCCCGTAGCTTCCGAGATGGCACCCAGAACCTTCGGCCCGCCAGTCGCCCCGCGTGGGCACCGGTGGGCCGTCGCGTATCCGTCACCCGTTCCAGCATGAGCCGAATCCGACAGACCGTCGGCCTCACCTTCGACGACGTGCTCCTCGTGCCACGGCACTCCACGGTACACCCGCGCGAGGTGTCCATCCGGAGCCGGCTCACCCGGTCCATCCCGCTCAACATTCCGCTCATCTCCGCCGCCATGGACACCGTCACCGAAGCCGACATGGCCATCGCCATGGCGCGCGCGGGCGGCATCGGGGTGATCCACAAGAACATGACGATCGACCGCCAGGCGGCCGAGGTCGATCGGGTCAAGCGCAGCGAGAGCGGGATGATCCTGAACCCGATCACACTGGGGCCGGACCGCCCCGTCCGCGAGGCCTACGCGCTGATGCGGCGCTTCAAGATCTCCGGCGTGCCCATCGTGGACGGGGAGGGCCGCCTCATCGGCATCATCACCAACCGCGACCTTCAGTTCGAGCGCAACCTCGACCAGCCCATCCGCGACGCGATGACGAAGGAGAAGCTGGTCACCGCGCCGGTCGGCACCGACCTCGACGAGGCCGAACGGATTCTGGCGCGGCACCGGATCGAGAAGCTGCCGGTGGTGGACGCGAAGGGGGTGCTCAAGGGACTGATCACGGTGAAGGACATTTTCAAGCGCCGGGAGCACCCGGACGCCAACAAGGATCAGCACGGCCGGCTCCGGGTGGCGGCCGCGGTGGGCGGCGCGCCCGACGCCGTCACGCGGGCCCGCGCGCTGGTCGGCGCCGGGGTCGACGTTCTGTGCGTGGACTCGGCGCACGGGCACAGCGAGGGCGTGCTCCAGGCGCTCGACGCGATCAAGGAAAGCTTCCCTGATGTCGAGGTGATCGTGGGCAACGTCGCCACCGAGGCGGGCGCGCGGGAGCTGGTCCAACGGGGCGCGGACGCCGTCAAGGTCGGCATCGGCCCCGGGAGCATCTGCACCACGCGGGTCGTCACCGGCGTCGGCGTCCCGCAAGTCACGGCCATCCAGGACGCGAGGCGCGGCGCCGGCGACGTGCCCATCATCGCGGACGGCGGCATCAAGTATTCGGGTGACGTCGTGAAGGCCATCGCCGCCGGGGCGTCCTCGGCGATGATGGGATCGATGCTCGCCGGCACCGAAGAAAGCCCAGGCGAGGCCGTGCTGGCGGAAGGGCGCCGCTTCAAGATGATCCGGGGCATGGGCAGTCTCTCCGCGATGCAGGACGGCAGCGCCGACCGGTACTTCCAGGAAGGCGAGATGACCGCCACCAAGATGGTGCCGGAGGGCATCGAGGGCCGGGTTCCCTACAAGGGCCCCGTTGCCGACGTGCTCTTCCAGATGGTGGGCGGGCTCCGGAGCGGCATGGGCTACTGCGGCGTCGCCGACCTCGCGGCGCTCCAGTGCGATGTCGAGATGATCCGCGTGACGGCCGCGGGGCTCCGCGAGTCCCACCCGCACGACGTCACGATCACGCGCGAAGCACCGAACTACAGTAAGCAGTGAGCGGTGAGCGGTAAGCAGGGAATTCCAATGCCCGGGTAGACCCCGTAGCCCCTGCTCACTGCTCACCGCTTGCTGCTCACGCGGCTCCGATCACCCACAACCAGAGGATCCCATGGATCTCTTCCGCCGGAAGAGCATCACCGGTCTCCAGGCCGAGGCGGCCAGCGACCAGAGTCTCAGGCGTGCGCTGGGGCCGCTCAACCTCGTCATGCTCGGCGTCGGCGCGATCATCGGCACCGGGATCTTCGTGCTCACCGGCACGGTCGCGGCGCAGAACGCGGGGCCGGCCGTGGTACTCTCGTTCGTCATCGCCGGCGTCGCGTCGGTCTTCGCGGCGCTGTGCTACGCCGAGTTCGCGTCGCTCGTACCGATGGCGGGCAGCGCCTACACCTACGGCTACGCGACCCTCGGTGAGTTCATCGCCTGGATCATCGGCTGGGACCTGGTTCTCGAGTATGCGCTCGGCGCCGTCACCGTAGCAATCGGCTGGTCGGGATACGTGGTGTCGTTTCTGAGCGGCATCGGGATTCACATCCCGCCCGAGCTCACGGCCGCGCGAGGCACCGTCGTCACGCTGGCCGACGGCTCCGCCGTCACCGCGCTGTTCAACCTGCCGGCCGTCGTCATCATCGCGATCGTCACCACGCTGCTGGTCATCGGCATCCGCGAGTCCGCGACGGTCAACGACGTCATCGTGATCATAAAGGTCGCGGTGGTGCTGCTCTTCATCGCGCTCGCGGCGCAGGCGGTGGACCCGGCCAACTGGCGCCCGTTCATTCCAGAGAATACCGGAGTGCGCGAGCACTTCGGGTGGACCGGAGTGATGGCTGGCGCCGGCGTCGTCTTCTTCGCCTACATCGGGTTCGATGCCGTGAGCACCGCCGCACAAGAGGCGAAGAATCCGCAGAAGGACATGCCCATCGGCATCATCGGGTCGCTGCTGATCTGCACCCTGCTCTACATCGTCGTCGCCGGCATCGCCACGGGGGTTGTCCCTTACGCCGAGCTCGACGTGCCGGACCCGATCGCCAAGGCGGCGGATCGCGCGGGCCTCGGGTGGATCGCTGGTCTGATCAAGCTGGGCGCGATCGCCGGGCTCTCGTCCGTCATTCTCGTGATGCTGCTGGGTCAGTCGCGGGTCTTCTGGACGATGTCGAAGGACGGGCTCCTGCCGCCGTTCGTGGCCGCCGTGCATCCGAAGTTCCGGACTCCCTGGATCACGTCCATCGTGACCGGCATCGGTGTCGCGATCTTCTCGGCGCTCCTCACGGTGCGCGAGGCGGGAAGCCTGGTCTCCATCGGTACCTTGCTCGCGTTCGTGATCGTCTCCATCGGCATCCTGGTCCTCCGCGTCCGCGAGCCGGGTCTCCCGCGTCCATTCAAAGTGCCAATCGTTTGGTTCACGGCGCCAATGGGCGCGATCTCGGCCCTGTATCTGATGATCTCGCTTCCCTGGAGCACGTGGCGGCGGCTCATCATCTGGTTCGTCCTCGGGCTCGTCCTCTACTTCGTGTACGGGCGGACGCACAGCCGGCTGGCGCGGCGGTAAACTGCAAGCAATGGGCAGTGAGCAGTGAGCAGTGAGCGGTGGGCAGTGTCCGGAGTCGTCTGGCCGCTCACTGCTCACTGCTCACTTATCTTTCCTCCATGCCCTCCACCCTGAGTGCCGCGGATCGCGCCGCGGCCGTCGCGCTCGCGGCCGCGTTCCAGCCGGGGCAGCGGGTCTGCCTCACGACTCACGTCAACCCGGACGGCGACGGCCTCGGCAGCGAGGTCGGGCTCGCACACCTGCTGCGCGCGCGGGGGCTCGACGTCAGCGTCACCAATCCGACGCCCACCCCGACCCGGTTCCGGTTTCTGTTCGACGAGCTGCCCGGCGTCGACCGCACGCCGGAGGCGGTGAAGGAGATCCGGCGCGCGGACGTCATTGTCGTGCTCGACATCTCGGAGCTCGGCCGGCTGGGCATGCTGGCCGAGGCGGTGCGGGAGCGCGGCGTGCCGGTGGCGTGCATCGATCACCACGTGAGCCAGGGCGCGCTTCCCCCCGGACCGCGGTACGTCGATCCCACCGCGTCCGCGACCGGCGAGCTGGTCTTCGAGGTCGCCCTCGCGAACGGGTGGCAGCTCGGGCAGCCCGCCGCGCGCGCTCTTTACGTCGCGCTCCTCACCGACACCGGCGGCTTCCGCTTCAGTAACACGCAGCCGCGCACGCTCCGGATCGCCGCCGAACTGCTCGAGACCGGGCTCGACCCGGAGGGCATCTATCTCGACGTGTACGCGCGCGCGCCGGAAGGCCGGCCGAGGCTCCTCGGGGAAGCGCTGCAGACCCTGGTGGTCGAGCCCGATATCGGGCTTGCCTGGTTGACCGTCCCGCCGGGAGCCGTGGAGCGGTTCGGCCTCACCTCGGACGATCTCGACGGCGTCGTCGAGTACCCGAGGTCGGTCGATGGCGTGCGCATGGCTCTGCTGTTCCGCGAGGTGTCGGCCGGGCGCGTGAAGGTGTCACTCCGGTCGGTCGGAACCGTCGACGTGGCGGCGTTCGCCCGGCAGTTCGGAGGGGGCGGGCATACCAAGGCCGCCGGCCTGGCCCTGGTCGGCTCGCTCGCGGAGGTCCAGGCCACCGTGCTCTCGGCGGCGCGAGCCTACCTGGCCGGAAACGGACGCCCATGATGCCGGCGCGGCAGTATATTGCCGACAAGGGAACTAGGAATTAGCGTCCGCATATGGAGATCATCGACCGCATCGAGCGCACTCTCGACCTCCTTCGGCCCTATATCGCCTCCCACCGCGGGCACGTGGAGGTGGTGGACTTCGACGAGGGGGAGGGCCGGCTGCTGCTCCGCCTCGGCGGCACCTGCCACGGCTGCAGCGCGTCAACTGTCACCCTGAGGCAGGGGATCGAGCTCCGGCTCCGCGAGCTGGTGCCGGAAGTGAAGACCGTCGACGCCGTCTGAGCCCCCGTGACCGAGTCACTCCAGGCGCGGGTCATCGCCGCGCTTTCCTGCATCCAGAATCCCCGTCTCGAGGCCGACCTCCTGTCGACGGGGATGGTGCGCGACCTCACGGTCACCCCGGAGGGCGGGGTGTCGTTCACGTTCCTGCTCTCGCGGGAGGACCCCGCGACGCTCGTTCGCGAGGCCCGGAACGCCGTGAGCGGCGTCGAGGGCGTCCGGCGGGAGGACGTGAAGATCTCGGTTGCCGATCCGGCCGGTCCCGCGAAAGCGACGCACGCGCCGCCTGGCGCGGTGCCGGCCAATGTCGCGCCGCCGCCGCCGCCGGAGCAGCCCAACCTGGGTCGGATCATCGCGGTCTCCTCGGGGAAGGGCGGCGTCGGGAAGTCGACGGTGGCCGCGAACCTCGCCGTGGCACTGGCCGAGGCGGGGCACGCGGTGGGAATCATGGATGCCGACATCTACGGGCCGAACATTCCGCGCATGTTCGGCGTGTTCGACAAGCCGCCGGTGTTCGGAGGGCGGATTCAGCCGCTCGGGGCCCACGGGGTCAAGCTGATGTCGCTCGGATTCCTCGTGGAGCGCGACGCGCCCGCGATCTGGCGCGGACCGATCATCATGAAGGTCGTGCAGCAGTTCCTGCGCGACGTGGACTGGGGCCGGCTCGACTATTTCCTGGTGGATCTGCCGCCAGGGACCGGCGATGCGCAGCTCTCGCTGGTCCAGTCCACCCACGTCTCCGGGGCGCTGATCGTGACGACCCCTCAGGAGATGGCGGTGGGCGACGCGCTCCGGGGCGCCCGGATGTTCGAGCGGGTCGGGGTACCGGTGTTGGGGGTGGTCGAGAACATGAGCGGGTACACCGATCCGCAGACCGGGCGACGGGTGGAGTTCTTCGCCTCGGGCGGGGGGCGCCGGCTGGCGGCCGAGATCGGCGCGCCGCTCCTGGGCGAGGTGCCGCTCCAGCCGCGCCTGGCGGCGTATGCGGATGAGGGCCGGCCGGTGGTCGTGGCCGAGCCGGAGAGCCCGGCCGCGACGACCCTGCGTGCGATCGCCGCAGCGCTGGTGAAGGAAGCCGGCGGGCGCGTGGTCGAGCTGCCGATCCTCCGCGGCTGACTGCTGCTCGACCACCAAAAATGGTGTCGCGATCCCTCCGCGTCCCTGCGCCTCTGCGTTCAATAGGTGGTCCTCTGTGTTCTCTGGGTCCTCTGTGATTCCCGTTTTTTCGGTTCCGGCCCTGTCCCGATGCCAGTCATCACTCTCCTGACCGACTTCGGCACGCGCGACTCCTACGTCGGCGAGCTGCGGGGTGCCCTCCTCACCCGGGCGCCCGGTGCGGTCCTCGCCGACATCAGCCACCACATCCCGCCGGGGGACGTGCGCGCCGCGGCCTACGTGCTCGGCCGCGCCTGGCCGACGTTCCCGCCGGGGACCGTGCACGTGGCGATCGTCGATCCGGGTGTGGGGGGGCCGCGTTCGGCGCTCGCCGTCCGGGCGGACGGGCATCATTTCGTGGCTCCGGACAACGGGCTCCTCACCCCGGTGCTGCCGCGGGCGGAGCGGATCGTCGAGCTGCCGATTCCGGAGTCGGCGGCCCCCACCTTCCATGGCCGGGACGTGTTCGCGCCGGCTGCCGCGGCCCTCGCGGGCGGCACGCCCGCGAGCGACCTGGGCGCGGCGGTGCGCACGGCTCCAACTCAGCTTGCGTCGTCCCAGCCGCGGCGTGAGGGCAGTGCCGTGGCCGGCGAGGTGATCTACGTGGACCGGTACGGGACGCTCGTGACGAACCTCGAGCGCGATGCCGACGGCCCGGTCGAGATCGACGGGGCGCGGGTGCGGCTGCGGCGCACGTTCAGCGATGTCGCGGAGGGGGAGCTGGTGGCGTTCCTCGGCTCCGGGGGGACGATCGAGATCGCGGTGCGGAACGGGTCAGCCGCGGAGCGGCTTGCTGCGACGGTCGGAACTGCGGTACGCCTTGTGCTGCGACGCCGTTCTTCGCGGTTCGGCGGTGATTCGCGGCTCTAGCCGTAGCTCGTTCCAGTACCGCTCGCCTCGGCCAGCGGTTGCCCGCGGATTCTCGCCACCACCCGCTTGAAGAATCCGAACAGCCTCCAGATCAGGAGCACGCACAGAACCACCAGCACCACGACGATCGCGCCGGTCAGCACCGGATGCTCCGCGGCCAGCCACGCCAGCCCGACGGCCAGCATGTCCTCGAAGACGCTCAGGATCCAGTTGCTGAACGGCTCCGGGCTGGTGTTCGCCGCGGCGCGGGTGGTCGCCTTGGCGCCGTGCGAGGTGAGCGCGACGCTGCCGGCGAGAAGCGCCGCGCCCAACTTCCAGCCCTCGGGCACGTCGCTGAACGCGCTGTAGGCGAGCACCGCGGCCGCCGGCGGACGGATGAACGTGTGGATGGTGTCCCAGGCGCTGTCCACTACGGGGATCTTGTCGGCGACGAACTCGACGACGAACAGCGCGAGCGCGATGCCCCAGACGAGCGGCTGCGCCAGGACCTGGAGCGCTGGAGGGAGGTGGATGATGCCGTGTTGCTGGAGCAGCCCCGCCGCGGCGACGGTGGCGTAGAGGTTCAGCCCCGACGCGAACGAGGTTCCGAGCGCCCAGCCCAGCGTCTCCAGCGGCGACATGGGTTCAATTTACCCACTCCACGCGCACCGCGCCCACGCTGCACGTGAGCGCGATATCGAGATGCGGCTGGGCGGGCTCGAAGTCGCGCGTCGCCCACGATGCCCCGCGCCGCACCAACCCCTCCGGCTCGAAGCTGGCGAGGAACTTGGCCATCGTGATCCGGACCGGAGCCCGCTTCGGCAACCGGAGGCGGAGCTCGCCCATCGCGAGCGTCAGATCGGCCTTCTGCGTGGTCGTCCAGGCGCCGCCGAAATCGAGGGTGAGCTTCCCGACGCCGCCCTCGACTTTGACCCTCTCGCAGCGGCTGTTGCCCAGGCGGAGCACGGAGAGGTCCGCCGCTCCGGCGGCAAACACCGCGGAGCGGCACCGGGTGCGGTTCGGGGCCGAAAAGCGGATGCTGGCGCGGCTGGCACCGGTCTCGAGCCGCACGCTGGCGATGCGGAGCCCGCCCAGGTCCACGTCCGCCTCGCCGGCGCCGAGATTGAGGTCGAGCGCGAGATCGGCCTTGGGAGACAGCTCGACGACGGCCTTCTGACGCAGCTGATTCTTGGAGACTACGCGAAGCCCCGCGCGGCCGGCCGACTCCACCCCGAGCCGCACGGTCGAGGCCCGCGCCTGGTACTGGCTGAGCGGCACGAACCGGTCGGCGTCGTAGGACAGGTGCATCCGGTACAGCTCCGCGTCCCGCCCCGGCATCACCTTCAGCAACCCGGCGGCGAACTCGAGCTGCGCGCGGAGCTTCGTCTCGCCGTGGAACTGCCGGAAGGTGGAGTAGGGGCGCCAGCTCTGGGCGGAGGCGACACCGGTCCAGCAGAGCACGCCGGCCGCCGCCGCGGCAAGGGCCCGCCAGGTCACCGCGCCGGCGGCTCGGGCGGGCGCGCGCCGGGGCGGCGCACCGCGGGAACGCCGAACTGCGGCGTGGCCCAGAGGTACTCGTCCGTGAGCGCCTCGGGCGGGATCAGGCGCCCGGCGAAGTGTTCGCGAATGCCGGCTCGGCTCAGCAGCGCGGCGCCGAACCCGACCGTGGCGAGCAGCCAGGTGACGAGCACCGCCGCCCCGCGGACCAGTTCGCCCGCCACCGGCACCCACCCGAAGAGTGCCCAGGCGAACCAGAGCGCGAACAGTCCCGCGAGCCCCACGCCGACATACCGATAGCTGTTGGGGGAGCCGAGCATGGCTCCCTTGGCGAGCCGGCGGCGGGTCCACGTCTCGCCGATGGCATGCGCGACGGCGAGGTAGCCGCCGACCACACCGAGGAGCGCGAGCAGCGCGTACACCGCGACGGCGAAGGGCAGGAGCAGGATGCCGGCGACGCTCAGGATGAGCCCGACGACCAGCATGCCGAACGTCGGCAGCACGAGAATCTGGCCGATGAGGCCGGTGATGAACGCGCGGCCGAACGAGTGCGTGACGGTGTCTGAGACGATTTCGAGATTGGGCCGCGCGAAAAGCACGAGCCCGAATCCGAGCGCGAGCGTCGTCAGGAACACGCCGAACACGCCGGCGATGCCCAGCCCCACGCGCGCGACCGGCGAAAGCGTCGCGGTCGGGACGGCCGGCGGCGGGGGCGGAGTGGTGAACTCGCTCGCTTCGCCGCCGATCTCGCCGCCGCGGGACGACACCTCGCCGTTCAACGCCAGGATGTCGCCCTGGACGACGCCGCCCGGGTACACGACCACGTCGCCGTTCATGGTCACGAGATTGCCGAGCAGCCGCCCGTAGACGTTGGCGTCGCCCTCGAGCACCAGGAGGTGACCGGGGATGGTCTGGTCGGAACCGATGGTGAAGTCACCCACGCGCGCCCGACCGTTGGGCACAGTGAGCCGCAGGTCGGGACCGGGACGAGGTGCCGCCCGGCGAACCGCCCGCTCGACGCGTCCGGACTGGCTCAGATCGGAGATATCGACGGTGGGACCGCCCGCATCAGCGGGCTCGACCGCTTGGGGGCGGGGTTTCGGGTCCCGGGCGATCTGCTGGATGTAGCCGCGTACCGCCTCGACGATCTCATCGGCCATTCCGCCGCCGCCCGCGGGGTGGGCCGGCGGGGCGACGAGGGTGGCGAGGGCGAGCGCGATCGCGGCTGAGCGGCTACCAGTTGGCATGCGCCACCCGCTGGGTCGGAGCCGGAACCGTGAGGAGTCGCCGGAGAGCCAGCACTCCCGTCAGGTACACCAGCATGCCGAACGCCGACGCGAGGGCGAGGCGGCCAGGCGCATCGAGGAGGCCGCGGAATCCCGAGAACCACGGTTGCTCCATGAGAGTGAGCGCCGTTCCCCGCAGCCCGACCCACGCCCACTGCCCGGCCTCGGCGACCAGCCAGCCGCCCAGGGCGAGCATCGTCTCGCGATTGGCGAGCGTCCACGCGACGCTGGCGGCCATCGAGCCGACGACCAGGAGCGCGAGCGACGCCGCGATGGCCACCGACTTCGGGGTGGAGAACAGCCGGCGGCGCGCGGTACGAATGGAACGGATCGAGAAGGGGTCGGGCACTCTGACCGAGGCCATGACCCGGTCGCTGAAATCGACGCGCGGCGCGAACAGCGGCAGCGCCGCGAGGCGCTCATCGAGCCAGCGGTCGAACTCGTCGGGAGCCAGCGGCGATTCGGGCGAGCCAGTCATAAGTGAGCCCCTTTACGATGGCTGTGATGGGAAGGTTTCATGGCCGGAGGTGCGCCAGCTCACGCCGCAACTCGTTGCGTGCGCGATGGATGTAGGTCTTGACAGTGCCCAGCGGAAGCCCCAGGATCTCGGCGATCTCCTCGTAGGCGCGACCCTCGACGTGGCGGAGCAGGATGCACGAGCGATACTCCGGCCTGAGCTTCGCGATCGCCGCCTCGATCTCGCCGCCCAGCTCGCGCGCCGCGACCTCGTCGAGCGGCGACTCCTGGCGATCGCCGATCTGAAGCGCCGTGGCCTCGATCGCTTCCGGCGTCTCGGCGTGCGGCGATCCCTCGAGCGACAGCGTGTCCAGCTCGCGCCGGCGCAGGTGATCGATCGCGGCGTTGTTGGCGATCTTGAAGATCCAGGACGAAAACTTGTACTCCGGGCGGTACGACTCGATCGCGTTCAGCGCCTTGACGAACGTCTCCTGGGCAAGATCCTCCGCCAGCTCGCGGTCGCGCACCATCCGGTAGAGCAGCGAGAAGAGCGGTCGCTCGTAACGCCGCACCAGCTCGCGATACGCCGCCTCCACGCCGCCCCGCGCGAGGGCGACGATTTCCTGATCGGTCCGGTCGGCCAGCTCGGGCCTACGCACTGCCGTCCCTGACGCTTGCGGAGCGGTCCGAGCACGGGGTACATTGAGCGCCTATGTTAGCCTCGGATCAGAAGTTACCGGTTTCCGGCGGGGCGGCGAAACGCGCCTACGTCCGAGCGATGTTCGCGGCGATCGCCCCGACGTACGACCGGTTGAATCGGATTTTGAGCTTCCGGCTCGACCTCCGCTGGCGCAGACAGGCGGTGGCGCAACTCGGTTGGGAGCGCCGCCCGGACGGAATCTACCTCGACCTCTGCGCCGGCACGCTCGACTTTGCAGCCGGGCTTGCCGGCTGTCCGGGATTTCGAGGCCGTGTGATCGGCGCTGACTTCGTGCGCCCCATGCTCGAGCTCGGCCGGGGCAAGGGGGGCCGCCTCGACCCGGTGGCGGCCGACGCGCTGGAATTGCCGTTCGAGCGTGCGGTATTTGACGGTGCGATGATCGGGTGGGGGCTGCGAAACCTGGCGGATCTCGACGTGGGGCTCGCCGAGCTGGCGCGGGTCGTGAAGCCGGGCGGGCGCGTGGTCATCCTCGACATGGCCACGCCGCCCCGACAGCCGCTGCGCGGACTCTATCTCCTGTATTTCGAGCGGGTGCTGCCGCGGATCGGCCGGCTGATCTCGAAGCATACGAGCGCCTACGAGTGGCTGCCAGAGTCGACCCGGGTCTTTCCGGCGCCCCCGGAGCTGGCGCGCCGGATCGCCGCGGCGGGGTTCGAGGACGTACGTTACACGTTGCTCCTGGGCGGTGTGACCGCGCTGCACGTCGGCGTTCGATCGCAGTGAACGAACTTGAACCACAGAGGACACGGAGGACACGGGGCACTGCAACAGCGGAACCGCAGAGACGCAGAGGCGCCGACGTATGGGGGCAATTTCTTGTGGTCTCATTCCCAGTCATCGAAAGCTCGGACGTGAGACCACAACCTCACCAGTTTCTCTGCGCCTCTGCGTTGTCGTTGACGTTTCTCTGTGTTCTCTGGGTGTCCTCGGTGGTTGATCCAGTTGGTCCACGCGTAACGGAGCCCGAATGGCGATCGAGAACCTGACGGAGTTCGTCCGCGAGATCGAGAAGATCGGCGAGCTGGTGCGGGTGACGCAGCCGGTGAAGGCACGGCTCGAGATCGCGGAGATCGCCGACCGGTGCATGAAGAGCCCGGGCGGCGGGCCGGCGCTCCGCTTCGAGCATGTGCTGCTCGACGACGGGCGGCGCAGCGCCTATCCGGTCGCCATCAACCTCTTCGGCTCGATGCGCCGCATGTGCCTGGCGCTGGGCGTCGACGCACTGGACGAGGTCGGCGGGCGCATCAGCGAGCTGCTCGAGCTCAAGGTGCCCGAGGGCCTGCTGGGCAAGCTCTCCATGCTGCCGCGCCTGGCCGAGGTGGCCAAGTTCCCCCCCAGGGTCCGGGGCGGGAAGCCGCCCTGCCAGCACACGGTCGCGCGCGGTGACGAGGTGGATCTCTCCGTCATCCCGTTCCTCACGACATGGCCCCAGGACGGGGGCCCGTACATCACCCTGCCGATGGTGATCACCACGGATCCCGCGCGCGGCATCCGCAACGTCGGGATGTACCGCGTGCAGGTGCTCGGACGGAACACGCTCGCGATGCACTGGCAGCGGCACAAAGTCGGTGCGGCGCACTGGCGAGAGATGGCGGCGCGCGGCGAGCGCATGCCGGTGGCGATCGCGCTCGGCGGCGATCCCGCCAGCATCTATTCCGCCTCGGCGCCGCTCCCTCCCACCATCGACGAGTTCATCTTCGCGGGCTTCCTGCGACGGTCGCCGGTCGACCTCGCCCGGTCCATCACCTGCGACCTGGACGTGCCGGCCGAGGCGGACATCGTGCTCGAGGGATACATCGATCCCGCCGAGGCGCTCGTGCTCGAGGGGCCGTTCGGCGACCACACCGGCTTCTACTCGCTCGCGGACTACTATCCCACCGTGCACGTCACCGCGGCCACGATGCGGCGGGACCCGGTGTACCCGGCCACCCTCGTGGGCCGGCCGCCCATGGAGGACTACTACCTCGGGCACGCGACCGAGCGGATCTTCCTCCCGCTGCTCCGGCTCACGGTGCCCGAGATCGTCGATTATCACATGCCGGCGCCAGGCATCTTCCACAACCTGGTGTTCGTCAGCATCGACAAGCAGTATCCGGGGCAGGCGTGGAAGGTGATGAACGCGCTCTGGGGCCAGGGGCTGATGTCGCTGGCCAAGGTGATCGTGGTGCTGGACAAGGACGTCAACGTGCGCGACCCCGACGAGGCCTGGTGGGTGGCGCTCAACAACATCGACCCCGAGCGTGACACGCGGTTCACCATGGGCCCGGTGGACGTGCTCGACCACTCGAGCCGCGCGTTCACCTACGGGAGCAAGATGGGCATCGACGCCACCCGGAAGTGGAAAGAGGAAGGGTTCGACCGGGAGTGGCCGGAGCGCATCACGATGGACGACGAGACGAAGAAGCGGGTGGACGAGATGTGGTCTCGGCTTGGGATCCGACTCCCGCTGAGAGGTGAGCCGTGAGAGGTGAGACGTGAGAGGCGAGAGGGAGTACCGGGGTGACCTCACGAGCCCGACGCCTGCGCCGGAGCCCCCGCTCGCCTCTCACGTCTCACCTCTCACCGGCCAGGAAGGCCAGACGTTCTCGGGCGAATCCCTCCTCGTCCGCTACGCCAACCTCGTCAGGCTTCCCCACACGCTCTTCGCCCTCCCGTTCGCCCTGCTCGGCCTCGTGGCCGCATCGATGCGGGCACCGGTCACGTCGCGCACGGTGCTCCTCGTGATGCTCGCGTTCTCGGCAGCGCGCTGGGTGGCCATGGGCTTCAACCGAATCGCCGACCGCGAGTACGACGCGCGGAACCCGCGCACCCGGAATCGCGAGCTGCCGCGCGGGGCGCTCAGCCTCCCGCAGGCGTGGGCGTCGGTGCTCGTCGCCGCGGCGTGCTTCGTCCTGGCCGCCGCTTGGCTCAACCCCCTCTGCCTGGCGCTGAGTCCGCTGGCGCTCGCATGGGTGATGACGTACAGCTTCGCCAAGCGATTTACCTGGTGGCCGCACCTCTGGCTGGGCCTGAGCCTGGCGATCGCGCCCGTCGGCGGATGGCTGGCCGTGACCGGGGCGTGGAGCGAGCCCTGGTGGCTGCTCGCGGCGATCACCGTGGCCGTCGCCACGTGGGTGGCTGGGTTCGACATCTTCTACGCGCTGCCGGACGAGGCGTTCGACCGGAGCGAGGGCCTCCGGAGCGCCGTCGTTCGGCTGGGTGAGGCGCGCGGGATCCTGCTGGCCAAGCTGCTGCACGGGGTCACGATTCCGGCGCTCGCGCTGTTCGGATGGGCGGCGGGCTTCGGCCCGCTGTACTTCGCGGGGCTGGCGGTTGCGGCCGCCATCCTGGTGTACGAGCACCGCCTCGTCCGTCCCGGCGACCTGTCGAAGCTGGATGCCGCGTTCTTCACGATGAACGGGGTAATGAGCGTGACCGTCTTCCTCTTCGCGCTCGCGGATCGACTCGTATGAGGGAGGAGCCGGTGGGAGCGAGCGGGAGCGGGCGGGAGAGGTACCCCGTGGTGCTGGCCATAACGGGCGCGTCGGGCGCCGCGTATGGGATCCGGCTCCTGGACGTGCTCGCACGGAACCATCTGCCGGTGTGGCTGGTCGTCACCAGCCACGGCGCGCGCCTGCTCAAGGCCGAGTGCGAGGTCGGCTCGATCGACGACCTGCAGGCGGCGACCGGTGGCGATTGGCGCAGCGTGCGTCATTTCCCTGATGGCGACCGCGGTGCGCTTCCCGCCTCCGGATCGCAGCGTACCGCGGGGATGGTCGTGTGTCCCTGCTCCATGGGCACCGTGGCCGCCATCGCGGGAGGGACCAGCCGCTCGCTGGTGGAGCGCGCCGCGGATGTGACGCTCAAGGAGCGCCGCCGCCTGATCCTCGTGCCCAGAGAGACGCCGTTTTCCCTGGTGCATCTGCGCAACCTGGTGACGGTCACCGAGGCCGGGGCGGTGGTGCTGCCGGCCGCGCCCGGGTTCTACCACCGTCCCACCCGGGTGGGTGAGCTGGTCGACTTCGTCGTGCAGCGCGTCCTCGATCTGCTCGAGCTCGACCTGACAATCGCCCCGCGGTGGGAGGGATGAGGCTCGGCATCATCGCGGACACGCACGGACTGCTGCGCCCGGCGGTGTTCGACGTGTTCGCCGAGGTCGATCACATTCTGCACGGTGGCGACCTCGGCCCGCTCGCGCTGCTCGCCGAGCTCGAGGCAATCGCGCCGGTGACGGCGGTCTACGGGAACACCGACGGGTCGGACGTCCGGGCGAGGCTGCCGCCGGTGGCCCGGATCCAGCTCGACGGATTCCGCATCGTGGTGACCCACGGCGACCAGTTCGGCTCCCCCACACCCGCCAAGCTGAACGCCGCGTTCCCCGAGGCGGAGATCCTCGTCTTCGGCCACACGCACCAGCCGCTGCTCACGCTCGTGGATCAGGTGGTGACCGTCATGAATCCCGGGGGTGCCGGGCACCGGCGGTTCGACCTGCCCGCGTCCGTCGGGATTCTCGAGCTCGAGCCCGGGATTCCACCCCGGGGACGCATCGTGGCGCTCGACGGCTGATGACCCGCAGGCCGGACCGGGTTCCGTGGCGCGCCACGCTGGTGCTCGCGACGCTCGCCGCCGCCGATCTCGCCCCTCTCCCCTCCTGCCGCGGCAGGTCCCGAGGTGGGGATCTACCACATGTGGTTCGACGACGAAACCATTCCCGAGTTCAGCCGAAGCGAGTCGGAGTTCGCACTCGGCGCCGGCACGGGCCTCGATCTCTTTCCCGCTACGCGCTGGGGTATCTCGCTGCTCGCCCGCTATCAACTGGTACTGACCGAGCGCCGCATCCATCGCGTGATGGTGGGCGCCGCCCTGAGCTACCGGGCGGGCTTTCCTGCATGGCTCCGCAGCTTCCTGGCCTGCCGCGCGAGTGCCGCAAGCAGCAGCAGGATCAAATCACCCAGCGCACCCACACGCTGGTCTATTCCCCGGCCGACATCAGACGACTCGACATCGCGACCGGGTCGAGGCGGAACGTGCTCCATGGGCCTCGGGATCGGCGCGGGAATCGCGCGGCTGGGGCCGTCGTGCTCCTGCTCGCCCACCATGACGACGGGGATACCGGTTATCTCGAAGGGCTCGAGTATCTGGGTGCCGGCGCCACGGGCGCGCTCATCAAGAGCCCGCGGTGGACCCGGGTGCGCCCGGCCGGGCTCGGCGTGAGCATCAGCTTCTGACCGCCGCCGGCGCGGTACTCGCCCTCTCGCTCGTCGCGGGTCCGGACACTGTGACCGTGCGCCCCGTCGAGCAGGCGCCCAGGGTCGACCTGGTCGACTCCGCGAGCTGGGGCTCAGCGCAGATCGCGGTGACGACGGGGCAGGGCACGGCCTCGGTGTGGCTGCTCCGCACCGCTGACAGCGTCTACCTGGTCGCCGTGATTCCCGACTCGACGCCCTACTGGGGCGACGATCTTGTCGTGAGCCTGGATACCGAGGGGGATGGCGCCGAGTCGCCGCAGCACGACGACTCCCAGTGGTACTTCCGCCGGGTACTCGACAGCAGCGTGGTCTATCGTGGACGCGCGGGGCAGTGGGGCGAGCCGCAGGGTGACCCCGACTGGCGGCTGGGCCAAGAGCGTTCGGGGGCGGGCTGGGACGTGCGTGCGGCGGAGCGGCGCGGAGGATCGGGTTGGACCGTGGTGCTGCGGCTCGATGCAGGGTGGCTCGGGCTCGGACGGGGCGCAGCACCCGGCCTTGCGATCCGGATCTACGATGACGCGCCCGGTGGCTGGCACGCGTGGCCGCCGCCGCCACCGGGCACGCATCCGGCACGGGTGGAGCGGCGGCCGGCGCTGTGGGGTCCGGTCAGACCCACTGTGCCAGCGGGGTCGTCCGGCGCAGCGCCTCCGGGTGCGCCCTGAACCACGCCATCATGAGGAGGATCTCGTCGATGGCATCCAGGGGCAGCGGTCCCGGCGGCGCGTCGGGCAGCGCTAGCTCCTCGCGCACGACGGCGCGGAACGCCTCGTGCTCGATCGGGGTGTCGGGCCAGGGAAACGAAGCCTTCACCACGCCGCGCCGGATCAGATAGACCCGCTCGTCGCCGAACGCGCCGGGATCGCGATACACGAACGTGAGCAGGTCCACCGCAGTGCGCGCCCGGCTGATCGCCCCGAACAGCCATTCCAGGTGCTCGAACCGCTCCCGCCATTTGGCGGCGGCCTCGAACTCCGCCCGGGCCGCCGCCGCCTGCATCGAGGCCACCACGCGGTCGATCGGCTGTGCGGTACGCCCCTCGAGGAACGCCATCGCGGTCTCGACCCGCCGCCGGTAGTCCCACTCCGCCACGAAGCCCGCGCAGGGACCACTGCAGAACCCGAACTCGTGCCGCATGCAGGCGGCGCGCTTCGCCGCGTCGAAGAGGTCGCCCTGCCCCGCGAACAGGATGGGCATGCTCGCCGCGCAGTCGCGGATGCCGAGCAGATCGCTCAACGTCCGCACCGCCTCGGCCGCGCGGCCGAGCGAGCGGAACGGCCCGTAGCAGCGCGCGTCGTCCGCGGCAATGGTGGTGCCGCAGGTGATGCGGGGCGCCGGCCCGCGCGAGACCTTCACGAACACCGCCCGGCGGGTGCGATTCAGAGCGAAGTTGAAGTGGGGATGGTAGCGGCGGATCTGGCGGAGCTCGGTGAGGTAGGCGGCGAACTCGCTGGGCACGTAGTCCCACTGGATGTCCTGCGCGGCGTAGAGGATCCGTGCCGCCTTGTCGGCCGGATAGCGCGCGCGGAAATAGGTGAGCAGACGCGCGCGGAGCCGTTTCGCCTTGCCGACGTAGAGAATCTTCCCCGTCGCGTCCACCATCCGGTACACCGCGGGACGATGCTCCGCCATTCCACGAACCCGGGTCCGGAGCGCAGCGAGGTCGGTCGCGGGCGACGCGAACCTCATCGCGCGGGAGCGTCTCATCGCTGGCACCGGTGGCAGAAGACCGTGATTCGCGCGTCGATGGCGTGGGTGCCGGCGAGCCGGGTGCCGCAGCGCCGGCAGGGCTCACCTTCTCGGCCGTACACGAAGAGCTCGAGCTGAAAATCGCCGCGCTCGCCGGTGCCCGTCCGGTAGTCCCGGAACGTGGTGCCGTTCGACGCGATCGCCGCGTCGAGAATCCGCCGCACTTCCGCGTGCACCCGCGCGGTCTCGTCCGCGCCGAGCGAGCGGGCGGCGCGGGACGGATCCACCCCGGCGGCGAACAGGGCCTCGTTCGCGTAGATGTTGCCCACCCCCGCCAGGAGCCGCTGGTCCATCAGGACCTTCTTCACGGCCTGGCGCGAACGGGCGAAGATCCGGCCGAGATCCTCGGCGGTAAACGAGGGATCGAGCGGCTCCGGACCGATGGCGGCGTCGTAGGCGTGCCAGCCGCGCTCGTCCAGCAGGAGCAGGGTGCCGAGCCGCCGCACGTCCCGATAAACCAGCCGCCGACCATCGTCGAGCGCCACGGTCAGCACGGCGTAGCGCTGCTCGTCGCGGGTGAGCGGCCGGTCGTGTACGACCAGCGATCCCGTCATGCCGGGCTGGATTACGAGGCGGCGCCGGCCGAGGTCGAATACGGCGTGCTTCGCCCGGCGAACGAGCCCCCGCACCGTCGCGCCGCGGAGCCCACCCAGCAGCCGTCGCCGGGTGGTGCCGCGGAGCACATCGTCATGACTGAGGGAGACCGAGCCAAGGGTGCGCCCGACGACACGCGGGCGCAGATCCCGGACGATCGTTTCGACTTCGGGAAGCTCGGGCATCGCGGCCCGAAAGGTATCCGAAGCGCTACGGATTCACCACGATGGTGCCCACCATGTTCGGATGGACCGAGCAGTGATAGTCGTAGGTGCCCTGCGCCGTGAAGCTGACGGTGTGCGTCTGGTTCCCGCCCAGGTTTCCGGAGGGCGGAAAGGCGCCCGCGGGGTTCGTGGCCTCGATCCTGTGGACCGTGGCCGTACCGGACTGGTAATCGCCGCCGGTGATGTCGCGGTTGACCCACCGGACGGACACGTTCCCGCCCCCGCCGAGCGAGACGGGCTTGGGGCTCGGGTTGAACGCGTCGACCGTGAGGCTCGACGCACCCTCGTCGATGCTGATGTCGTTCGCCTGTTGGGCCGGCGGAGGCTGGTTGTTGTTGTTGCCGCCGGCGGGGCCGGAACTGTCACCGCCGCAGGCGGTGGCGAAGACGAGCATCAGCGCGGCAACCCTGCGAAGGGGGTCGAACGGAGCAGAGGTGGACATCGGGTGCCTCACGTCGGACGGACGAACGGGACGCAGCGGGACAACCGTCGCCGCGAGGCGAGCCCGTCCATACGGGGGGCGGACGCGGCCGCGGGCAGGCCGCGGTAGGGCGAGCCATCCCCCACACGACTAGGACGTTGGCGGGGGGGTCGGTCGCACAGTCCGGCGCGTTCAAGGGTCACGGCTCGCTTCACGGCGATGCGGAGGGCCCCAGGATCGCCGCGAGCATCGCGATCTGCGGCCAGGTTCACAGCGCGAGCGTGCGAACGATGGTGGCGGCCGTCATGATGCCGAGGCCGGCGACGATGCCCTCGACGGCGGTGACCCGCGCACCAGTGAGGTTCTGCCGGCGGGCGGCGGCCAGCGCAGCAGCCAGGTGACCCACCATGACCGCGGCTGCCAGGAGCTGGGCGGCAGCGGCGAGCTCGGGAACGCTAGGCAGCCTCACGCCGGACCTCGGGAACGAGGCGGGCACCCGCGACTAGCTCCCGGCCGAGGAAGTAGTTCAGCACCGTTCGGAGCGCCACGATCGCGGCGAGCTTGCCGATGTCGTCCCAGCTCGGCGCCAGTGCGGTCCGGATGATGTCGGAGGCAAGGGCGAACTCGAGCGCGAGCGCGAGCCATGAACCGAGCCGGAGCCGGATCTCGTCGCGACCGCCGTGGGCCCATCGTTTAGACGGGAGCGACAGGCGAAGGCCGTGGGTCACCGCCTCGGCGACGGCGAACGCCACCACCAGGCCGGTGATCAGATCCACCGCCGTGGCCAGCCGGTCCAGCGCCGCCCCAATCAGGCCCAGCATGGTCCGCTCTCCCCGGGATGCCGGGCTCAGCCCCCGGTGGCGAAGCCGGGGTAGAGCGTCATCCCGCCGTCCACGTAGAGACTGGCTCCGGTCACGTAATCGGACTCGTCGGACGCCATCCATACGACCGCCCGGCCGATATCCTCCGGCTCGCCGATGCGCTTGCCACGATCACCTCGTGCACCGAGCTCACCCAGACGATCTTGCCGGCCGCGCAGGATACCTCGGGGCGGACGCCGCGGCGCTGGAACTCGGGCACTGCCTCACGGGCGCAGAGGAACTGCCCGTGAGATTCAGGCCGATAACGCCGCGTCGCGCGCCCGGGTTCCGGGCATTCCAACGCGGCTGGGAGGAGGCGATCGGAGGTCACCCGGCGGCGCGGATCCCGAAGTCCTTCGCAGTGTCCCGCAGGCGCTGCCAGAGCATGCGCCGGCCGCGGTGAAGCCGGGAGCGCACGGTTCCCACCGGGCAATCCAGCGCCGTGGCAATCTGTTCGTAGGAGAGGTCGTCGACGAAGTACAGCACGGCCACCGTACGGTATTCGACCGGCAGCGATTCGAGCGCGGCCCTGACGTCCTCGAGGGCAAGCCCGGAGAGGATCGCCGACGCCGGATCGGCGCTGCCGGTCGCCCCGCGCGCATCCGCGAGCGTCCGGTCGCTGCCGTCGTCGGCGTCGGCGTCGAGCGGCACCGTGGGGTGGCGCCGCGCGCTGCGACAGCGGGTCAGGAAGACGTTGGTCAGGATGCGGTGGAACCAGGCTCGGAAGTTCGTCCCCCGCTCGAAGCTGTCGAAGCTGCGCCAGGCCAGGAGCGCCGCCTCCTGGACGAGGTCGTCGGCGTCGGACCGGTTGCGCGACAGGTAGTAGGCCGCACGGTAGGCGGCGTCCAGGACGGGGCGAAGCAGCTCCTCGAATTCGTGCGCCCGGTCGTCCGATGTGAAGGGCGTCATGCGAGCTCCTTGCTCAGCAACTGCCCGATGAGGGGGGTGCAGTTCACGATCTCGATTCGGTGCGGCGGGAGACGGCGGAGCACCTCCACGCCGGAACCGTCGATGTAGGACACGCCCTGGAAGTCGAGCTGGATCCGGGACGCGCCACTCAGGGCGTCGGCCAGTTCCTGTTCCAGCACCGCCGCCGACCTCCGGGTCACGGCGCCCTCGACTTTGAGTCGGATGAGTGCGGGCTCGACAGCGAGCCGGGTCAGTCTGAGCATGACTCCCGTCCGTGGTTTCGGCGCCAAGGAAAAGCAGTCCGCATGCCAGTTGCCGCTGACCCGCGCTGTGGTAGTGTAAGTAGTTGATCGAGAGTGGTTTGCTACCGGGGCAACTCGAGAGGTAAACAGCCGATTCCCAAACTCATTCCCAATGTATTGGGAGTTTCATAGCCGGCGTGGGATCCCGTTGGGAGTCGTCAACCGGGCCGGCGGACCCCCAGCTTCTTCATGCGTGCCTCGAGTGTTGTGGGCTTGAGCCCGAGCAGGACGGCCGCGCCCTTCGGGCCGCTCACGCGCCACCCGGTCTGCTCCAGCACCGCCACGATATGGCGGCGTTCGAGCTCGTCCAGCGTCGGGGCAACCACCACGGTCCGGTCGCCGCCGTCGGTCTTCCCCGGCGGCCCGAAACCACCCAGCTCCAGGCTCGGGCCCCGGCTCAGGATCACCGAGCGCTCGATGACGTTGGCGAGCTCGCGGATGTTGCCGGGCCAGTCGTACGCCATCAGCCGTTCGAGCACGCCCCTTGGCACCGCCTCGATCCGCTTGCCCATCTTCGCCGCGTACTTGAGGACGAAGTACCGCACGAGCTCCGGGATGTCGTCGGCCCGCTCCCGGAGGGCGGGGTTCCGGATGGGGAACACGTTCAGCCGGTAGTACAAGTCCGCCCGGAACCGCCCCTCGTGCACCAGCGCGCCGAGGTCGCGGTGCGTGGCGGCGATGACGCGCACGTCGACCTTGATCGGCCGCTGGCCGCCCAGGCGCTCGACCTCGCCTTCCTGGAGCACCCGGAGGAGCTTGACCTGCAGATCGGGGGGCAGATCCCCGATCTCGTCCAAGAAGAGCGTGCCGCCGTCCGCGACCTCGAAGCGGCCGACCCGCCGGCTCACCGCGCCGGTGAATGCGCCCTTCTCGTGCCCGAACAGCTCGCTTTCGACCAGCCCCGGAGCGATGGCACCGCAGTTCACCGTAATCCGCGCGCGGTCACGGCGAGCGCTCAGCTTGTGGATCGCGCGCGCGACCAGCTCCTTGCCGGTGCCGGTCGCGCCGGTGATGAGCACCGTGGTGTCCGCCGGCGCGACCTGCTCGACCTGGCCCAGCACCCGCCGGAGCGACGCGCTGCGGCCGACGATTTCCTCGAAGCCGTGCTCGGTCTCGATCTGCTCCTGTAGGTACACGTTTTCCGTCTCCAGCCGCTCCTTGAGCCGCTTGACCTCGTCGAGCGCGGCGCGGAGGGACGCCTCGGCACGCTTGCTGTCATCGATGTCCGTCGCGACACCGAACCACCGGGTGCCGGGGCCATCAGGGCTCGGCACCGGGATCGCGCGCGCGCGAAACCAGCGGTGCGCGCCATCCGCGCGGCGGAACCGGTACTCCATCTCGAAGGCGGTCGCGGTGTGCACCGACTCCGCCCAGGCGGAGGCGGTCCGTGCCCGGTCGTCCGGATGGAGCGCGGACAGCCAGCCGTCGCCGACGCAGTCCGCCAGCGGCAGCCCCGTGTAATCGGCGAAGCGGCGGCTCACGTAGTCGCAGCGCCCATCGGGTCCCGCGGTGAACAGCACCTCGGGCACGGCCTCGGCCATGGTGCTGTAGCGCAGCTGGCTCTCGCGCAGCGCGTCGCCGGTCCGCTTGCGCTCCAGCTCCGCGCCGGCGCGCGCGGCGAAGATCCGGAGGATCGCGAGGTCGTCGGTGGTGGGGGACATCGGGGCGGTGTGCAGCACCGCCAGATGACCCAGCACCTCGCTGGCGGAGCCGAGGAGGGGCACGCCGAGGTAGCTCTCGGCGGCCAGGGCGCGGAGGTCGGTGTCGGCTGGAAAGAGCGCCTGCACCTGCCGGGGATGGAAGCACAGCTCGCCCCCGACGACGTGCTGGCATGGTGTTCCCTCCAGCGGGTACTCGAAGGTCTCGGCGAAGCCCGTGTCGCCGTCCCAGAATGCCAGCGTGCGGACGCGCGTGCGCTCGACGTCGGCGCATTCGGCGGCGAACGCGTAGCGGGCGTGGAGCGCCTCGGCGAGATGGCGCACGAGCGGGCGGAAGAAATCGCCCGCCGTCACGGCGGCCGTGCCCTCGGCGAGCGCCCGCAGCTTCGCCTCGGCGCGGGTGCGCTCGGCGACTTCCTCGCGGGTCCGCTCGTAGAGCCGCGCGTTCTCGATGGCGATCGCGGCCTGCGCGGAGATCAGCTGCATCACCCGCACCCGCTCGGGCGTGAAGGCGTGCGGGGTGAGCCGGTTTTCGACGTAGAGCGCGCCCACGAGCGCACCCTGGTTCAGCACCGCGGTGCAGAGCACCGAGCGGGGGCGCTCCCGCACGATGTACGGGTCGTCCGCGCACCGCTCGTCCGTGGGCGCGTCGGCCACCACGACGCTCTCGAGCGTTCGCCGCACGTAATTCACGAGGCTCACCGGCAGATCGGCCCGATCGGTGAGCGGCGCGGCCCGCGCCTCGCGCACGTCCACGCCGGCGAACGAGCCCACGACCCGCACTTCCGGTCCGTCCTCGCCCTCCAGCACGAGCTGGCCGCGCTCGGCGCCGGCGTTCTCCAGGGCCAACCGCATGAGGCGCTCGAGGAGTCGCCCGAGATCGATCTCGCGGGCGATGGCCTGCGCGGACCTGATCACCGCCGCGGCGTCGACGGCGCTCTCGAGCGTCTCGGTCGACGTCAACACCGCCGGACCGGCATCCGCCTCCACGGCCGGATGCAATAGGTCGCCATACCGCCGATCCAGGTCGGCCACCTTGGCCGTGGCGCCCCACTGGGTGTAGCCGAAGCGCGCCTCCGCCAGGAACACGGCGGCCACCTTGGGATGCCCGCGCTCCAGCCAGAAGCGCCCGTAGAGCTCGTTGATCAGCGCGCGATGCCGGGGTGACTCCTGCGTGGCGACCGCCTCGAGCGCGGCGTCGTAGCAGGTGACCGCGACGCCGGGGCGGTGTCGGACCCGCGCGATCTCCGCTGATGCAAGCAGGTGGAGGTGCCGGAAATTCTCCGGCGCGCTCTCGGCCCACCGCGCCAGTCTCGCCTCCAGCTCGTCGAGCTTGGCCTCCGCGGCCGGGCGCTCCCCGTCCCCCGCATCCGGCAGCCAGTCGCAGAGCGTGAGGATGTGGCGAAAGACGAACATCGCGGGCCAGATCGAGCCGATGAACACGTCCGCCGCCGCCGCTTCGTCCGCCGCGTATCGGCGCGCCTCGTCGCGAAGGCCGAACGTGTGGAGGAGCTCGAGCTTCACCGTCGCATGCAGCGCGCGGAAGATCCCGGTTCCCCCGAGGAGCTCCAGGTAGCGCGCCTCGTCGAAGCCACCGCCCGTCAGACCTGCCGGCTGGTCGGTGCGGCCCTGCAGCGCCTCGCTCCACTGCAGCATGATCCGCTGCATCTCGGCGTAACTGTGCATCTGCAGGCGGCTGAGCAGCTCGACGGTCGGGCCGTGATGCCGCGCGAACGCATCCAGGTCGCGCTCGACGAGCATTCCGTACCAGGCCTGCTGGAACTGCGCGTATCCCGCCACCTGGAGGTTTCCCGACTCGAACCCGGCTCGGACAGCCTCGCGCGCGTGCGCGAGGCAACTGGCGAACGAATGGCACCACGGGTTCACCAGCGCGGCGAAGCGGTGGTGCACGACCGCCCGCAGCCTGAGGTCGGCCAGTCGCTCGTTGACCGCGAGGGCGAGCTCGCCCAGCTCCGCGCCGCGCGCGTACTCGCCGAGCGCCGACCCCACCGTGATCGCGTGGTGGAGGTAGCCGAAGGCGGACTCCTCGCTGTTCCCGTGCTCGAGCGACAGCCGCACCAACCGCGCCGCGACGAGATCACCGAGCCGGGTCTCGCCGCTGATGTAGGCGGGCGCCCAGATCGCCTGGAGCAGCCGCATCGCCTGCCGGATCCGGTGATCCTGCAACCGGGGCAGCTCCACCAGCGAGGGGATGGGCCGATCGCCGAGCTCGCGCCGGAGTGCGGCCAGCTCGGCGGCGAACACCTGCTCCCGCGCCGCGGGTTCGGCCGCAAGGTCGACCCCGAGGCGGCGGAGCCCATCGAGCCCGGCCGCGATGGCATCCGCGTACCGGGCCATCGTCTCGAACTCCACGATGAGCAGCCGGTACACGTCGGCCCGGTCAAGCGGTGACTGACACCGGTCCAGCAGGGCGATCAGGCCGGCCTCCGCCTCCTGGAGCCGGCCGCAGAGGTACTCGGCTTCCGCTCGCTCGAGATGGAGGGCAAGCGTTAGGGGATAGTGGCGAGTCCAGGCCGTCGGGCAGAGCAGCTCGGTTCCGACGCTGAAGTAGCTCAGCGCGCTCGGATAAGCGGCCGAGGCCTTCGCCCTGCGTCCCGCCGCGAGATTGAGCTCGGCGAGACGCTGCCGCTCCCCGGGGCTTTCGATGAGCGATCGCCCGAAGTTCAGGTGGTTCACCACGTCGAACAGGGTCTCGCCCGGCGCCTCGGCGCGACGCTCCAGCAGCAACCGGCCGATCGTGAGGTGCGCCTGCCGGCGCCCGTCGTCGGGAATGAGCGCGTAGGCGGCCTGCTGCACGCGGTCGTGGAGGAAGCGATACCCGATCTCGGCGGGATCGATCCCGGTGGAGAGATCCGGGGCGAATCCATAGGACTTGTCGAGCGGCACGACGAGGCCCTCGTCGACCGCCTCCCACAGGTCGGTCGCCGCGGCAGCCGGCTCCACCCGGCTGATGGTGGCGAGGGTCTGCAGGTCGAATCGATCGCCCACGCAGGCCGCCAGGCGGAGCGCCTGCTGGGTCCGTGCGCCCAGCCGTCCGAGCTTCGCCGTCATCAGGTCGAGGACGTTGTCGGCGACCGCGACCCGATAGGTGCGCTCGAGGTCCATTCGCCATCCGCCAGTGACGTCATCGAACGTGATGAGCCCATCGGCGGCGAGCGATTCGAGCAGCTGCTTGACGAAGAACGGGTTACCCTCGGTCTTGGCCAGCACCAGATCCGCGGCGGCGGCGGCATGCCCGGCATCGCTCCGCAGCCCGTCCGAGACCAACTCGCGGAGCTGGCCGGCGTCAAGCGGCGGCAGCGTGATATCCTCGATGGGCACGCGATCCGCCAGTTCGGCGACCGTCAGGCGCAGGGGATGGGTGGCGGAGACCTCGGAATCGCGGAACGCGCCGATGACCAGCAGCCCCCGGATGTCCGGGTCGGTGAGAAGGGACGGCAGCAGCGCGAGCGTCGCGGCGTCCGCCCACTGCAGGTCGTCCAGGAAGACGACCAGCGGGTGATCGGGCCGCGCGAACGCGCCCACGAACTTCCGGAACACGAAGTTGAACCGGTTCTGCGCCTCCGCGGCCCCCAGCACCGGGGCGGGTGGCTGGGGTCCGACGATGCGCTCCAGCTCGGGGATGATGTCGATGATGACGTGCGCGTTCTGCCCGAGCGCGCCGCTGAGCCGGCCCGCCCACTCGCCGATCGCGTCGTCGCTCGCGGTCAGCGTCTGGCGCACCAGGGTCCGGAACGCCTGCGCGAGAGCGCGATACGGAACGTCCCGCGCCAGCTGATCGAACTTGCCGGTGATCAGCTGCGCCTGTCCGCGGGTCAGCGACCGGTACACCTCGTGCACGAGCGAGGTCTTGCCGATGCCCGAATACCCGCTCACCAGCACGAGCTCGGTGCCACCCCCGGCGACGCGGTCGAACGCCGCGCGCACGGCCGCGCACTGGCTTTCCCGGCCGTACAGCCGCTGGGGTACGGCGAACCGCACCGGGACGTCGTCGCGGCCCAGCGGCTGGTCGCCGATGCTCCCCGAGGACTCCAACTCGGCCCGGAAACGTCCCAGATCCAGGCGGAGACCGTGCGCGCCCTGGTAGCGCGCCTCCGGCATCTTCTCGAGCAGACGCATGACCAGCCGGGAGGCGGGCTCGGGGAGCCCGGATCGCCGTGCCGCGGGAGAATCCGGCACCCGCGCAATGTGGCCGTGGATCAGCTCCAGCGGGTCCGAGGATTCGAACGGCAGCCGGCCGGTGAGCATCTCGTAGAGGGTCACGCCCAGCGAGTAGAGGTCGGTCCGGTGATCGACATCCCGGTTCATGCGCCCGGTCTGCTCCGGGGACATGTAGGCAATGGTTCCCTCGAGGAGATGCGGATGACTCGGCGGCTGCTGCTCGCTCGCGAGACGGGAAGCGATGCCGAAATCGGTCAGCGTGACGCGTCCCGAGGCGGCATCCACGAGGATGTTGTTCGGGTTCACGTCCTTGTGGATGATGCCGCGGCGGTGGAGCTCACCGAGGGTCGTGGCGAGCCGCTCACCGATGCTCAGCGCGAGCGTCAGCGAAAGCGGGCCGCCCGCGATGAGCGACTTGAGCGGGACGCCGCCGCCGTCCTCCAGCACGAGCGCTACCCGGTCCCGGTAAGTGACGAGCTCGACGGGCCGGGCGACGCCCTCGATGGAAAAGGATGACAGGATCTGGTGCTCGCGCCGGAGCGCGGCTACCTGCGAGGGGGATGGGAACTCGTCCGCCGTCGTCTTGATGACGACCGGACGCCCGTCGCGCCGGCGCGTGCCGCGAAAGACGACCCGGCGGCGGCCCCGGTAGATCTCCTGCTTGACGTCGTAGCCAGCGATGCTCATGGATAGAGGCCTACGATACCGGGCCGCCTCCGAGCGCGCCAGCCGGGGTCAGAATCGGTAGCTCACCCAGCTCTGGACATAGCGGACGCTCTCGCCGGGCGGCGTCTCGCGCAGATACCGGCCGGTGGCGAACGCGGTGAGCGTGGCCGAGTACGTCAGGTGATGGTCCGGACGCCAGACGAGCTCGAGCGTGGTCTGGCGTCCGACGAAACGGGCCCGGCTCCCGCCCCCGGTGCGCACCGGCACAACCGTAATGCCGTACAGCCCGTCCCGGACGCTGGTGCGCCAGAAGAACGCGAGCCCGCCGGTCAAGGCCAGCCTCGGGGCAAGTGAGAGCCTCACGGATGGCACCAGGTCGAGCGAGTTGGCGGGACCGACGAGTCCCGACAGCCCGGAGTAGGCGGTGTTCGGAAAGAGCGGGTTGAACGTCTCGAGGTCGGGATTTCCCGGATCCCGATCGCCGCTGGTCGCATCGGCCCGGAGCCCGATCCGCGGGGCGAGCGGGAGCTGCTCCAGCGTGAGCCCATTGTCCGTCGCGGCATCCCAGGCGCGGATCCGCCCCGCGCCGAACCGGCCAGCCTGAACGCCGGCCTCGACGTTGAAGTCCCAGGCGCCGCGCCGCCCCCATATCCGGGCACCCACTATGTGCCGCAACTCGTCCGCGGTTCCCTGGTCGAACCTGGCGTCCGTCCGCTCGAGCCCGACGTAATAGAGCGCCGCGTGCGCTCCGGCCGGCCCGTTACGGACCCACGACAGTCCCCACAGCGTGCGTGCCGGGTCGGGCGAGTCGTCGAGTGCGCCACGCTCGATGGTCAGCGGCCGCACGAGCCAGGCCGACCCGCGCCAGGTCGTGCCCCGCGCGAGCACGCGAGCGCCCCAAAAGCTCTGCCGGACGTTGACCATCTCGCGCGCGGACACGAGGCGGGAGGAGCCGAACTCGAGCTCGTGCCGTCCCAGACGGACCACGACGTCGGCGTCGCGATCGAGCGCCACGTCGACGAATGCCTGATGGAGATCCAGCTGGTTCTCGTCCAGCGCCCGCGGTCCGCCGGTGCGTCCGGACTCGAGCGCGCTCTGGACCTCCAGGTACGTGCGGACCCGGCCCCCGATCCGGAAGTCGGCGTGGAGCCGGTACCGCTGGAGCAGGTATCCTCCGCGGTCGGGTGGGTCCGCCCCGAACAGCGGGTTGCGGAAGGCTTCGTAGCGCACCCGCGCGTCGCCGCCCAGGCTGAGCCAGACCCGGCCCGAGCCTGCGAGCGGCACGTACTTGAGGCGGTCCCACCACTCGGTGCGGAGTCGCGGATCGCGCAGGGCGCTCCAGTCGTCGTCGGATGGAAGCGCGTGGAACGGGGGACGGGGAGGGAGGACGGGCTGCTGCGCCGACGCATCCGGTGGCAGCCCGGCGAGTGCTCCCACCATCAGCAGCGCCGTGCGGCGGCCCGTATCCAGCATGCCGCGTCAACGAGGGTCTCCGCCCGGGGGTTCCCTCCGGCGGCTCAGCGGCGCTCCGCGGTCTCCGTGCGCTGCGCCTCGCGCCAGCCGATGTCACGCCGGAACTGCTTGCCCTCGAACGCAATCCGCTCGGCCGCTTCGCGGCTCAGAGCCTGCGCCTCGACGAACGTCGCGGCCGCCGCCGTCACCGCGAGTACCCGGCCTCCGGCGACGCGGAGCGTACCCTGGCCGTCGCGGGCGGTGCCGGCGTGGTACACCGCGACGCCGGCCGGGAGATCGGGCGGGATGCGAATGGCGGCGCCCTTCTCCGGCTGGTCCGGATACCCGCGCGCCGCAAGCACGGTGGTGACCGCCGCGCCTCCGGCGATGCGAAGGCGGGACGGCGCGTCGCCGTGGGCGATCCGCCAGAACGCGTCGGTGAGTCCCGCCTTCACGAGCGGCAGCACCGCCTGGGACTCGGGGTCACCGAGCCGGCAGTTGAACTCGACCACCGAGAGGTTGCCGGCGGGATCCACCATCAGCCCGGCGTACAGCACGCCCGAAAACGGGAGGTCACGCCGGCGCAGTTCCCCGAGCACCGGGAGGCACACCTCGCGCCTGGCGCGGTCCAGCAGCTCGGGGGTAGCAAGGGTGACGGGGCTGTACGCGCCCATGCCGCCCGTGTTCGGCCCGTGGTCGCCCTCCAGCAGCCGCTTGTGATCCTGCGCCGCGGGCAGGAGCTCGATCTCCTCGCCGTTGGTCAGCGCGAGTACCGAGAGCTCCTCCCCCGCGAGGAATGCTTCGATGACCACTACCCGCCCGGCGTCGCCGAACCTGCCCTCACCCAGCATCGCGCGTACCGCCGCGGTGGCGTCGCCGCGGGTGGCGCAGACGATCGCGCCTTTGCCCGCGGCGAGCCCGGACGCCTTCACCACGAGCGGCTCGGCGTGCGCGGCGACGTAGGCCAGCGCCGCGCGCAGGTCCGTGAACGTGGCGCTCGCGGCCGTGGGCACCCCGGCGGCGGTCATGACCTCCTTGGCGAACGCCTTCGACGCCTCGAGCTGCGCCGCCGCGGCATTCGGTCCTACGACCGCGCGGCCCTCGGCCCGCAACCGGTCGGCGAGGCCGGCGGCCAGCGGCGCCTCCGGCCCGATCACCACCAGGTCGATGCCCAGCATGTCGGCCGCATCGGTGATGCGGTCGATGTCGTCGGGTGGGATGGCGAGTGTGTGGGCGAGTGCGCCGATGCCGGGATTGCCGGGAGCGCAGTGGATCGCGGCGTCGGGATTCTCGCGGCGGAGGGCGTGGCAGAGCGCGTGCTCCCGCCCTCCGCTCCCGACGACCAGCATTCTCACCGCCGCTGGGCGGCGCGGAACGCCTCGGCGGCCCGCTCGGCGGCGCGCTTCGCGGCGTCGGCTACCGCCGACGCGAACTCGCGTGCCTCGGCGACGTAGTACGATCCGGCGGCGGCCATGTCGTCGCCCAGCGGGCGGGCCTGCTCCTCGACGCCCCGCCGGGTGTACTCGCCCCGCAAGATCCGGTCGTACTCGCCGCCCGCGACCCACTGCTGGAGTTCGGCCGCGCGGATCGTGTGCATCGGGTGGGTGAGCGCGAGCGTGTTCAGGATCTTGTAGATCGCGTCGAACCCTTCGCGTGCGCCGAGATACTCGTTGGCCTGCGACATGAAGGCGTCGAGACTCATCTCGCCGCGATTGAACTGCCCCCGTGTCCCGCCCGCCATCTTCATGAACAGCCGCTGCGCCGCGAGCACGTCCTGCGAGCCGAGGAGCCCGGCGCGGTCGGCGGAGAGCTCGGCCTTGCGCGCCCACTCGAGAATGGCCAATCGGATCGGGAAAAGCGCGATTCCGGCGAGAATGGGGAGTGCCGAGAGGCCGACGCTCAGGAGGATCTCGGCGATCGTCCGGTACAGCGCGTGGCCGCTCACGACGTGGCCCATTTCATGGGCGAGCAGCACACGCAACTCGTCGTCGTCGAGCATCTCGAGCGCCGCCGAGTGCACCACGATGAACGGATCGTCCACGCCGTACGCGCCGGCGTTGAAGACGGGGGTCTGCGAGACGTAGAGCTCCGGCACTTGCGGCCAGTCGAAAGTGTGCCCGACTTCGGTCTGCAGGGTCCACAGCTTGGGAAACTGGGTCGCGCCCGCCCGCACCGCGTTGCCCTGGAAGAGCAGACGGATGCCGCGCTCGCCGCCGAGGAAGGAGATGACCTTGCGCACGACCTCATCGAAGCCGGGGAGTGCTCGCAGCGATTGGAGCGCGGCGCGATCGGCCGGGTGCTCCCAGGAGACCGCGGCGATCTCCGGAAATCGCTGACGGGGTCGGGTGGCGGGGAGGGTCATGGACGGCTCACGGTTCGGGTATGCCCGGCTCTACGGGCCGGCATCGGGGCATGTTTCAGATTGAACAGCACTCAAGGTTGTTCTCCGCGTCCTCCGCGCCTTGGTGGGAACGCAGTTTACGGATCCCGGCTCGCATCGAAAGCCTGCGCGAGGTCCGCAACGAGGTCCTCGGGATCCTCGCAGCCGCAGGACAGCCGGACCAGGCT
This sequence comes from Gemmatimonadales bacterium, assembly GCA_050733355.1. Taxonomy (GTDB): domain Bacteria; phylum Gemmatimonadota; class Gemmatimonadetes; order Gemmatimonadales; family GWC2-71-9; genus DASQPE01. Next base: position 34,538 of record JBOHSY010000473.1, on the reverse strand, counting down.
GTCGGTGAGGCCGGTGGCCTCGCGGAGCGCGGCCGGTACCGAGCCGTGCGTCATCGACACCGGATGTCCGATCAGGCTCTCGACGCCGCCGAGGGACTCGGCCAGCGCGAAGATCTTCGTCGCCTCCACGAAGCGTTTGGTGCGATCGGGGTCGCCCAGGTCGATCGAGATCATACCGCCGAACCCCGTCATCTGGCGGCACGCGAGCTCGTGCTGCGGATGGCTGGGGAGTCCCGGGTAGTAGAGCTTGGTCACCTCCGGCCGAGTGCTGAGCCACTGCGCGACGCGGCGCCCGTTGGCGTCGTGCTGCCGCATGCGAAGCGGCAGCGTCTTGATACCGCGCAGCGCGAGCCAGCAGTCCATCGGGCCGGGCACGCCGCCGGCCGCGTTCTGGAGAAAGCCGATCCGCTCGGCCAGGTCCTCCCGGCTCGTCACCAGGAGGCCGCCCACCATATCGCTGTGGCCGTTGAGGTACTTGGTCGTCGAGTGAAGCACCACATCGCAGCCCAGGGCGAGGGGCCGCTGGAAGAACGGGGTCGCGAAGGTATTGTCCACTACGGCGATGATGCCCCGTGCCTGCGCGAGGTCGGCCACCGCCGCCAAGTCGGTGAGGAACATCATCGGGTTGGTGGGCGTCTCGCAGTAAATCACCCGGGTAGCGGGAGTGATGGCGCGCTCCACCCGGGCCACGTCGCGCATGTCGGCGAACGTGAACCTGAGGCCCAGGTCGGCGTAGACCTGGGTCATCAGTCGCTGCGATCCGCCGTACAGGTTGTCGCCCGCGACGACGTGGTCGCCGGCCTTCAGCAGCTTGAGGATGGTATCCAGCGCGGCGAGCCCGGATCCGAACGCGAATCCGAACGTGCCGCCCTCGAGCGCCGCGACGTTGCGCTCGAGCGCCTCGCGCGTGGGGTTCTGGGTCCGGGCGTACTCGTACCCGTGGTGCGGCCGGCCAAGCCCGTCCTGCACGTAGGTGGACGTCTGGTAGATCGGCGGCATGACCGCGCCGGCGGCCGGATCGGGCGCCTGGCCCGCGTGGATCGCCTGGGTGGCGAAGCGGTGGCTGGAATCGTCGGATCGAGCGCGCGTCATGGGCCCTGCCGAGGGCGGGTCTCCGGACTGCGGGAAGTCGCGGAAGCGTAACGGCGTCCGGCACTTCCGGGCAAGCGCCGGTTGAAGATTGCCCGGGGCAGCGATAGCTTCGCGGAGTGACTGCCCTCTCCATGCGCGCGGCGGCCGGCACCCGGTGCCTCGTGGTCGACGACGACGCGCAGGTACGCGGCGCGCTGGCCCGCGTCATCACGGCGCAGGGACTCGCCTGTGCCGAAGCCGCGTCGGGGACCGAGGCGCTCGAGCTGCTGCGCGCGGAGGGCGAGATCCCGGTCTGCATCTCGGACATCTACATGCCCGAGATGGACGGCGTCACCTTCCTGCGCGAGGCGCTCCGGCTCTATCCGGACATGGCCATCATCATGCTCACCGGCGTGGCCGACGTGGGCACGGCGGTCGAGTGCCTCCAGCTCGGTGCGCTGGACTACATCTCCAAGCCGGTGCTGATCGACGAGGTGCGCGCGCGGGTCCAGAAGGCCCTGGAGAAGCGGGACCTCATTCTCCAGAACCGGTTCTACCAGCAGCATCTCGAGAGCCAGGTGCGCGAGCTCGACCACCGCAACAAGCAATCGCTCATCAACGGCGTGCAAATGCTGGTGCACGCGCTGGAGGCCAAGGACGCCTACACCAGCGGCCACTCGGCCCGGGTGAGCCGCTACGCGGTGAAAACCGCCGTCCATCTCGGCTTCGCCGGCGAACCGCTCGAGCAGATCCGGCTGGGCGGCGAGCTGCACGACATCGGCAAGATCGGGACCCGCGAGGCCATCCTGAACAAGCCCGGCCCGCTCACGGGGGAGGAGTTCGAGCACATCAAGGTGCACACCACACTTGGCGAGCGGATCCTCGCGCCGTTCCTGGGCGAGTCTCCCGCCGTGCTCCACATCGTCCGGTCGCACCACGAGCGGATCGACGGCAGGGGCTTCCCCGACCGGCTCGGCGGCATCGAGATCCCGGTCGAGGCGCGGATCGTCGCGGTGGTGGACGCGTTCGACGCGATGACCACCAACCGCGCCTATCGGCCCTCCCTCACGCCGGTGGAGGCGGTCGACGAGCTCCGCCGCTGCGTCCGCACCCATTTCGACGAGTCGGTGGTCACGGCGTTTCTCACGGCCTTTCCGGAACCGTCGGTGCTGCCGCTCCAGGTCTGAGCTCGATGTCCGCCACCCTGATGATCAGCGTGTCCGGGATGCGGGGTCATGTCGGCACCGACCTCACGCCCGAGCTCGTGGCGCGGCACGCCGCGGCGCTGGGCGCGTGGGCGCGCGCGCAGGGCCGACCGCTCGTGGTGCTGGGCCGTGACGCGCGTACCAGCGGCCCCATGTTCGCGCACGCGGCGACGGCGGGCCTCATGTCCGTCGGTGTCGACGTGATCGACCTGGGGGTCGTGCCCACGCCCACGACGCAGCTCGCGGTGGAGCACCACCACGCCGGCGCCGGGCTCGTCATCACGGCGAGCCACAACCCGATCGAGTGGAACGCGCTCAAGCTTGTGGGCCCCGACGGCATCTTCCTGGACGCGGCGGCGGGCGCGGCGGTGCGCGCCACGGCCGACGCCGGCCCCGCGCGCGCCGCATGGGACGGTCTCGGCCGGGTGCGCGACGATCCGGACGCGGTTGCCCGGCATCTCGATGCCATTCTCGCGTTGCCCGTGATCGACGTCGCAGCGATTCGCGCGCGTCGGTTTCATGTGGCGCTGGACTGCGTCAGGGGCGCCGGAGGTGTTGCGATTCCGCCACTCCTCGAGCGGCTGGGTGTCCGCGTGAGCGGCATTCATCTGGAGCCCGACGGGCGGTTTCCCCATCCGCCTGAGCCGGTGTCCGAGAACCTGGGCGACTTGGGGCGACTGGTGCGGGACAGCGGCGCCGAGCTCGGCTTCGCCGTGGACCCCGACGTAGATCGGCTCGCGCTGGTGGACGAAACCGGCGCGGCCGTGGGCGAGGACTACACGCTGGCGCTCGCCGTGCGAGCCGTGTTGAGCGGGCGTGGGCGGGAGCGGGCGCGAACGGGCGGGAACAGTGACGCCGTGCCGGCTGTGGTAGTCAACCAGTCTACCAGCCTCGTGGTCGAGGACGCAGCCCGCGACCACGGAGCCCGCCTGGTCCGGGCGCCGGTCGGGGAGGCCAACGTCGCCCGGGCCATCCGCGACGAGCGGGCGGTGATCGGCGGGGAAGGAAACGGCGGTGTGATCCTGCCCACGCTCCACATCGGGCGTGACGCCCCCCTCGCGGTGGCCTTGATTTTGCATCATTTGGCCAAGGTTGGGGCATCGCTTTCCCGCGTGGTAGCCGCCTCGCCCCGGTACGTGATCCTCAAGGCCAAGGGCCCCCGCGCGCCCGCGATGGCCCCGCTCTACGACCGGCTCCGGCGGCGCTTCCCCGATGCGATCGTGGACGAAAGCGATGGGCTGCGACTCGCCTGGCGGGACCGGTGGCTGCACGTGCGGCCCTCGGGCACCGAGCCCATCGTCCGCCTGATCGCCGAGGCTCCGACCGCCGTCGAGGCGGAGGCCCTGGTCGCCGCCGCGCGAGAACCGCTGACCTGAGAGGACCACGCAGAATGTGTGGCATTGTCGGATACATCGGTCCCCGTCCCGCGGCGAACCTGCTCATCGACGGACTTCGGCGCCTCGAGTATCGCGGCTACGACTCCGCGGGAATCGCGGTGGTCAACGGTGCCGGCCTCAAGATCCATAAGGCCGCCGGCAAGCTGTCGGCGCTCGAGCAGCAGCTCGACGGCAACCTCCCCGGGGGCACGCTCGGCATCGGGCACACCCGCTGGGCCACGCACGGCGCCCCGACCACACCCAACGCGCATCCGCACACCGACCAGTCAGGCCGGATCGCGGTCATCCACAACGGCATCATCGAGAACGCCGCGTCGATCCGGAAGGCGCTGCTCCAGCGCGGCCATACCTTCCGCTCGGAGACCGACACCGAGGTGCTCGCCCACCTGGTAGGCGAGTTCTACCGCGGCAACCTCGAGGAGGCCGTGGCGCTCGCCTTGCGCGACGTGGAGGGGGCCTACGGTCTCGCGTTCATCTCGGCCGACGAGCCGAACGTGCTGGTGGCGGCGCGCAAGGGGTCACCCCTCCTGGTGGGCGTCGGCGAGAACGAGTGGTTCGTGGCGTCGGACGCCTCGCCGCTGCTCCAGTACACCCGCTCGGTGATCTATCTCGACGACGGCGAGATGGCGGTGCTCAGCCGCGAGGGGTACCGGGTACGCACGCTGGACACGGCGCGGATCAGCAAGCCCATCGCGCAGATCGAATGGGACCTCGCCACGATCGAACGGGGCGGCTATCCGCACTTCATGCTCAAGGAGATCCGCGAGCAGCCGGAGAGCCTGCGGAACACGCTCCGCGGCCACCTGCTCGAGGACGAGGGCACCGCTCGGGTGACCGGCCTCAACCTCTCCGACGAGCAGCTCGCCAAGGTGCACCGCATCGTCATCACGGCGTGCGGGACGTCCTGGCATGCGGGACTCATCGGCGAGTACATGCTCGAGGAGATGGCCCGGATTCCGGTGGAGGTCGAATACGCCTCCGAGTTCCGGTATCGCAACCCGGTCGTGGACGAGCACACGCTCGTGATCGGCGTGTCGCAGTCCGGCGAGACCGCCGACACGCTCGCGGCCATCCGCGAGGCCAAGCAGCGCGGCGCCCGCACCGTCGGCGTGGTGAACGTGGTAGGCTCGACGATCGCGCGCGAAGTAGACGGCGGCATCTACCTGCATGCCGGTCCCGAGGTGGGCGTCGCCAGCACCAAGGCGTTCACGAGCCAGGTGGCGGCGCTTTCGCTGATCGCGTTGCGCATCGCCCGGCTGCGGAACCTGAGCATCCTGCAGGGCCGACAGATCATCCAGGCGCTCAGGTGCCTGCCCGATCAGATGGCGGCCATCCTTCAGCGATCCGAGGAGATCGAGCGGCTCGCCGAGCGGTTCCTCGGCACCACGCACAACGCGCTCTACCTGGGCCGCGGGGTGAATTTTCCGGTCGCCCTCGAGGGCGCGTTGAAGTTGAAGGAGATTTCGTACATCCACGCCGAGGGCTACCCCGCGGCCGAAATGAAGCACGGCCCGATCGCCCTGATCGACGAGAACATGCCGGTGGTGTTCATCGCGCCACGCGACGCGGTGCACCCCAAGATCGTGTCGAACATCGAAGAGGTGAAGGCGCGGGGTGGCAAGGTTATTGCGCTGGTCAATACCGGTGATGGCGAGATCGAGCGGCTGGCGGACGCGACCTTCGAAATTCCGGAGACGCTGGACCTCCTGACCCCGATTCTCACCAGTATCCCGCTGCAACTGTTGGCGTACTACGTCGCGGTGCGGCGGGGGTGCAACGTGGATCAGCCCCGAAATCTGGCCAAGTCGGTGACGGTGGAGTAGCGGACGACTCGATAACGTCCCCCCGCCGATCATCGCTTGGTCAACAAAGCGCCCCCGGACGTGTGTCCGGGGGCGTTTTTACGCCGCCGCAGCGACGCAGCACCGCGCGGCACGCTCGTACTCCGCGACCAGACCGTCGTGCACGGCGCCCCAGCTCCGCCCTTCGGCGGCAGCGCGAGCCGCGCGGGCCAGGCGCTGTCGCTGCGTCTCGTCCTCCAGCATCGCGCGCAGGGCGTCCGCGAGCGCGGGGGCGTCGTCCGGCCGCACCAGCCATCCGTTCCAGCCGTGCTCGACGAGGTCCAGTGGTCCGCCCGCCGCCGCGGCGATGCAGGGCAGCCCCGAGGCCATCGCCTCGAGCAGTACGTTCCCGAAGGTCTCCGTGGCCGAGGGCAGCACGAACAGGTCGGCCGACGCGTAGGCCGCGCTCAACTCGCTGTCCTGCCGGAATCCCGCCACCCGCACACCCGGCAGGCCGCGACGGGCGATCTCTGCCTCCATCGGCCCGCCGCCGACGAACACGAGCCGCGTTCGATCCCGCAGGTCCTCGAGGAGCGCCCACGCGTCCAGCAGCACGTCGATCCCTTTCTCGGGAGCGACGCGACCTACGTTCGCTACGAGCAGATCACCCGGTCCCACGCCGAGGCTTCGGCGCCACGCCTCCGAGCGGTGACGCGGATGGAAGCGTTCGGCGTCCACCCCGCGGCTCCAGATGGCCGTATGGCGCACTCCCCGGGCGCGAAGGTGCGCCTCGTACCCCAGCGACGGGCAGAGCACGCGCGCGGCGTGGCCGTAGAACCAGCGCAGGTAACGCCAGCCGGGCCGGACCGCCCACTTCAGTCCGTAGCGGTCGGCATAGCGCTCGTAATCGGTGTGGCTGGAGGCGATGATCGGGATCCCGAGCTCGCGGGCACAACGCAGCCCCGCGAGACCGATGGGGAATTCCGTGGCGAGGTGCGCGAGGTCGGGGCCGAAGCGCGCGAGGTCGTCGCGCAACTCGCTGCGCCGGGGAAACGCCCACTGCACCTCGGGAGAGATGAACAGCGGCCGGCTGGATGAGCGGTGGACCTCCGGCCGGTCCGGCTCGCCGGCGGGCAGCTCGTAGCGGGCGCTGTACACCCGCACCGCGTGCCCCCGCTCGCGGAGTCCGTCCACCGCCCGCTGGAGGGTGAGGGAGACGCCGCTCACCATCGGCCAGTAAACCTCGGAGAACAGCGCGATCCGCATGGGACTCCGCCTGAAGGGTCGCCGGAAGCTCCTTCCGGCGGGTCAAGGCGGCGTCATGCCAATCGCCCCATCGCGGTCACGGCCCGGCGCGGGCTGCAAGTGTAAACGTCTGGCCTACTTCCGTGAGCGCCACGCGGTGTGCCTCGGCCCCGGCGGCGGCGAGGAACCGCTCGATTGGCTCCCGCATCGGCTCGCGGCTGAGCCGGAAGGTCGAGTGGTGGATCGGAAGGACATGGTCGGCGCCGAGGTCCTGGACCATCCGCCAGGCCTGCTCGGGTGAGGCGTGGTTCGCGATCCAGGGGTCGTACGCGCCGATGGGCAGGACGGCCAGATCCACCCGCCCGCGCCGGCCGATGGGCGTGAGCACGTCGGTATAGGCGGTGTCCCCCGCGAACAGGATCGTCCGTCCCCGCCGGCGGAGGACGTAGCCGCCGTAGCCGCGGTGCCGATCGGTGATCAGGCGCGCGCCCCAGTGGCGGACCTCCACCGACTCGATCTCGATGCCCGCAATCTCGATCCGCTCTCCCCACGCGAGCTCGCTCACCCGGCGGAACCGCCGCACGAGGTCGCGATTGCCCGGCTGGACGACGACATGGACGTGCTTCGGAAGCGCGGCCAGCGTGCCGAGATCGGTATGGTCCATGTGCGCATGCGAGAGGAGCACCAGGTCCAGGCGCGGAAGCTCCGGCGGGAGCAGCGCGGGCGCGATGAGGCGCCGCGGGCCGAACTTGGCGAGACCACGGCCGATGCCGATCCGGGTCTCCAGCGCCGGATCGGTGAGGAACCACGCGCCGAAGAAGTTGCCCAGCACGGTGGCATGGCCGAGCCAGGCCACCGACGCGTGGTCGTCGGACCAGCGCGAGGGGTCGGGCCGGTGGGGCGCGGGCAGAACAGGGGTGGAGGCATCACGGGGCCGCTCGATGGCGGCGTCGCGCACGTAGCAGCGGGCGAAGTTCAGGCGGGTCCGGAACCGGCTAAGGGGCATGCTGGACGATAAACCACAAAGGCGGGAAGAACACAAAGGTCACGTCATTCCCGCCGATGCCAGGACTTGCCGGATTGTCTTCGTGCCCTTTCTCTCTTTGGGGTCCAGCACTGAGGATCGTGATGCGGGTCGTGCTCCAGCGTGTGTCGCGGGCATCGGTCACGATCGACGGCCGGGTGGCCGGTGCGATCGATCGCGGATTCTGCCTGCTGGTCGGCTTCACCCACGGTGATACGCCGGCGGCGGGCGACTGGATGGCCGGGAAGATCGCCGGCCTGCGGCTGTTCCCCGATGCCGAGGGCAAGATGAACGTAGGGCTGGCGGAGGCCGGAGGCGCGCTGCTGGTGGTCTCGCAGTTCACGCTCTACGGTGACGCCGCCAAGGGCCGACGCCCGTCATTCATCGATGCCGCACGCCCGGACGTGGCCATCCCGCTGTACGAGCATTTCGTCAGCGCCCTCCGGTCCCGTGGACTCGCGGTGGCGACCGGCGAGTTCGGGGCCATGATGGACGTCGCGCTGGTCAACGACGGGCCGGTGACGCTGATTCTCGAGCGATCGGCGTGAGCGCCGATCCGCTCGTGCTCGCCTCGTCGTCTCCCCGGCGGCGGCAGCTGCTCGAGATGCTCGGGATTCCGGTCGAGGTACGGCCGCCGCACATCCGGGAGGTGCGCGCCGCGGGGGAGGCGCCGCGGGCGTATGTCGAGCGGCTCGCGCGCGAGAAGACCGCGGCCGTGCCCGGGGCGCTCGTCCTCGCCGCCGATACGACCGTCGTGCTGGACGGCGAGGTGCTGGAGAAGCCCGAGAACGAGGCGGACGCGCTCCGGATGCTCGAGCGGCTGGCCGGCCGCACCCACGAGGTCATCACGGCGGTCGCGCTGCGGGCGCCCGGCGGTACCCGCCAGGCCACCGACGTCACGGCCGTGACCTTCCGCCCCGCCGATCGCGAGACGCTCCGGGCGTACGTTGCCACCGGCGAGCCGATGGACAAGGCTGGCGCCTACGGGATCCAGGGGTACGGCGCGGCGCTGGTGGAGCGGATCGAGGGCGATTTCTTCGGGGTGATGGGACTGCCGGTCCGACTCGTTCTCGTGTTGCTGGAGCAAGCCGGATTTCCGTACGACTTCGGGAAGAGCAGAAGAGCCGCAGAGCGGAAGAGCAGATAAACGACTCCACCATCCGCTCGTCTGCTCCTCGGCTCTTCTGCTCTTCCGGCGCTACCAGCGCACCCGAAACACCTCCACGGTCTGCGTCCTGCCCTTGAGTCCGGTGCCCGGCAGGTGCTCGGCATCGACCGGAGCCGCCATGGCACGGCGGAAATCCTCGCTCACCAGGATGTCGCCGGACCCGGCTTCGGCGCAGAGCCGTTGTGCGACGTTCACGGCATCGCCGATGACCGTGTACTCCAGGCGCCGGTGGCTCCCGATGTTGCCGACGAACACCTCGCCGTGGTTGATGCCGATGCCGACGGCGATCGTCGGGCCACCCGCGGCGCGCCACCGCTGATTCAGGCCCTCGACGGTCTGCTGCATGGCCACCGCCGCCTGATAGGCGCGGCGCGGGTCGTCCGGTTGGGCCACCGGCGCGCCCCAGAGTGCCATGAGCGCGTCGCCGATGAACTTGTCCAGCGTGCCGCCATGCTCGAAGATCACCTCGACCATCTCGGTGAAATAGTCGGTGAGCAGCGCGGCGATCGCGTCGGGCTCCATCCGCTCCGCCATCGCGGTGAAGTTCCTGATGTCGGCGAAGAGGACCGTCATGGGCCGGCGCTCGCCCCCGAGACGAACGGCCTGCTGGTGCCGCGCGATCTCGGCGGCGACGTTGGGCGCGAAATAGCGCTCGAAATTCGCGCGCACCGTCTCTTCCCGGCGGAGCCGCTCGGCGTACCGGCTGTTGCCGATGGCGACCGCGGCGAGTCCGCTGAACGCCACGAGGAACTGGAGGTCGTCATCGCCGAACGAATTGGCGATGGCCAGGTTGTCGACGTACAGCACGCCGAGCACCTCGTCGCCCTCCGCCATGAGCGGCGAGCACATGGCGCTGCGCACGCTCTGTACCAGGATCGACTTGCCCTTGAAACGCGTGTCGGTGGCCGCGTTCTGCGTCAGCACGGCGAGCCGTTCGTCCATCACCTTCTGCACGATCGAGCGGGGCACGTGCTGGAACTCCGCATCGCCCACCCGGGTCCGCGAGATGCGGGGCACCAGCTCGCCGGTGGTTTCGTTCCGGAGCAGGATCGAGACCCGGTCGACCTGCATGACCTCGAAGGTCACCGACACCACCGTGTCCAGCAGCCGGTCGATGTCCAGCTCGCCGGAGAGCTTCTGGGCGACCCCGAGCAGCAAGCTGAGCTTGCGCGCGGCGGCGTGCGGGGGCGCGCTCTCGCTCCCGACCCGCACCTGGCGGATGATCGTGCCCCCGGCGGGCGCGCCGCTGACCGGCGGGGGCGGCGCCGCATCTTCCGGCCCGCGCACGGCCTGGAGCTGGTAGACCAGCTTGCCGAATGTGACGGAATCGTTGGGCGCGAGGCGCCCCGCGGTGACGCGGCGCCCGTTGATGCAGGTGCCGTTTGACGAGCCGAGGTCCTTCACGTGGACGCCGTCGGCCGCCACGGTGAGCTCCGCGTGGCGCCGCGAGATGGTCGGATCGTAGATGGCGATGTCACTCGCGACGCCTCGGCCGAGGACCACCGGGCGGCCCGCGGGGAGGTCGAAGGTCTGGGTGCCTGAGGTACTGACCAGGCGGTAAAGAGGCATGGAGATAATATGGCGGGAGAGGGAGGGAGAGGGCGGGAGCGGGCCGCGCCGAGCGGCTCCGATGCTCACCTGGGGGTCGGTCTTCCCTGTTCCGCCCTCTCCCTCCCCCTCCCGCCCTCTCCCTCCGCCAAGGCCAGCGCGAGCAGTACCGCCCGCGCCTTCGCCTCGGTCTCCCGGAACTCGGTGTGGGGATCGGAGTCGGCGACGATTCCGGCGCCGGCCTGCACCCAGGCGCGTCCGCCCTGCATCACGCACGTGCGGAGGGCAATGGCGGTGTCGAGCACCTGCGCGCCCCACCCGATGTAGCCCACCGCGCCCGCGTACGGGCCCCGGCGCACTGGCTCGAGTTCATCGATGATCTCCATGGCCCGCACCTTGGGGGCGCCGCTGACCGTTCCGGCCGGGAAGCACGCCGCAAGCGCAGCCACTGCGTCGAGGCCCGGCCGCAACCGGCCGCGCACCTCGCTCACCAGGTGCATGACGTGCGAATAGCGCTCGATCGTCATGAACGCCGTGAGGTGGACGGAGCCGAACTCGGCGACGCGGCCCACGTCGTTCCGGCCGAGGTCCACCAGCATCAGGTGCTCGGCGCGCTCCTTGGGGTCGGCTTCGAGCTCCGCGGCGAGGGCGGCATCGCGCTCGGGCGTGTCGCCCCGGGGGCGGGTGCCCGCGATGGGCCGGAGGGTGACCTCTCCCTCTTCGACCCGTACCAGGATCTCGGGCGAGCTGCCGACGATGTGCAGGTCCTCGAAGTGCAGGCAGTAGAGATACGGCGCCGGGTTGAGGGCGCGGAGATAGCGGTACGTGAGAAACGGGTCCGGCGCGGGCAGATCCAGCCGCCGAGAGAGCACCGTCTGGAATGTGTCGCCAGCGGCGATGTATTCCTTGATGCGGCGTACGTCGTCCTCGAAGCGGCTGTCGGCGTAAGGCGACGTGACCGCGGGCGTGGCGACCGGCGTCATCGGCAGCGGCTGCGTCGTGGCCGGTGCCGCGAGCCGCGCCAGCCAGTCGTCGATCCGCGCCTCCGCCGCCGCATGAAGGCCGGCCAGCGTGGTGTCGTCCGCACCCTCGGGCACCTCCACGTTCGCGATCACGGTGGCGCGGTTGTACACGTTGTCGAGCACGAGAAGGGTGTCGGCGACCATGAGCAGCGCGTCCGGCAGGCCGCGGTCGTCAGGCGGCGAGGACGGCAGCGACTCGATGGTGCGTACGATGTCGTAGCCGAGGTATCCGACGGCACCTCCGGCGAAGCGCGGCAGCCCCGGCACCTCCACCGGGGCGTAGCGCCGCATGGTGCGGCCGAGGTGCTCGAGCGGTGCGACGTCCTCGGCCTCCGGCCGCCAACCCGTGGCGGCGGTCCAGCGCTCGCAGTTGCGGCCTCGGTAGCGGAAGACCTCCCGCGGGTCGGTGGCCAGGAAGGTGTAGCGCGCCCACCGCTCGCCACCCTCGAGCGACTCGAGGAGGAAGCCGAACGGGCCGCGGTGGAGCTTCGCGAAGGCGGTGACCGGGGTATCGCCGTCGAGCAGCACCTGGCGGGTGACCGGTACGATAGCGCCGCCCGCCCGGGCACCGGCGACAATGGCCTCGATTCCCGCGCTCACTTCGGCGCTCCGACCACGTAGCTGCCGGGCCCGGGCACCGTCGCGCGAAGATTGTCGGACGCCGGCCGGGTCGAGACGAGGAACCGGATTCCGCCCGCGGGCAGCAGCTGCCCGACGGCCAGCACCGCTTCGAACGCCACGTCGTTGCCGTACTTCCGCGTGGCGTCGACCGGCGCCGAGAAGTGCACGGGATACTTGAACGTCAGCGTGACCCCGGCCATCGGCGTCGGGCCCTCCAGGTCGACGCCGTACACGCCGGGACGCGGGCGGAGCGAGAGTCGGACCGGGTCGGGCGCCGGCGCCGCGCTGTCGAACGCTTCGGCGGGGAGAGTCACTTCCGCGAAGACGAGGTTGTCGGGCGGCCCGTGGCGGAGCACGACCACCCGCCGGGCGCCCGGCGCCACGGTCAGCGTGGTATCGCCCGGCGGCACGCCGCCGACCTCGAGCAGGAAGACCTGGTCGAGCGCGTACGTCCGCGATGGATCGCCGGTGGTGCCGGCGGGCTTCGGGGCGGGAGCGGCCGGATTGGGCGAGGCGCAGGCTGCGATTGCGAGCAGGGCGATCACCCGGCAGACTGGTGAGAGGTGAGACGTGAGAGGTGAGAGGAAAACGCTCATGGCCTGGCGGCGCTCAGTTGCGGGGATGGGGTTCGTCTTGTTCCCTCTCACCTCTCACCTCTCACGGCGCAATGGGAGTCTCCCGAAGCTCTCGCCTTCGCCCGCGCAGGCGTCGAGCGACGGCAGGAGGCCCAGGCCGATTCCGCGCTCCGGAGCTGGCGGACGCGCGCGCACGGTTTCGTCTTCTTCCTGGCGCAGATCGGAGATGGGCTCACCGGACCACCGCGCCTCGTGAAGGCGGACGAGCTGGACGTGGAAGTGTATTGGCAGGTGCCGGGGCGGAGCAAGCAAGTCATCCGCGGCTGGCGCGACGGACGCTTTCTGCCGACCGATATCGACTATCACCGGGACCACCTCGGCATCGTCACCAACGACTTCGGTGACGTGATCCGGATTGGCGAGGGCGACGAGGTGCGCGACGTGCCCCACCCGCTCTCACCGGCGGGGCTCGAGGCGTACGAGTTTGCGCTGGGCGACTCGCTCTCGATCCGGAGCGCCGCCGGCGAGATCCGGGTGCGCGAGCTGAGGGTGCGTCCGCGCGACTTCGCCGCGCCGCTGGTGGTCGGCTCCCTGTACCTGGATGCGGCGTCCACCCGGGTCGTACGCTTCCGGTTCAGTTTCACCCCGGCCGCCTACCTCGACCGCCAGCTCGAGGACATCAGCGTCCTGCTGGAGAACTCGCTGGTGGAAGGCCGCTTCTGGCTCCCGTTTCGCCAGGAGATCGAAATCCGGCGCCGGACGAGCTGGCTCGACTTTCCGGCACGCGGCATCATCCGCGGCCGGTGGGAGATCGGCGACTACGAGCTCGGCATCGCCCTCCCGGCCGTCGTGTTCGCCGGGGCCGACATCGGCGGCCTCCGGCGGCCGCAGCCGGACGACCCCCGATGGACCGTGCCGCTGCGCGACGCGATCGCCGGCGCCACGCCACCGCTCGATCGCCGCGACATCGAGGCGCTGCGCGCCGAGGTGGAGCGCATCGCGGGCACGCGCGGCCTGAGCGGCCTGCCGGCCGGCCGGCTCGCCGTCGGGTCGATCAGCGACGTGGTGCGCGTGAACCGGGTACAGGGGCTCACCCTCGGGCTCGGAGGCACGCTGCGTCTGGGGACGAGCCGGGTCCGGCTTCGGCCCAGGATCGGGTTCGGCACCGCGGACGACCGGCTGACCGGCGAGCTCGCGGTCGACATCGGCGTCGGCCCCGCGGAGCTCACCGGCTTCGTCGGACGGCAGGTGACGGACTTCAGCGAGCTGCGGGTGATCTCGGGCTTTCTGAACTCGTTCCGCGCCCAGGAGGGGGGCGACGACGCCGGCGACTATGTGTTGCTCGACGCGGCGGGGGCTGGCCTGCGCCAGCCGCTTGGGGGGCTCTGGTCCGTGTCGCTGGACCTCGGGCTAGAACGCAGTCGCTCCCTCGACGTGCGGGCGACACCGTCGCGCGGCAGCTATCGCCCCAACCCCGCGCTCGGCGCGGGCGAGTACCGCCTTGCGCGCCTTCGGCTGGAGCGCGCCGGGGCCGCCCCGCCGAGCAACGGACTCGCTGGGCATGTCTCGGCCGAGGTCGGCGAGGGTCCGACGGACTATTTCCGCGCGGCGGGTGCGGCCGCCTGGCTGCTCCCGGTCGGTGGCAGCCAGCTCCTCATCAAGGCCGACGCCGGGGTGGGCACCGCGGGCCTGCCGGCATATCGCTCCTTCGTGCTCGGCGGGCGAGGCACGCTCGTCGGTGAACCATTCCGGGCCTGGGGCGGCCGCGAGTTCGCACTCGGCCGCGTGGAGTGGCGGCTGGAGGCGCCCGTCCCGGCCATCCCGCTCGGGTCGTACGCATCCACCGGCCGCACCGCGATCGTGGCCCCCTTCGTGGCGGCAGGCTGGACCGGGCGACCGGTGGCCGGCCTGCCGTGGGCCGCGACCAGGGGCATGCGGCCGGTCGCGGGCGTCGCCATCGAGTGGCTGATGCGCCTGATCCGGCTGGAGGCCGGTATCGGGCTCCGTGACGGCGACTTCGAGGTCACCCTGGACGTCCACCCGGAATGGTGGGGGATCCTGTAAGGCGGACCGGCGGACCGGCGGACCGGCGATCGAGCGGCCGCCTGCCCGCCTGCCCGCCTGCCGGTTAGGTTTTCACTTTCCCGGCACCGTCGAGCGGCGCATGCAGTTCACCGATGAATGGCTCGTGCCCACCGTGGAGACGCTCGTCCCGAGCGACGCCCTCGCGGGCATCCGTGCCGCGGATGGACCGCCCGGGTCGCTCTGGGAAACGTTGGTCCAGCGCAAGCTGGCGACCGACCCGCAGATCCTGAACGCGGTCGCCACCCGGTTCCGCTTCGGCGTGGCGGAGCTGGCCGGGGTCGACCCCAACGTGAAGGATGCGGTGCCCGAGCAGCTCGTTCGGAAATACAACGTCGTGCCGCTCCGGGTCACCGAATCGCTGCTGGAGATCGGCACGGCGAATCCGTTCGACCTCGACGCCGAAAAGGCGCTCGCGTTCGCCACCGGCCGCGACGTCCGCCTGCTCCTCGCCTCGCCGGCGCGGATCCGCGAGAAGCTGGATGAGCTGTACCGCGGCGAGGAGGCGATCAGCCGCTTCCTCGACAGCATGAGCGGCGACTTCGAGGTCAAGGAAGTCAAGGAGGAGGACGACGCCGCGGTCACCGCGGAGGAGGCGAGCCAGCGGCCCATCATCCGCCTGGTCGACACCATGCTCGCCGATGGGGTGACGAGCCGGGCGAGCGACATTCACGTCGAGCCGGCCGAGGGCGGGGTCGTGGTGCGCTACCGCATCGACGGCGTGCTGCGGCAGGTGATGAAGATCCCCCGCTCGGCGGGCCTCCCCCTCATCTCGCGAATCAAGATCATGTCCGGGCTCGACATCGCCGACCGCCTGCGGCCGCAGGATGGACGCGCCCGGGTGTCGGTGAACGGCGAGCCGATCGACCTGCGCATCTCGACGCTTCCGGCCTCGCTGGGCGAGAAGGTCGTGATCCGTATCCTGAGCCAGAAATCGACGGTCCTCTCGCTCGATGGTCTGGGACTCAATCCGCAGGAGGCCGAGGCCATCGAGCGCCTGCTGCGGCACAAGGAGGGCATCATCCTGGTGACGGGGCCGACCGGCTCCGGCAAGACCACCACGCTCTACTCGGCGATTCGGCTGATCCAGAGCGAGGGCGTCAACATCGTCACCGTGGAGGATCCGGTCGAATACCGGCTCGGACAGAACATCGTGCAAGTGCAGGTGCACGAGAAGGCCGGCCTCACCTTTGCCTCGGCGCTCCGCTCGATCCTCCGGCAGGACCCGGACGTGGTGCTCATCGGCGAGGTGCGCGACCAGGAAACCGCGCAGATTGCACTGCAGGCGTCGCTCACCGGCCACCTGGTGCTGTCCACGCTGCACACCAACGACGCGCCGAACTCGGTGACCCGTCTGCTCGACATGGGCATGGAGGCGTACAAGATCGCCTCGGCGTTGCGGGGCATCGTGGCGCAGCGTCTGATGCGGCGGCTCTGCGCCGCCTGCAAGGAGTCGGGCGGCAACGCCGTGCCCGAGCGGGTCGCGCGGCTGCTTCCGCCCGGCACCAACCTCGTCCGGGCCGTGGGCTGCACCGAGTGCGCCCAGACCGGCTACCGCGGCCGGTTCAGCATCGTGGAGGTGCTCACGATCACGCCGGAGATCGAGCGGCAGATCGGAGCGGGAGCCACGGCCGACGTGATCGCCGAGATCGCGCGGGAGCAGGGCATGCGGTCGCTGTGGGAGAGCGGGCTCCAGCACGTGGTCGCCGGCGAGACCACGGTGGAGGAGCTGCTCCGGGTCACGGACGTCCCCGCGGAACGGCCGGTGGAGCGGACGAAGGCGCCGCGGCGTGCGATGCCGGAGCCCACGCGCGGCGGCAGGACGCCGGTGTCCCCGCCTGCGGCACCCGCGGCCACCAGCGCTCCGCCCCCCGCAACGGTCCACGGGCCGCCCGCGTCGTTCGACTTCTCGATGGACATGGACCTGCTCGACGACGCGCCGCCGGTCTCCGCCGACGGCCTCGAGCGGAAGCGCGGCATCGTCGTGCTGCTGGTCGACGACGAGGACGCCCTCCGGCGCGTGATGCGCGACCTGCTCGAGCGCGAGGGCTACACGGTGCAGGAGGCGCGCGACGGCGTCCAGGCGCTGGACCAGGTGGATCGGCACGCGCCGGACATCATCGTGCTCGACCTCAACCTCCCGGGCCTCGATGGCTACGGCGTGCTGTCGCAGCTCCGGTCCCGGAGCGCCACCCGCGACATCCCGGTCATCGTGCTCACGGCGAAGGGCGACGAGGAGAACGAAGTGCGCGTATTCGAGCTGGGCGCGGACGACTTCCTGAGCAAGCCGTTCCGCGCCCGCGCGCTGCCCGCGCGCCTCGAAGCGGTGCTCGGGCGCCGCGCCCGATGACCGAATCGCTCGCGGACGCGAGCCCCGCCATCGAGCTGGTCAAGCCCGCCGTGCGCGGGCAGCCGGCGTACACGCTCGTCCCGCGCCCCTCCCGCCGGAAGCTGAACCAGAACGAGAGCCCATGGGACGTGCCCGAGCCGCTCAAGCGTGAGATCGTCGAGCGCGCGATGGCGCTCCCATGGAACCGCTATCCCGAGTTCGTTCCGGCCGAGCTGCTGCGACGAATCGCGGCGGCGCACGCGTGGCACCCCGAGGGGATCCTGGTCGGCAATGGCTCCAACGAGCTGATCCAGGCGGTGCTCGCCACCACGCTGACTCCGGGAAGCGCCGTGGTGTCACCCTCGCCGACGTTCTCCCTCTACCGCCTGCTTACGAACGTCTTCGGCGGGCGCTACGTGCCGGTGGCGCTCGGGGCGGGTTTCCGGTACGACGTCGACTCGCTCGTCCGGGCTGCCGCGCGGGAGCGGGCCCGGGTCGTGGTGCTCAACTCGCCGAACAATCCCACCGGCAGCGCGCTCCCGCACGACGGGGTCGAGCGCGTGCTGGAGGCCACCGACGCGCTGGTGCTCTGCGACGAGGCCTACCAGGACTTCGGCGGACCCACGGCGGTCCCGCTGCTGCCGTCGTCACCGCGGGTGGTGGTGCTCCGCACGTTCTCGAAGGCGTTCGGCCTGGCGGCACTCCGGTTCGGCTATGCGCTGGCGCACCCGGCG
Source organism: Gemmatimonadales bacterium (assembly GCA_050733355.1). Lineage (GTDB taxonomy): Bacteria > Gemmatimonadota > Gemmatimonadetes > Gemmatimonadales > GWC2-71-9 > DASQPE01. The sequence goes on along the minus strand of JBOHSY010000473.1, from coordinate 16,736 downwards.
CTCGCGCGCGAGATCGCGAAGGGCAAGCCGCCGTACAACGTGAACGCCATCACCCTCGCGGCCGCGACGACGCTGATGGGGCACGCGGAGCTCCGGGCCGAGCGGATCCGGTCGCTCGTGGCCACGCGGGACCGCACGCTCGAGCGGCTGCGCGTGCTGCCGGGCGTCACCGTGTTCCCGACCGCCGCCAACTTCGTGCTGCTCCGCTGCCACCGGACGCCGGCGCGCGACGTCTTCCGCCGGCTGCTGGACGAGCATGGCATTCTGGTCCGCGACGTCTCCGGCGCGAGCGAGCTCCAGGAGTGCCTGCGCATCTCGATCGGCACCGAGGAGGACATGGACGCGGTGGTCGCGGCGCTGGAGCAGATCGTCGACGGTGAGCGGTGAGCGGTGAGCGGGAGGTTCCGTGCCACGGGTAGGCGACGTCACCCGTACCACTAAGGAGACCGAGCTGCGCGTCCGGGTCGATCTGGACGGCCGGGGCGAGGCGAGCATCCGCACCGGCATCGGCTTCTTCGACCACATGCTCGAGGCACTGGCGCGCCACGCGCTGCTCGATCTCGAGGTCCAGGCCACCGGCGACCTTCACGTGGACGGCCACCACACGGTGGAGGACACCGGGATCGCTCTGGGCCAGGCCATCGCGGAGGCCCTGGGTGATCGCGCGGGCATCCGCCGCTACGCCGATGCGATGGTGCCGCTGGACGACGCGCTCGTCCGCGTCGTGCTCGACGTGTCGGGGCGCCCGTTCCTGGCGTACCAGGTGGACATCCCGAAGTGGCAGATGCTGGGAGACTACGACGTGTTTCTCACGCCGGAGTTCTTTCGGGCGCTGGTGACCAACGCGGGGCTCACCGCGCACATCGACCTGGTGCGCGGCGATAATCCGCATCACATCGTCGAGGCGGCGTTCAAGGCCTTTGCCAAGGCACTGGACGCGGCCACCGCACTGGACCCGCGAGTCCGGGGCGTGCCCTCGACCAAGGGCGTACTGTGATCGCAGTCGTGGACTATGGGGTGAACAACGTAAGGAGCGTCGTGCGCGCGCTCCTCGCGGGCGGCCACGCCGCCGAGCTCACCGCCGATCCCGCGGCCGTCCGCCGCGCCGACCATGTTCTCCTTCCCGGTGTCGGAAACTTCGGCCAAGGCACCACCAATCTCGCGCGGAGCGGTCTGGGCGATGCCGTCCGCGACGCGGCCGCCGCCGGGCGGCCGGTCATGGGCATCTGCCTCGGCCTCCAGCTCTGCCTCGAGCGGAGCGACGAGGCCCCCGACGCCCGGGGCCTTGGCCTGCTGCCGGGACGGGTGCGCCGCCTCGACGTGAACCTGCCGGTGCCCCACGTGGGGTGGGCCGAGGTGCGCCCGACGCCGGCCGGTCGTGCGCACCCCATGCTCCGCGGGGTCGACGGCGGCGAGTTCTTCTACCACGTGCACAGTTACCACCCAGCCGGCCTGCCCGACGAGGCCGTGCTCGCCACCGCCGACTACGGCTATGAGTTTTCCACGGTCGTGGGGCAGCGCAACGTCGTGGGCGTGCAGTTTCATCCGGAGAAGTCGCAGCGCGCCGGGATCGAGCTGCTCTCCGCGTTCGCGCGGTGGGCGCCTTGACCTCGGTGACGGTTTCGCTGGTGGACGTGTACGTGCTGCGCGGCGCCGGGCGGGCCCTCGAGTGCCTGGTACTCCGGCGGTCCCCGAACGCGAAGCGCCCCGGCTGCTGGGAGACAGTGCACGGCCACATCGAGGCCGGGGAGACCCCGGCCGACGCCGCGCGCCGTGAGCTTCTCGAGGAGACCGGGCTTCCCCCACTTCGCATGTACAACCTGAGCCGGGTCGACCTGTTCTATCAGCATCATCCGGACGAGGTTGCGCTCGTGCCCGTGTTCGCCGCATTCGTCGAGTCGGGCGCCGACATTCGCATGGGCCCGGAGCACGACCGCTTCGAGTGGCTGTTGCCGGCCGAGGCGCGCGATCGCTTCACCTGGCCGCGGGAGCGGCGGGCGCTGGAGGATCTGCTCGTCCTCGTCAGCTGGGGCGATGCGGGCCGGATGGAGGACGTGCTGCGCGTATGCTAGCGCGGCGCATCATTCCCTGCCTCGACGTGTCCGGCGGCAGGGTCGTGAAGGGCGTTCATTTCGAGTCGCTCCGGGACGCCGGTGACCCGGTCGAACAGGCCGCGCGGTACGACGCCGAGGGCGCCGACGAGCTCGTCTTCCTGGACATCTCCGCGACGATCGACGCCCGCCGCACCACGCTCGACATGGTGAGCCGTGTGGCCGACACCGTGTTCATCCCGTTCACGGTGGGCGGCGGCATCCGCACGGTGGACGATGCAGGGCTGGCGCTCCGCGCGGGCGCGGACAAGGTGTCGGTCAACACCGCGGCGGTCCGCGATCCGTCGCTGGTGGAGCGGCTCGCCGCGAGCTTCGGATCCCAGTGTGTGGTGGTGGCGGTGGACGTGAAATGGATCGCGGCGCGGCGCGCGGTGATGGTCTCGGCGGGGCGGGAGGAGACGCAACTCGAGGCGGTCGAGTGGCTGCGTCGGCTGGAGCAGCTCGGCGCGGGGGAGATCCTGCTCACCAGCATGGACCGGGACGGCACCCAGTCAGGGTATGACCTCGAGCTGCTGCGAGCCGCCTCAGCGGCGGTGCGAATCCCGGTGATCGCGTCGGGCGGGGCTGGGAAGCTCGAGCACCTCGCGGAGGCGCTCGAGGCCGGAGCACACGGCGTGCTCGCGGCCTCGATCTTTCATTTTCAGGGCTCCACGATTCCGGAGGCGCGGGAGTTCCTGCGGGCGAAGGGCTTTACCGTTCGAGACGCGGGATGAGTCCGGTGATTTCAAGTCGCCAGGGAACCGGAATCAGGTCGGCCGGCGGGCGTTTGCGTAGGTCGGCCTGGCCGATCGCGCTGGTTCGCGACCGGTCGGCGACAACATCGCCTCCGGTGTCGGCACCTCCTGTTTCATCGCGCACGCCGCCCAGGTGGGGGTATGGCGGCGATGATCGCGGCGCGCTTGAGTCGTCCCAGGGCGACCAGGAGCCACGCGAGCGCGAGGAAACCGAGCAGGACGCCGGCAGCGTTGGCGAGTGCGCGCGGGTAGCCAAGCTCACTCGCATTGATGAAAGGGTAGGGATAAAAGCCTGACAGGGCGCCGCGAACCATGGCGTACAAGAAATAGAGAAGAGGGTACAGCATCCAGCGCGAACCGTGGCCCCAGCGCACGTCGACCCTCGGCACCGCGAACCACCAGTACGCCAGGAAGAGCACCGGCATCACGTAGTGGAGGAGCCCGTCGGCCACGAGCTGGAGGCCTTTGGGATCCCAGATGTGCTGCAGGAGCAAGGCGTAGGCGACGCCTACCAGGGCAATACTTGCCGCGATGCCGGTGTTCACCGGCCGCGTAAGGAACTCGGCGACGCTCGATCGCACACGCACCAGCGGGGCAGTCAGCGCCAGCGCGACGAGGATGTTCGTCAGGATGGTGAAATAGCTGAAAAAAGTGATCAACCCGCCGAGGAACCCCTTGCCCCGGGTGATGGATAGACCCATGGACAGGTAGAACTGCAGCGCGAGGGCCGTCCAGCCGAGCGCGGCCGCGACGGCCCCGAATCCCTTCACCCAACGGCCTCGCGCTACGTCCCTCGAGCCCTCACTCATTGCGCCAGATCCAGGTCCCTGAATCGCCGGTGCCAAGGGGACTGCTCCGATCAGAACTCGTTCGCGTGGCTCACAAGCTTGTAGCGGCCGCCGTAGCCCGCGATCGAGCCGAACATCCGCCGCGACTCGGGCTGCTTGTTGGCTGTAAACTCCAGAGCACACCGCTCCGACTCCTCCAGCGGCGGATTCAGGTTCGCGGAGCGCGTACAACGCAGCTCGCGGTACTCGAGTCGCTGCCCGCCATAATGCCGCAACACCCGGACGAAGCCCTTCCTGCTGTTGTTCTGTATCAGCATCCAGAACGTGCCCGGGTCCAGCTCGTACGGCGGGTCGTGATAGATATGGCTCGGGTAATACAGCCAGGCAAACTCCGGTCTGGTCAGGACCATCCGGGCCAGATCGATCGTGTCTCGCCGCGCGACTGCTTCCAGAAACCGCTTCGCCAGCGCCTGCGGCGTCGGTGAGCCCCCCTGGAGCCGATCCGTCGAATCCACGCCCGCACGGAAACGCCGGAGGTGCTCGGCGATGGGCAGGGCGCTGTCGACGAGGTGTCCCGGCGGCGGTTCTGCGGCGACGGCCGACGCGATCTGCTGGCGGTCAACCGTTGCGTGGCGGGGCTTCTCGGGGTCGCAGGCAGCCAGCAGCGCGTACGCGGCCAGCAGCGCTCGTCTCGTCATCGTCTCATCCCTTCGCACGGGCCAGGAAGCACGACGGCCGGCGTGCGAAACGCCGACCGTCGCCGAGCCTGCCGCAAGGGCTCAGTTGTCTGCGTAGTTCGTCCAGGTCTGCCACCACTTGTCGGCGCCGCTCGGATGCGCCGCGCCGCGGAACGCCGTCCCGACCACGACCGAGCCGGCTCGGGTAGCCAGCTCCCCGGTGAACGTCGCCAGTCCGCCGGATGCCGCCGCCGATCCGGCCGTAGGCGTCCAGTCCAGCGCAGCCCCATCGGCTGGATCAGTGGGCAGCGCGGTGAGGATGCTCGCGGCTGTGGTGGCGGCTTGATACTCGATGGCGTTCGCGCCGGCGTCGACTGCGACGTCGCTTGCCGCATCGGTCAGCGCGGGGGTCTCGACCACCAGCAGGTTGTCCAGATCGAGCAGACCGGCGGCCTGCCGCGCTCCGGTCGTGGCGGCGGTCCGGACGCTATAGCCCGCGGTCGGCCAGCGGCCGATCAGCCCGTTCACATAGAAGCCGCCCGTGCCCCGGCGCAGCACCAAACCGCGGCCGCCGCCCGACGGGATCGTCACGCCGGCGGGGGTCCCGATGAGCGTGAAGTTGGCTACCACGGGAATCGTGAAGGGCTGGGAATCCTCGCCGTTCGCGCAGCCCGTGCCGGCGCAGCCATCGTTCTCGATGCCCTGCGGATCCGACGACACGCCGCCGGCCTCGGGCCGCGTCTGGAGGATCCTGGTCTGAAGCGCGACGAGATACTGGAGCCGCCCCGAGTAGCCCTCCGACATATCGAAGTGGTCGTCGCCGGACTCGTACGAGACGAAGTACTTCCCATCAGCGGCGCCTCCGAACCACTCGAACGAGTCGTCGAGGCCCGCGAGCGACTGGAGGTAATTCAAAGCGGTCCCGCTGCCGACCGCGGCGAACGTGAACGAGTTGAGCTCCGCATTCTCGGCAGGTGCGAATCCGGCGAACTCCACCCGCACGTAGCGCAGCTCACCGCTGTTGTCGGCGTTGTTGTTCCCGCCGGCGTAGTTGATCAGCGGGTTGTCGGCGTTGGTGCCGGTGCCCTCGAGGGTGGTCGGATCGGCCCGGTTGATCGCCCCGTTGCCGACGATGATGAGCCCGCCCCAGTCACCCGGCTGACGGGTGCCCGCCGTCTGCGACGAGGTGAACACGATCGGGTTCGCCGCCGTGCCGATGGCCTGGATCCGCGCGCCGCGCAGCACGAAGAGTGACGAACCGATGGTGTTGAAGTCACCCTCGATCCGCGTGCCCGGCTGAATGGTCAGCGTGGCGCCCGACGTCACCTTCCGGAAGCCCTGCAGCCGATAGACGTTGTCGACGACCCACGTGGTGTTGGTCGTGATGTCTGCTGTGACATTCACGACCTGGCGACCGGGGGCCAGCGTGGTGACCTGCGCTTCGCTGGAGAATGCGCTGGTCGTGCTGCCGGACACGGTGGCGACCCGGTAGCGATAGGTCGTGTTGGGCTCGAGGCCTGGGTCGGTAAATGGCGACGTCGACGGCGTGCCGACCTCCTCGAACGTCCCGCCCGAGGCGCCCGGCGCCCGCTCGACCACGTAGCTGGTCGCGCCGATCACCGGCGTGAACGTGACGTCCGCCGAGGTGGCGGTACTCGCCTGCGCGGTGACGCTGGACGGGGGATTCACCACGCCCGGTCCGGTCGTGTCATCCCCGCCGCACCCAACGAACAGGCCGGCCATCGCCAGGACGCCGGATCCGCAAACAGCACGAAGAAGTCGATTCATTCACCTACCCAAGTGTGGGAGAAGGAAGTCGTCGATCCGCCCGCCTGAACCAGGCGCGCTGCTATCCAAGCAGCAGGCCGTCACCCGGCGGCCACGCCGCCGTCACAGCTCTGTCACGCGGCCCTGGCGCGCCTCAGGGCTGCCACGAGAACCCGATCCCGAAGGTGCGGCCCAGCTGGTACGTCTCGCGCTCGACCGGTCCCTGCACGAGCTTGTACGGCGAGTCGAAGAGGTTCTTCGCGTCCAGGCGACCCGAGAGCCCGGGGAACACGGGGAACCGGAGCGAGAAGTCCATGACGTGGCGCGGCCGCTCCTCGACGTCCGGAAGCGGAATCTCCCCCGCTTCGGTAATGCGCGGCCCCGTGACGTTGTAGAGTGTGGTTGCGCTCCACGCGCCGCTGCCCGACGTGTAGGTCAGCCCGGCGTTCACCACGTAGGGCGCCTGGCCCACCATGCGACGCTCGGGATTCGTGATCGAAGCGGAGCTGTTCGCGATGTCGATCTCACTCCGCATCAGCGTCGTGTTGGCGAAGAGCGTGAACGGAGTCAGAGAGTTGCGGAACGTGCCGAGATTCTTTCTGAACTCCAGCTCGATGCCGTAGTTGTTCGCAGCCTGCGCGTTCACGTAGCTGATGATGCGTGTGCCGGACGTAGCGAGGTACACCCGTTCGATCGGATCGTCGAACCGCTTGGCAAACAGGCTCACGCTCACGATTTCGGCGCCGGTCGGATACCACTCCCACCGCAAGTCGACGTTGTCGATGCGGGCGCGCTGGAGGTTGGGATTGCCGATCACGTTGTCGAACCCGATCACCTCGCGGAACAGCAGGGGCGCCAGCTCGCGGTACTCGGGCCGGCTGAGGGTTCTCGACAGGCCCAGCCGGAGATTCTGCGACTCCGACAGCCGGTAGGTCAGCAGCAGCGACGGCAGGATGTCGTCGTACCCGGGAGCCGTGACCGTCGGGACGCCCGTGGTCGAGACCGCGTTCACCGTCACGTCCGAGTGCTCGTACCGTGCGCCGGCGGTGACGTCGAAACGGCTGCCGAGCGGAATCGAGAGCTGGGCGAAGCTCGCGGTCAACCGGTCCTCCGCGGCGTACGAGCCTCCCTGGCCCAGGGCCGCGACCCGGAACGCCGTCGTGGTGCCGGTGGAGAAACGTCCGTCGAAGATCTGCTCCGGCGGCAGCTGGAGCGCCGTCTCCGGCAGCGAGCCGGCCAGGCTGATGCTGTAGTAGGTGTTGTCCGCGTCGCGCTCCACCGAGCGGTAGTAACCGCCGACCTTCAGGGCCCAGGGGTTGTCGAGCGAGCCGAGCAGGAGCTGGTAGCTGAGCTGCCCGTCCAGCGCGTTCTCGTCGAGATCCGCGAACGTGCGGACCGCGGCCTCGTTGCTGATCCCGAGCCACCGCGTGCCGACCGGCGAGCCGTTCGCGTCGAGCTGGGCGGTGTACACGATCTCCGAGCGGTCCGGCTCCTTCCGCGCCACATCCGAGTAGCCGGCCGCCCATTCGACCTGGTGGCGGCGAGCGAGCTGATGCAGCGCGGAGAGCCGGCTCGACAGCACGTTCCGCTCGACATAACGGAGCCGCTGAATCTGCAGCGGGATGCCGAGATTCTCGCTTCGGGGCGTAAACTCGAGGCGCCCGTCGTTGTCCATCGTCCGGCTGTAGGTGTTGTTGAACGAGAGCTTGGTGTGGCTGCCGAGCGTCGTGGTGAAGTTCGCCAGCCCGCCCCAGAGAACGGTCGCCCGGCCCGTCTCCCCCTCGTATCGGTCGATCTCGGTGGGCGCGCCGCCCGCACCGGCGAGCGCGAGCGCGCGCACCTGATCGGACTTCACTTCCTGCGCGTAGGAATACGATCCCGACAGCAGGTACCCGAGCTCCTTGCCGAACACGCGATCGCTGCCGCCCACCGACAGGCCGAACGAGCCGCTCGGCGAGCCGTCGCGCTGGCGGGCCGACCAGACGTTGCGCAATGAGTTCACCACATCGTTAATGGCCTGTGGGTGGTTCACCCCCGCGAGTGTCGGGTTGGCTGCGATGGGGGTGGGGAGCTCACGCCGGTTGGAGCCGAACGCGAGCCAGTCGGTCCCCGTAGCGGGCGCAAAGTTGCTCTGGGTGCCGGTCGAACGCGTGTTGAATCCGGAGCCGACGGTCATCGTCAGCGTACGCCGGGTCGGAAACTCGCGGGTCCTGATGTTCACCTCGGCGCCGCTGTAGTCGCCCGGCCGGTCGACCGTGTACGTCTTGGATGTGGTGATCGCCTCGATGAGGGAAGCCGGAAACAGATCGAGCGGCACCACCTTCTTCTCCGGCTCGGGGCTGGGGATCCGCGCGCCGTTCAACGATGCCTGGGTGTACCGATCACCCAGGCCACGGACGGCGACGTATCTCCCGTCCTGCACGGTCACCCCGCTCACCCGCTGGATCGCAGCCGCGGCGTCGCTATCGGGGCTCTTGGCGATCTGCTCCCGCGATACGGAGTTCACGATGTCCACCGCATTGCGCTGCTCATCGAGAGCACGGGCGACGCTGCCGCGCTCCGCCTCGGCCGAAACGGTGATCTCGGCGAGCTCGACCACCCGCGAGCTCAAGGCCACGTTCTGCTCGACGGCGTCGCCGGCCGGCACCTCGAGCCCGGTGACGGTCTTCGGCTGGAATCCGATCATGCGCGCCGTGAGGCTCACGGGCCCAGCGGGAATGTTCGCAATCGAGAAGCGGCCGTCCACCGCACTGGTCGCGCGGAGCTCGGTTCCCGTGACCTGGATCTGTGCGCCCGCGATCGGGGATCCTTGACCGGCATCCACGACGCGCCCGACGACGCGGCCGGCCGGCGCATCCTGCGCGCCGAGCGACCCGGGCAGGAGCCAGGCCGCGGCCAGCAACACGAGGCAACGAACCGCACGGACGAGCTTCATGGGCACCTTGCGGGGTGAGTGGGAGCGACGAGCGGTTGTCGGCGGGGAACGTGCGGGAGTCGTGTCTCGGGATACGCACACGGGTGCAACGACTGCGTCACAAAGCGGTGCGCTCGAGGCCGGCTCAACGGGCCGGTCACCCAAGCGTCACATATGCGTCACGGCCGTCCTTCTCCGCTCCCGAGCAGCCGGGTCACCAGGCGTCGCAGATCGCGCACCTGGAGCGGCTTCGGGATCGTATGGGTGGGCGCTGGATCGCCATCGGCGCCCCCTTGCGACGGGCGAGGCGCGCCGGCCACGATGAGCCGGTCGCGCCAGTCGGGGTGCTCCGTGAGCAGCGCGGCGACGAAGCGTCGGTCGCCTCCGGCGGAGAGGCGACCATCCGCGATGACCAGATCGAAGTTCCGCTCCGCCGCCAGGCGAAGTCCCTGCTCACCGGTCCGCGCGGCCGCCACCACGTGCCCGTCGGGCGCGAAGAGCGCGTGCACCAGCCGGTGCACTGCGGGGTCGTCGTCGACGACGAGCACGCGCCGGGCGGGGGCCGCGGGACGCTCGGCGTCGTGCAACGGCAGCCGCACCGTGAACTCCGCGCCGCCGCCCCGCGCCGGCTGGTATGTGATCCGCCCTCCGTGTGCCTCCACCATCCCGTAGCTGAGCGAGAGACCCAGTCCGGTGCCGTGCCCGGGCGCCTTCGTGGTGAAGAACGGCGTGAAGAGCTGGGCGACCTGTGCCGGCGGGACGCCGGGGCCGGTGTCGGTCACGCTGAGCAGGCCTTCGCCCCTCTGGCGCGCTGTCGCGAGCGTGAGCCGCCGCGGGCGCCCTGGCGCGACCCCGGTCAGCGCCTGGGCCGCGTTCATGATGAGGTTGAGCAGCACCTGCTGGAGCTCCTGCCGATCCCCCAGCACCACGACGGGATCGGCCGACAGCTCCCGCGCGAGGTCGATCTGGCGCTGCTGGAGATCGTAGGCGATCAGCAGGGCCGTGCGGGAGACGACATCGTTCAGGTCCACCGGGCTCTTGTCCCGTCCTCCCTTGCGGGCGAAGGTGAGCAGGTTGCGCACGATCCGGCCGGCCCGCTCGGCCTGGTCATGAATCACCCGCAGGTGCTCGCGTGCCGGCGACGGGTCGGGCAGCATGCCGGGCTGGACCAGCAGCTCGGACAGGCCCGCGATGGACGCGAGCGGGTTGTTCAGCTCGTGCGCCACGCCGGATACGAGCTGCCCGATCGCCGCCATCTTCTCGCTGTGGATGAGCTGCGACTGCATCGCCCGCTGCCCGGTCACGTCCTCCACCAGCACCACCACGGCACCGCGGGCGGGCCCGGCGAGCGGTGCAGCCGTGAGGCGGAGGACCCTGCGATCGCCGTCCACCCGGATCTCGACCGGTGCGGGGCGGGCGTCCTCCTGCGCCGCGGCGGGGAGCTCCCGCGCGGCGAGCGCCCGGTCGGCGACGGCGTCGGCAAAGTCGGCGCCGAGCAGCTGGCTGGGCGTCCGGCCGGCGAGCTCGCCCAGCGCCCGGTTCGCCCGGAGGATCTCGCCTTCGGGCCCGACCACGGCCAGTCCCTCCGAAAGGGCGTTGAACGCGGTCTCCCATTCCTCGGTGCTGCGCCGCACCATCTCGTATAGGCGGCTGTTGGCGACCACCACGGAGGTCTGGGTCGCGACCGTCGAAAGGAGCCACAGGTCTTCGGTGGTGAACTGACCGTCGCGCCGGTTGGCCACGGCCAACGCGCCCAGCGGGAGGCCCTGCGCCCGGAGCGGCGCCACGGCCGCGGAGCGGACGGTGGCGCCGCCGAGCAGCGTGACCTCGGCGCCGGCGGTGCTCTGCGCCACCTCGATACGCTCGCGCACAAGCGCGGATCGGACCAGGGCCGCCTCCGATCCCTCGAACAGGCGGCCCTGCAGCGCCGCGAGCGTCCCGCTCGCGGCGGTGACCCTGAGCCGCCGGCCGTCCGGATCCTCGACCAGAGCGAGCAGCGCCCCCTCCGCCTGGAGGAACCGCCCCGCGTAGCGGGCGACCTGCTCGGCGATCCGGTCGAGTTGAATCGACTCGGAGAGGACGTAGCTCAGCTCCTGGAGCGAGAACAGCTCGCTGATTCGCCGGTCGAGCTGCCGGGCGGTGTCCTCCTGCAGCCGCTGGCTGTCACGCAGCCGCGCCCGCACCTTGAGCACGCCTCGCTCGAGGGCGAACACGCCGGCGAGCACGAGGAGCAACCCAGGCGCGACGCCGCCCAGTCCCATCGCGGCCAGCGTGCCGCCCACCGCCGCCGCGAGGAAGGCGACCCCGAGCAGCGTCTCGGGCGCCAGCGACCGGAGCCAGGAAGGGAAGGAGATGGGCAGACCGCCTGTCGGTGAGGGTCTCTGACCGAAAAACCTAGAACAGACCGCGATTCGCGGCCGCCTTCGCAGCCAGCAGCAGCATCGCCTCGGCCAGCTCCGGCACGCCGTCCCCGGACCGGCTGCTGGTGGGCAGCACCTGGTCGTCCGCCAGCTCGAGCTCGCGGGCGAGGGCGCGCACCCGCGCCGAGCGTTGCCCGCGGGGCAACTTGTCCGCCTTCGTGAGCACGGCGAGCACGGGGCGCCCGCTGTCGATCAGGAGCTGCTGGAACTCGTGGTCGTCCTTCGAGGGCGAATGGCGGATGTCGAGCAGCCAGACCACACCGGCGAGCGTCGGGCGATCGCGGAGGTAGCGCGTGAGCAGCGAACGGTAACCCGCGCGCGCCGACTTGCCGGCGCGGGCGAAGCCGTAGCCCGGCAGGTCCACGACATGGAAAGTGGGCAGCCGGTAGGCGTTGAGCAGCGTGGTCTTGCCCGGCGTGCCGCTCACCCTGGCGATCGACCGGCCCACCAGGCTGTTCAGCAGGCTGGACTTGCCGACATTGCTTCTTCCGATCAGCGCTACCTCCGGTAGCGCTGGCTGTAACGCCACCAGGGGGTCGGGAAACGACCCCACGAAGTCCACTGGCAGTCCGGCAAAAGGAGAGGACACGCGGGAAAGTAGGTGGTACGGGCGGTAGGGGCGGTAGGGGCGGTAGGGGCGGTACAGGGTCGGCATGTACGAAAGGCCGCAGGGCGCATGCGCCTTGCAGCCTTCTTTGACCCATCCGCCCACCTTGCCGTCTTTACCGCCCTTTGCCGCCCCTACCGCCTGTTCGTCACGCTTCCTTCTTTGCCCTGGCCCTTTCGGTCACCACCAGTGGCGCCACCCCGTCCGCCACACACTCCTTGGTGATCACCACTTCTCGCACATCATCCCTGCTTGGCAACTCGAACATGATATCCGTCATCATGGTCTCGAGGATGCTGCGGAGGCCGCGCGCGCCGGTGCCGCGCTTGATGGCCTTGCCCGCCACCGCCCGCAGCGCCTCGTCCTGGAAGGTGAGGCCCACGTCCTCGAGCTCGAACAGCTTCTTGTACTGCTTGGTGAGCGCGTTCTTGGGCTCGATCAGGATGCGGACCAGCGCGTCCTCGTCCAGCGCTTCGAGCGCCACGCTCACCGGCAGCCGGCCCACGAGCTCGGGGATCAGGCCGAAGCGGAGCAGGTCGTCCGGCTCGACCTCGGCGAACGGGTTCTGCTTGTCCAGCTCCTTCATGCTCGGGCCGTTGGCGGTCGCGAAGCCGATCTGCTGCCGGCCGGTGCGGGCCTGGATGATCTTCTCCAGCCCGTCGAACGCACCGCCGCAGACGAACAGGATGTCCTTGGTGTTGATCTGAATGTATTCCTGCTGCGGGTGCTTCCGGCCGCCCTGGGGAGGCACCGAGGCGACGGTGCCCTCGAGGATCTTGAGCAGCGCCTGTTGCACACCCTCGCCCGAGACGTCGCGCGTGATGCTCGGGTTCTCCGATTTCCGCGCGATCTTGTCGATCTCGTCGATGTAGACGATGCCCCGCTCGCACTCGGCTACGTTGAAGTCGCCGGCCTGCAGCAGCCGGACCAGGATGTTCTCCACGTCCTCGCCCACGTACCCCGCCTCGGTGAGCGTGGTGGCGTCGGCGATGGTGAAGGGGACGTCGAGAATGCGGGCCAGGGTCTGCGCGAGGAGGGTCTTGCCGACGCCGGTAGGGCCGATGAGCAGGATATTCGACTTGTCGAGTTCGACCTCGGCCTCTCGGCCGTTGCTCGCGTTGATCCGCTTGTAGTGGTTGTAGACCGCGACGGCCAGGGTCCGCTTCGCCCGCTCCTGCCCGATCACGTATTGATCCAGCACGTCCTTGATCTCGGTGGGCGTGGGGACCTGCGTGATGCTGTCCGCGACCTCGCGCTCCTCATCCTCCGCCAGGATCTCGTTGCAGAGGGTGATGCACTCGTTGCAGATGTAGACGGACGGGCCCGAGATGAACTTCCGGACCGAGTCCTTGGACTTGCCGCAGAACGAGCAACGGAGGTGCTTGTCGTTGGACATTTAGAGGCGCGCGGCTGGGGTGAACGGCTCCGGGTAACCTGCCCTCCACTCAGGAGGGCGTCAAGGCCTTCTGGCCGTTCCCGCCGGTCGCGACGAGCTCCTTGCGCGGGTTGAACACCGTGTCGATCAGGCCGTAGGATTGCGCTTCCTCGGCGCTCATGAACCGGTCGCGGTCCATGTCGCGCTCGATCGTCTCGATGGTCTGTCCGGTGTGCTTGGCGTAGATGGCGTTCAGCTTCGAGCGGAGGTAGAGGATCTCCCGCGCCTGGATCTCGATGTCGGCCGCGGTGCCCTGCGTGCCGCCCGACGGCTGGTGGATCATGATGCGCGAGTGCGGCAGCGCGCTCCGCTTGCCCGGGCTGCCGGCGGCGAGCAGGAACGACCCCATCGACGCCGCCATCCCCATGCAGATCGTGTTCACCGGCGCCCGGAGGTGCTGCATCGTGTCGTAGATGGCCAGCCCCGACGAAACCACGCCGCCCGGCGAGTTGATGTAGAGGTAGATGTCCTTCTCGGGGTTGTCCGCCTCGAGAAAGAGGAGCTGGGCGATGATGATGTTGGAGACGTCGTCGTTGATCGGTGCGCCCAGAAACACGATCCGATCCATGAGCAGTCGGGAGAAGATGTCGTAGGTCCGCTCCCCGCGGCTCGAGCGCTCGATGATGTACGGCGGATACAAGGTGGCCATCGTCACGTGCTCGCCTCGTCAACGGTGGACTGTTGGAGCAGGAAGGCAAACGCCTTGTCCTCGGTGATGCCCCGCTCGAGCTCCGACAGCCGGTTCGCCTTCTGCAACGTGGCGTACATCTCCCCGGCGGGCAGGTTCCGTGCCGTCGCCATCGCCGCCACGCGTTCGTCGATCTCCGACTCCGAGGCCCGGAGCCCCTGCGCCTCGACCAGAGCGTCCAACGCCAGGTCCCGCTGCACTTGGGAGACCGCCACCGGACGGAACTGGGCCTCGAAGGCCTCCAGTTGCTCCTCCGGGACGCGGTACACGTGCGCCAGCCCGTGCAGCACGCGGTGCACCAGGCTGTCGGGCGCCGGGATCCGATTGGCCTCGATGACCTGGCCCAGGAGGGCCTGGCGAACCCGAGCGTCGGCCTCGCGCACCGACTCGCGCTCCAGGTCCTGCCGGATGGCGGCGCGGAGCGCCGCAAGGCTATCGAATTCTCCGAGCTCGCGGGCGAAGCCGTCGTCCAATGCCGGCAGCTCCTGCCGTTTCACCTCGTGCAGCGTGACCCGGACCCGGCGGGTCTGGCCCCGCCGCGACTCGTCGGGATGGTCGTTCGGGAGGCGGATGTCGGCCTCGACCGTCTGGCCGGGCAGGAGCGCCATGATCCGCTCCTCCAGGTCGGGCACCGCCTGCTGCTCGCCCAGGACGAGCGAATACGGCTGGGCCGGCGCCGCGACGCCGTCCTCGATGGGGGTGACCTCGACCCGCACCATCTGGCCCGCCGCGGGCTGCGTGCCCTCCACCGGGAGCCAGGCCGCCTTCTGCTCGCGGATGCGCTGGAGCTGCTCCTCGACCGAGGTGTCGGTCACCGTCGCGACGCTCCGGGAGACCCGGAACCCACCCACGCGCTCCAGCGTGATGTCGGGGCGCACCTCGACCAGCAGCTCGAACTCGATGGCACTCCCATCCTCGAACTTGAGATTCTTGATCGACGGATCGGCGATGGGCTTGAGCGACTCCGCGCTCTGGGCCGTCGCCCAGCTCTCCCGGATCACTTCTTCGAGCACGGTCTGCCGGATCTGATCGCCGAAGCGCTTCCGGACCACTCCGGCCGGCGCCTTCCCGGGACGAAACCCGGGCAGCCGCGCCCGGCGGCTGAAGTACTGGAGCGCGCGATCTTCTGCCTGCCGAACTCGCTCGACGGGAACGGTGACGCGGAGGGACCTGGAGGCGACGTCTTCGCCGGTCTTCTGGACTACGATATCCGCCATGGGGGTAAAGTAAGCAGGTGGCAAGGGGGCGAAAGGGCGGCAGAGGCGGTCGAGGCGGTCGAGGCGGTCGAGGCGGTACAAGCGGAAGGGGAGTTGCGAACGTCACAAGGCGGCAGGGGCGTGCGCCCCCTGCCCCCCTTGCATCTGTGCAACCCCTTTACCCCTTACCGCCCGTACCGCCCTGTCGATGCGAACGCCGGGAGTCGAACCCGGACCCCTTGCGGGACAGGATCCTAAGTCCTGCGCGTCTGCCGGTTCCGCCACGCTCGCAAGCGGTCAATCTAGCGTTCCTCTCGGGCAACCCGCACGACCCCACCTGGCGCGCGTCTCGACATCACCGCGAGCAAGTCCCTCGGGAGGCTTCCTCAAGCCGTTGCCCCGCAGCCGCTTGCGCCGCGGCACGCAAGAGTCTGCAGCCGCGCTGGTTCCTGCGGTACACTCGTTGCGCTTGGGGACGGCGATCCCATCTCGAGCCGACCGATGCCCGTCCCGCTTCGTGCACTTCGTCTCGCCCTCGTGGCCGCCGCCTGCGCCGCACTCGCGTCCTGTTCGCCCGAGCCGCTCGCGCCGACGTATCTGATCCAGGACTTCATCAGCAACGTGACCGCGCGGACCGGCACGGTGATCGGCATCGTCCACGACACGGATGCGCCGACCTCGGCCACGGGACCCGCGCCGACGGTCGCCGGCATCGCGACCGTGGTCAACGGCGGCAGCACCCGTATCAACGTCTCGGCCGACGCCGGAAGCTTCCAGCGCGTGTTCATCTTCAGCCCGACCGCCCGCGGCCACTGGGAGGTGCTGCTGCCCGACGGCGTGGCGGTCGAGGACCTCGTCCTGAGCGTCGCGCGCACGGTGCGGGCCGGCAACCTCCGGCTCCGCTACGCGCTCCAAGCCGTGACCGGCGAGGTCGGGCCGTACGCCGAGCAGACGCTGTCGGTGATCAACGTCGGCACGGGGGACGTGCAGGTCAGCGTGGCCTGGACCGGCGCGAGCGATGTGGATCTCCACGTCTTCGATCCGTCGGGCGAAGAGATCTTCTACGGCAACAAGACGGCGGCGAGCGGCGGCACCCTCGACCTCGACTCGAACCCCGCGTGCGACATCGACAACAAGAACAACGAGAACATCGTGTTTCCCACCGGCTCCGCTCCCGCCGGCCAGTATCGCGTGGTGGTCGACTACTACGACGACTGCGGCGTCCTCCAGTCCGACTGGGTGGTGACCGTGCAGCGCAAGGATCAGGAGCCCGTCACGTTCGTCGGCAGCTTTGGAGGCGATGCGGGCGCCAACCCGGCTGTCGAGGTGACGACCTTCACCTACTGATCTCGCGCACATCGCCCCCCTTTCACCCTCGGCAACGGCCGCGACCTACGGG